>CAYRWY010000001.1:0-86721 GCA_964427955.1 uncultured Anaerolineaceae bacterium
CAGCGGCGTTATCACGACCGACATCGACACCCACATTCTGCTGTACAACGCGGCTGCCGAGCGCATCCTGGGGGTGCCCTATGCCCAGGTGGTCAACCAGCCGCTTCAGTCGGTGCTGCCGGGCGTCTTCGAGGGCTTTGGGACGTTCATCCAGGCTGTCCGGGAAAACGATCGCCAGCAGGTGATCGAAATCGAGCCGGTTCTGCCGGGGCGGGGGGCGGTCAACCTGAGCCTCAAGCTCGCCCCCTTGAAGGATCTTCAGGGAGTGACCTACGGGATGGCGCTGGTGGTCGACGATCTGACCGAGATCAAGAAGCGCGATGCGACTCTCAACGTGGTCCGCACCTATCTCCCGGCCAGCCTGGTGCACAATATCCAGAGTATCGACAGCCTGGGGCTGAGCGGCGACGAGCGCGAGATTTCGGTGATCTTCGCCGACGTGCGCGGCTTTACGACCTTCAGCGAGCAGCTTGACCCGGAGCAGTTGATGGAAGTGATCAGCCGCTACCTGACCGTGAGCTGCGACGCGATCCAGCTTTACGACGGCATCATCGACAAATACATGGGCGACGCCGTAGTCGGGCTGTTCAACACGCAGCTCAATCCCCAGGAGGATCATGTCGAGCGCGCCGTGCGGGCGGCGCTGTCGATGGCCTACGACGTGCGGGCGCTGCACGAAATCCTGCCGCCGGAGCAGTGTTTGTTTTATGGGATCGGGGTCGATACCGGCATCGCGACGCTCGGCAACGTCGGCAGCCCCAGCCGCAAGGAATTCACGGCCATTGGCGCGCCGTTCAACTTCGCCAAGCTGCTGCAAGAGAATGCGCTGGCGGGCGAGACGATCATCAGCCAACGCGCTTTTGATCGCGTGCGGGATCTGTTCGTCGCTGAACCGCTGGAGCCGCGCAAGGTCAAGGGCTATGCCGACTTTCACGTGATGCACCGGGTGACGGGGGTTCACCGCCGCCCGCGTTAGCGCGCTGTTCGTGGGTAAAAAAACAGGCCCTACCCGGTGTCGCGGGAGGGCCTGTTTGCTGTTCAACTAGGCTTGCTGGGTGGCCGGTTCGCTGACAGGGGTCAAAAAACCGTGCTCGCTGAGGTAAGCGATGCACTTGCCGACGCTCTCTTCGAGCGTTTCCTGGTGCGTGTTCAGGGTGATTTCCGGATTCACGGGTTCTTCGTAGGGATCGTCTACCCCGGTGAAGTTCTTGATCTGACCGGCCAGGGCTTTGGCATACATGCCCTTCACGTCGCGGGAGATGCAGACTTCCAGCGGCGCGTGGACGAACACTTCGATGAAATTCGTCGTTTCCTGGCGGGTGGCATTGCGTACTTCGCGGTACGGTGAGATGAAGCAGGCCAGCACGCCGACGCCATTCCGCGAGAGCAGCTTCGATACGAAGGTGACGCGCTCGATGTTCTTATCGCGGTCTTCTTTGGAAAAGCCCAGATCGCGCGTCAGCCCTTGCCGGACGATGTCGCCATCCAGCCGTTCGATCTTCAGCCCGCGCGCGCGCAGTTCTTTTTCCAGCGCGACGGCCACAGTCGTTTTGCCCGCCCCGGAGAGACCCGTAAACCAAAGCGTAAACCCCTGATATTCAGCCATCTTTCCTCACCTAACTAATCCGGCCAGCGCGAGCCGGAAAATCACTGGTCTTGAAGCGCCAGCATTGTACCACAACTAATCCCGGATGACAGTGTTAAATCCCATGAACTGGACTGTACACCTGTCCAACTCTGAACGTTTGGACAGTTACAAACAGATGCACCACTTTATCCCGGTTGTGAGACCGCACAAGGAGGCGTTTTCAATGAATCGTAAGGTTTTGGGAGGAGTATTACTGTGCCTGGGCGCGCTGTTGGTCGTCGCCGGAGTGATCGTGATGGCGGTGGTCGTGCCGGGCATGAAGCAGTTCCCGGACGACGTCGATACCACCCGCTACTATACAGGCGATATGCCGGTCATCCTGAACCCGGCCACCTTCGAGTTCATGAAAGATTTGAAGATCGACCTTCAGCGCCATTTCAAGACCGAAGCGGTGGATGGCGATGTGGCGCTGGTGCTCGAAGAGCAAACCCTGTCGTCCGGCGGGCAGCCCTTGCAGCAAGTCGTAAAACGCTATGCCCTCAACCGTAAGACGATGGAGTTCGCGAGCAGCTATCCGGCGTCCTGGGCGGAAAAAGAAGGGTTCTGGACGCGCGAGGGGTTGGTGATGGGGTGGCCGATTGATTCCGAGAAGAAGGATTACCCCGGCTGGAGCGATGATTATCGCACCACCATCACGCTCAAGTATGAGAAGGAAGAAAAGCACGGCGGGATCGATACTTATTACTTCACGTCCTCCAGCGGTCCCCAGCCGATTGATCCGGCGGCAGTCGCGATCATGAAACTCCCCGCGGCGCTGCCGAAGGACCAGTTCCAGGCGTTGATCCAGACGGCTGATGTTCCGGAGACGATTAAGGCGGTTGTCCCCATGATCCTCAACGCCATTGAGGGTGACGAGGTGCCTTTGAAATATTACTACGAATATCAGGCCGAATATTGGGTCGAGCCTGAAAGCGGCGTCTTGATCGATACCAAGAAAACCGAAATCCGTAAGGCGGGTTTGGGCGACGCGGTGTTGGAAGCGGTGCCGCTGCTGGCGAAAATGCCTGAGGAACAGCAGGCGGCCTCGCGGGTGACCGTCTCGGCGTTCACATACCAGGGAACGGAACAGACCCTCAAGGATGCCAAAAAAGACGCCGAAGATGCCATGAACAAGATTCAGTTGTTCGGGACCACGCTGCCCCTGGTGGCGATAGTCGCAGGCGTGGTGCTGGCGTTGGTGGGAGTGTTCCTGTTCACGCGTAAGGCGTAGGCAGGGTTGACAGGACCCGGTTCACGCCGGGTCTTTTTTTGAGGGGCGGACTAGTCGCGGATCTCCACGCGGCCCAGGGGCACGCTGATCGGCTTGAAGGTGCCCGCCATGTCGTAGATCAGCATTCGCACTTCTGCCGGTCCAGGAGGGATGGTCGCGGGTACCCACAGGAAGAAGCGGCTCAGGATCAGGCTGTCCGGCGGCCAGTTTTCCTGCCCGAACGACGGCGAGACCGGGGGCTGGTCGAACTGGGTATAGAAGTTGCCGCGCGTGTCGTACAGGCGTACGCTGACACGCATCCCCGGCATGATCGACCTGCCGCGCTTCCACCAGGTCTGGATCGCGACGATTCCGCCGTGGGGGATGGGACCCCGGTTGAGCACGTAGCCGCCGTAGGAGATCGGGCCATCGGGCGGCGTCTGCGCCACCGGGGGCAGGGCGCTGACCTGCTGGTACAAGCTGAGCGGGCGCTCCCGCACGTGGTAGAGGGCCACCGCGACGTCGCCAAACCCGTAAGAATCCTCCAGGGGCTGGCGTTCGCCGGTGGCGTCAAGAATCCCTTCGACCAGGTTTTGCGGGTCCATGATGGCGCCCTGCCAGGCGATCACCCACACCCGGCGGGCGTGCGTGCGCTGGATCAGCGCGTCCAGGTCGTGCGCGGCGTCGTCGAAGAACAGAAACCGGTTGACGTCGGTCAGACGGTCGGACGGCAGTCCGATCCAGGGCAGTCGGGCATGGTAGTATCCCGCAGCCGTGAACAACGTCCCGTCGCGCAGCACCAGCACGTCGCCCGTCTCGCTGTGCTGGTTCACATAGGCGAAGGCTTCGCGCAGATAGCTGTTATAGATCGGCTGGTAATGTGTCGTCGCGGGTAGGGCGATCACCACACAGGCCGCCGTCCACAGCAGCCAGCGGACCCGGCGCCAGCGGTCCAGCGCCGCCAGTCCCAGCCCCAGCACCAGGGCGATCCCGATCCAGGCGGGCCAGCCGTGGCGCCCCGACAGCTTGGCCTGGACGCCGTACACCATCAGCACCAGCCCGCCCAGCGGCACGATCAGCATCAGCAGCGCGAAGACGAAGCCCGTCCGTCCTGACGCGGTGTGGCGGAGGAGCAGCAACCACCCGACGATCAGGCCGGTCAGCAGGAGCACGACGGCCAGGGTGTAAGGCGGGGCGTCTTGCGGCACGATCCGCTGCCCGTAGGCGTAGAAGTCGATGTGGGTTTGCAGCGCGGTGCCCAGTTTGACGCGCCCGGCGTAGGCCGTCCCCGCCCGCACGTCGCGCCCGGACAGGGCCAGCAGCCAGGGCGCGTAGCCCAGCGCCAGCCCGATCCCCAGGTGCGCCAGGATCGTCACGCGCCGTCGTGAACGCCGGGTGAGGGTCTGCTCTCCGGCGTACAGGCCGTGCGCCGCCAGGGCCACGAACGCGGTGTAGTGGGTGTAGATCAGCGCCAGCGCCAGCACGAGGTACAGCGCCAGCAGCCGGGCGTAGCGGCGATCCAGAGGGGACCGCGGCTGTTCATAGCGCTCCCAGAGCGCCCAGAACACCACGCTGGACCAGGTGAACAGCGCCAGCAGCAGGGCATAAGGCCGGACTTCGTAGGCGGCATAGAGAAAGCTCTGGCTGAGCGCCAGCGCCAGCGCGGCCAGCCAACCGCCCGCGGCGCGCCCGCTCAGCCGCCGCCCCAGCGCGATGATTCCGGCCACGGCCAGCCCCGCGCACCCGACCGACAGCGCCCGCAGCGCAAACTCGCTCGTTCCGGCCAGCGTGCTCCACAGCTTGAGCACGGCGAAATCCAGCGGCATCTGGTTGTCGGTCCGCGTGCACCAGTCCCACAGATCGGACCAGGAATGTTCGGCAAAATAGGCGTTGACCGTCTCGTCGTACCACAGGCTGCGCTGCGGCCACTGCCGGATGAGCACGGCCATGATCGCCAGGAGCAGCAGGGTCGAAAGCCACAGGTTGCGCCGTGCCGGGATCATATCACTCGCTGTGCTCCTCAAGGGTCAGGACGGTCCCACCGGCTGCCGGGCATGACTCGAAGCGGATGGCCCGATCCTCCTGGGCATACGTGGAGATGAGACACTGGAGATCGGAGCCGGAGGGCTGCGTCTTGCCTTCGATCTGCTCCCAGCGGTTGTAGGCCAGCGCGTGGTTCAGCCAGGCCGCGGCATCCTCGAAGGGCAGCGTGATCGGGAGCGTGATCGTCGCGTCCGGGGCCAGCGTCTCAAGCTGTGCCGCGAACGCTGCGCGCTGATCCTGCGGCGGGCCGGGCTGCCAGATTTCGTAATTGAACCCGTTCATCGGGATCACTTCCGCCGGGTAGTACGCTTCATAGACGGCGTCCAGCACGGGCAGGGGATAGAACTGGGCGCGGAACACGACCACGCCGAAGCGGTGCTCCCGGATGGCCGTCACCAGATTGGTCGGGTCGAACAGACCGTTTTCGTACAGGTTTTTGAGCTGCGTCGGGTTGGAGATCACGTCCTGGTGGGCGCGCAGGCTGAAGCCCGCCTCTTCGCTCAGCGCCGGGAGGTTGCTCGCCCGCAGCCGGTCCACGATTTGCCAGCCGTGATCGATGTCGGTCTGGGTTGGGACGTGTCCGATGGTCGCGTAGCCTTCCGTCCAGCCTGCCGCGTCGTAAAAAGCGTAGCGCGTGCCGTAGCTCGACGCCAATCCCAGCCTGTCGGATAGCGGCCCAAAGATCGCGCCTTCCGTCGGCATCTTGATCACGTGCAGGCCGTAAAACAGGTACGCGCCGGGGATGAGCAGCCCGGCGGCGGCCAGCAGCGCGACGTGATAGGGCTGGATCGTGGACCGCGCGCGCGCCAGGGGCCGGGTCAGGGGGGTGTCAGGGAAGGTCCAGGTCCCATGCAGCGTGCGGGCGGCGAACAATCCTGACAGCACGCAGGTCGCCGCGATGGCCGTCGCGAAGTAGCTGTCGCCCGCGCCCCACTTGCCTGAGAGCGCCGCATCGACCACCGCGCACACCCACCAGATGGTGTACAGCGACAGCCGGTCGAAGTAAAGTTCGTAGGCGGCATACAGCCCGGCCATGAGGATCAGGACGCTGTGCAGCCGGAACCATTGCTTGAACAGGCCGACGAACTGTTGGGGCAGGTAGGTGTTCACGTTGGCCGCGATGATGTTGGTCCACCATTCGCCGCCCGTCGCCCAGTTGATCCACAGGAACAGCCCGCCCGCGCTGAGGGCCAGGATCGCGCCCCACACGACGCTGCGGCGCGGATTGCGCAGGAACAGGAATCCGAACGCGGCCACGCAGGTGGCGACCGCCAACTGCTTGGTGAATCCGGCGGCCAGGAGCAGCAGCAGTCCGATCACCATCACCCGGCGGCGCCGGCGCTGGTCTTGAATGGCGGTGACGTGCGCCAGGACGGCGACGCTCAGCGTTTCGAACATCACCATCATCATGTGCTGCCGGAACAGGGGGCCGACGTGATACACGTAGTTCGATGCCAGGAAGCCCAGTCCGGCCAGCAAAGCGATCCGTCGATCACGCCCCTCGCGGTAGACGATCAGGCCGATGGTCGAGGCGGTTACCAGCGTGCCCAGGAAGCCGATCAGCCGCCCGTACCAGTAGTCGGTGCCGAACAGCCAGACGAACGGGATCAGCATCACGTGAAACAGGGGCGGATAATTGCTGGCGTAGAAGGGATAAACTTCGTTGTTGCGGTACGGCCAGTCGCCGTGGCTGAGCATGACCGTATCGACCAGTTCGAACCCTTCACCCTGGTCGTAGTCGAAGGGGAAGCGCATCAACCCGACGGCATAGTGGACGTAGATCGCCAGGTGGGCGAGCATCAAGGCGATAGCCAGGACAAACAGCCCCTGGCTGAGCCGCTGCCAGAAACGCGAACGATTTCCCATGACGGTCATCATCAGGCCGGTTGATCGCCCAAAGGCAGCAGCGTCAGCCCGACCACGACGCTGAGCACGCCGCCCGCTAAGACCAGTTTTTGAACGGTTCCCACGCCCCCGGTGCCCACGACTTGCGCGATTCCCCCGGCGGCTAGCAGAATAACCCCCGCTGCCATTAGAATCACTCCCAGGTGTCGCTTGGTGAGTGTAAAATCATTGCTGAGCCATGCGCGCCACATTGTACCACCTCCCAAACGCGCTAAGTATACCGCACCTGGCAGGGTTAACGATCTTTTACCGGCGTGCAACCGATTCGCATGGCCTGCGTATAGATGTGTGAAACGGAAACACACGACAGCACTTTTCCTGTGGTACCCAGTCCACAGCTTGAACTCAGGAGTAATCACTATGGATGACCCCAATCGCGTAATAGACCCCGGCGAAGAAACCCCCTCCGGCGGTAAGAATGTCGAAGGAGAAGGTGTGCCGATCCCGTCGCGCATCCGTGATGCGGTCGATGACGTCCGTCGGCGCATCCGCGATGAAATGAGTCAGGGGCATGACGTGGTGGAGGAATACGAAGCCCGCTACCACGGCTGGAATCGCAGCCGCCTCGAGTCGGCGCCTGCCGCTGGCAGCGGGACTGAGGAAGTGCACGTGCCTCCCAAGGTCAAGCGCTGGCACGATCCGGCCTCCGTCAGCGACAACGAGCGCAAATGGGCGGCCCTGGCGCACGCCAGTACCCTGCTGACCGCGCTGGTCGCGCTGGGCAGCGGCGGCCTGGGCGTGCTGCTGACCATGTTCATTCCGCTGTTCATCTACTTCTCGTTCCGCAAGCGGTCGGAGTACGTGGCTTTCCACGCGCTGCAAGCCTTCACGATCCAGTTGGTGGGCACCATTGGCTGGATTTCGCTGCTCGTCGTCGGCATCCTGGTGTGGGTGGTGCTGTTGTTCGTCTCGCTGGTGCTGTGTGTGGTGGTGGTCGGGTTCATCTTGCTCCCGGTAGTGTTCATCGCGGGCGTCGCGCTCATCGTCGCCTCGTTCGCCCTGCCGCTGGGCATGATCATCTACTCCTTCATTGCCACGACCGAGACCTGGAGCGGCCACAACTATCGCTTCCCGTACATCGCCCGGTGGGTGGAAAGCCAGATGCATGGCGGGTCGCCCGTCGTGCTCTAACCCCCAATTCGATTATTCGGTCCCCCCTGGGTTCACGCCGACCGTCTCCCCCTCGGTCGGCGTGAACTTTTGCTTGTCAATACCCCTTGTGTTAAGCTTTTCCGATATTTTTATCGTGAATCCTTCGGGGGATACGTGTATGTTAAAGACGCATAACTGCGGCGAATTGCGGGCCGAGCACGCGGGCCAGCAAGTGACTCTGGCCGGGTGGGTGCACCGCTGGCGCGAGCACGGCGGCCTGGTATTCTGGGATTTGCGCGACCGTTGGGGCTTGACCCAGGTCACGATCAACCAGCAGACGGCTCCGGAAGCCCACGCCATCGGGCAGGCGGCCCGGAGTGAATGGGTGGTCCAGGTCACGGGTACGGTCATCCGGCGGCCTGAGGGCATGGAAAACCCCGATCTGCCCACCGGGGCCATCGAAGTCATCGCCGACAAAGTGGTGGTGCTCAACCAGGCCAAAACCACGCCGTTTTACATCAACAAAGAGGAAAAAGTTGACGAGCCGGTGCGGATGCGCTACCGCTACCTGGACCTGCGCCGCCCGGCCATGCAGCGCAATATCGTGCTGCGGCACGAGGTGGTCCGGTTCATTCGCACCTTCCTCTACAGCAAGGGCTTCGTCGAGATCGAGACCCCGATCCTGTTCAAGACCACGCCCGAAGGCGCGCGCGACTACCTGGTCCCCAGCCGCGTCCACCCTGGCCAGTTCTACGCGCTGCCCCAGAGTCCCCAGCAGCTCAAGCAGTTGTTGATGGTGGCCGGGTACGAGCGTTATTTCCAGGTGGCGCGCTGCTTCCGTGACGAGGACCAGCGCGGCGACCGCCAGCCCGAATTCACCCAGTTGGACATGGAGCTGAGCTTCGTCCAGCGCGATGACGTAATGGCCCTGGTCGAGGAGATGTTCACCCGGCTGATCGAGGAAGTCACCGACTGCGAGCTGGTCTACAAGCCCTTCCCGCGCTTCACCCACGCCGAAGCGCGCGCCCGGTTTGGCACCGACAAGCCCGACCTGCGCTACGGCATGGAGATCGTCGATCTGAGCGGCATCGTGGGTCAGAGTGGTTTCAAGGTCTTCGCCGAGAACGTGCAGGCCGGTAACCCCGTGCGGGCGATCTGCGTGCCGGGCTGTGGCGATTACAGCCGCAAGCAGATGACCGAACTCGAAGACCTCGCCAAGTCGGCGGGTGCTAAGGGCCTGGCCTGGATGGCAGTCGAAAAAGAAGGCGACAGCCTCGTCCGCTCGCCCATCGCCAAGTTCTTCAGCGCGGAGCAGCTTCAGGCGCTCGTGGCGGCCATGCAGGCCACTCCCGGCGATCTGATCCTGTTCGCATCTGACACCGAGCCGGTGGTTTGCGGGGTGCTCGACACGCTCCGCCGCGAGATGGGCAGCCGGTTGGGCTTCACCGATCCCAAGAAGATCGCCTTCTGCTGGGTGATCGACTTCCCGCTCTTCGAGTGGAACAAAGACGAAAATCGCTGGGACCCCAGCCACCACCTGTTCACCGCGCCGATGTGGGAAGACCTGCCGCTGCTGGATACCGAGCCGGGCAAGGCGCGCGGCCAGCAGTACGACCTGGCGGGCAACGGTTACGAGATCGGCGGCGGCAGCATCCGTATCCACGACCGCGCCGTTCAGGAGAAGATTTTCGGGCTGATCGGCCTGGATGTCGAAGTCGCCAAAGAGCGGTTCGGCCACATGCTGGAAGCCTTCGAGTATGGCACGCCGCCGCATGGGGGCATCGCGCCGGGCATCGACCGCCTGGTGATGCTGCTCGCCGGGCAGCCCAATATCCGCGAAGTGATCGCCTTCCCCAAGTCGCAGCAGGCCGCCGACCTGATGGCAGGAGCGCCTTCCGAAGCGGAGCCGAAGCAGCTTGAAGAACTGCACATTCGCCTGGCGGATGACATCGAATAGCCCGCCCGCGGCGATTTCTCGCTGGCGTAGACGGGTGTATACTGGCCCTCAAAATCTCTGAAAGGAGCGTACTGAGGATGACGCACGAACACGTAGGAATACAGGCGCTGGACAGCCTGTCCGCCAATGAATTTCGCGTCGAGATCAACGGCGTGTCCGCTTCCGGTATTTTTGGGGTGAGCGGCCTCCGCATTCGCAGTGTGGATGTGACCGTCGGGCGGTTGGTGAATCAACCGTTGGTGATCGTCAAGATGGTGCAGCGGGACCCGGCTCTGCCGTTCAACCAGTGGACGCGCGAAACCCTGGCCAACCCCACCGCCAAGGTCACGCGCCAGATCGCCATCGTGGCGCTGGACGAAGGCGTCGAGACCCGCCGTTGGGTCTACAAGGATGCCTGGATCAGCGAGATCGGCTTTTCGGACTTCGATACCAGCCGCGATGAATTGATCGAAGAACAACTGACGATTCAGCACGGTGGGGTAGAGGAGATCTGGCCGGAGTAGCGGCGCGGCAGCAGACAGAACAAAACGCTCCCGAACTTGAGCCGGGAGCGTTTTTTGTTGGGGGGGGGGATCAGGCCAGTTGGATAACGGCGACGAACGCGAGCGAGAAGCCGATCAGCTCCGCCAGGCCGATGCCGGTGGCGACCGCGACCGCCTGCGGCCCTGGCACCTCGCTCATGCCGTGCGCGTTGTGATGATCCCACGTTTCGGAGCCGAGCAGCAGGCTCACCGGCAGGCCGAGCACCAGGATCACGAAGATCAACAGCGGTCCACTGGTATCTTGATCCACGTACAGCGCGCTCAGGTAGAAAACGGTGAAGAAGATCGCGAACAAGCCTATTCCGATCAGAATGGCTTTTTTCGTGTCTTTGGACAGGTCGGTGAGAAAGGGGGCGTTATCGAAATACGGTAGCGCCATCACGACGTACGAAGCGACGGCGAGCGTTGAGACAAATGAACTTGCCAGAACACCGAGCCAGGCGTAACCACTCATGCGGAATCCTATATCTACGTTAGCGAGTCTGAGGCCGTTGACGACCGTCCCAGATTATACACAATCGTCGGGTTCAATCGGTTCAAAATTGCGCCTATTTCGATCCCCACGAGTCGCCTGAGCAGCATTTTTGGTGTTATGATTCGCAGTAAAGCTTGCACCAACGATGGGAGGAAATGGTTTTCATGGCCACGAACGCAAGTACCTGGTTTTATAAAGAGCCTGAGCACCGGCCTTATTTGATCAATGAGCGTGTCAACCACACGTTTTGGAGCAACCGGATGGCGGCGATCCACCTGGACTGCACCAACGCCGAGCCGCCCTTCCGGATGGTGGGCGAATGGCACGCCGTCCCGGTCGAGATCGAATGGGTGCCGAACAGCTATTTCACCCTGTCGGCGGCGGCGCAGGCGGACATCAGCCTGCTGTTGGTGGGGATCAAGGAAATCTTGGGGTTCAACCCGACGGTTTCCTATGTCGATCCCGATGGTCGTCAGCGGGTGGAGTGGTACGTCCAGGACACGGCGCATCACATCCAGGAGATCCAGGCAACCCGAACTATCGCAATATCAAGACCTACAAGTAGCACCGAGTAGAAAAGGGTCGGAAGCATGGACGCTAAACCGTTCAAGCTGGCGTTCGATCTGGACAAGGATCTGAGCGCCCTGTCGGCAATGGCCTCAAATCTGACGCCTTATCTGTACGAGAATGAAATGTACGGGGTGCTGCCGGGCAGTCTGCCCCGGCTTACGCTGGGCGGGCTGCTGCTGCGCGTGTATCGTCTGCCCCGGCTGACGTCGATCCTGACTGAGCGCCAGCAGGCGGCGGTCCGTGAGGCGCAAGCGAGCTTCGACGCCGCCCGCGCGCAGTGGGCGGTGCACTATGAACAGAAGCTGCGCCACGAACTGCACGCGCGGCTGGATGCTTTCGGCTATTTTCTCGACGACTGCTTCGAGGATCGTCGTGGCAATGCGGCGAGCTATCCGTCTCAGGCTGAAAAGCGCACCATGATCGAGCATCTGCGCCGGGAGGCTGAAGATCGCCACCTCATGACGGAGGTCGAGTATGGCCGCCTCCAGACCGTCGATCAGCGGCTCTCTCACCTGTTCAAAGAGGGGGCGTTCGTGATGGATGAACGCCTGGAGAGCGTCTATCCTTGCGAGGAGTTTTGGTGGCTATACGGTTTCATTTCTGAGACCAACCCCTGACCTCGCCGGGCAATCCCAGAATCAAAACGACCGGGTCTTGCTGCCCGGTCGTTGTTTTTTGTTTTACCAGCCATGTTCCAGCCGGGTGATCAGCCGGTCTGGCATGTCCAGCTTGCGCATCTTGTCCTGGGTGACTTTGATGGAGTAGCTGACACGGCGATACTCGAACACCGCTTCTTCGACCTGAAGGATGCCGTAGGCCGCATCGCGATTCGAGTCGCGCGGCTGGCCCACGCTGCCCGGATTGATGATCAGCCGGCGGCTGTTCAGATGTTTCGGTTCGCGGTAGACGGGCTGGATCGCATCAGTGTCGCCGCGATCGTCGGTGAGTTGGAAAATGACGGGCGTATGGGTGTGGCCCACCAGGCAGTACAACGTCTCGAAATGGGGGAAGTTGAGCGCCGCGATCAGCGGATCAAGGATGTACTCCCAGACCGGTTCGCGCGGGCTGCCATGCGCGAGGGTGAAATCGCCCAGCACGAAGGTGGTCGGCAGCGCGGACAGGTACGCCATATTTTCCGCGGTCAATGTCTCGCGGGTCCAGGTTACCGCTCGCCGGGCGTCTGCATTGAAGGTGCGGATATCCAGCCGCCCCAGCGCCGCCCAGTCGTGATTCCCGGCCAGGCACAGGTGGGGGAGGCTGCGCAGCAGTTCGCAGCATTCGTTGGGTTCGGGGCCGTAGCCTACGACGTCTCCCAGGCACCATACATAATCCCAGTCTCCTTTAGAGTCGGCAAGGACTGCTTCAAAAGCCGCCAGGTTGGCATGAATGTCAGAAAGCACCAGAATGCGCATACGTTGATAACCTTCTAGAGACCTGTGATGGATGTCTAATCGGAGAAGAATAACATGATTCACTACCGCTGGCGAATAGGTCGTGCGCGGGGTCTGGGATTGTCAGGGTTCTGTCACGAAGTATAATCATGCTGTTTTTGATCTGTCAGGAGTATCATTGTGCCGGACGCTGCGACCATCGAACTCGTTAGCCAGAATGTAGAGCATACCTTTCGTCTTGGACAAGCCCTGGGTGAGGTGCTCTCTCCCGGCGACGTGATCTGCCTGTCGGGTGACCTGGGGGCTGGGAAGACGGTCTTTACCAAAGGGATCGGGGCCGGGTGGGGGGCGTTGGAAGTGGTGACCAGTCCCACCTTCACGCTGATTCACGAGCACCGCCGCACCCAGGACAGCCGGGTGCTCTATCACATCGACTGCTACCGCTTGCAAGGGGCCAGGGATGCCTGGGGCATCGGTATGGAAGACCTGCTGGCGAGTGATAATCCGGTTGTGATGGAGTGGCCCGAGAATATTCAGGATGTGCTGCCGCAGGAACGGCTGTGGGTGGCGATCCAGGTGGTGGATGAGACGCGTCGGCATATGACCTGGCACGCCGCCGGGGAGCACTATCGGACCTACCTCGACCGGCTGCGTGACGCGCTTTTGAAGGAGTAATCGGTTGTTACTCGCACTCGACACGGCCAGTCGGTCGATCAGCCTCGCGCTGCACGACGGCCATCAGCTTTTGTTTGAATCGACGTGGAATACGGCCAACAACCACACGGTCGAGCTTGCTCCGGCCATCCACCGGGCCTTGCGCCAGGTGCAGCAGCAGCCTGCCGATCTGACCGCCGTGGCGGTCTCCCAGGGTCCTGGTTCTTTTACCGGCCTGCGGATCGGCCTGAGCGTGGCGAAAGGACTGGCGGAAGCCCAGTCCATCCCGCTGATCGCCGTCCCCACCCTGGACATCGTCGCGGCGGGCATTCCGGTCTTTGAGGGACCGCTGGTCGCGGTGCTGCAAGCCGGGCGGGGGCGGGTGTGCGCGCAGCGGTATCGCTGGCAGGACGGCGCCTGGATCGCGTCAGATCCCGCCGAGATCGTGTCCTGGGAAGCCCTCGCGGCTGCCGTCGGGCAGGAGACCCTCTTCGCCGGTGAAATTGATGACGCCGGGCGGGTCAGTCTGGCCGCGGCGGCCCATCCCGTGCGGTTAGCGTCAGGCGCGCACAGCGTGCGGCGGGCCGGATTCCTGGCCGAGTTGGCCTGGGCACGCCTCCGGGCGGGATCGGTCGGCGATCCCGCGGATGTCACGCCGATCTACCTACATCAGCCAGGAGTGCCTCATCCATGACCCTATCGTACCGTGTGCGCCACATGCGCCTGGAGGATATTCCCCAGGTTTTGGGGATTGATCGCGCTTCCTTCTCCACTCCCTGGTCCGCCAATACCTACCAGTTCGAAATCAACAACCACGAGACTTCCCACCTGGTGGTGCTGGAAGCGTCCGACGTTCATGCTCAGCCTTCGCGCGGCTTGTTGGGGCTGCTGCACCGCCTGCGTAATTCCAAATCGACGGCGGCGCTGGTCGGCTACGGTGGCTGTTGGTTGATCGCGGGCGAAGCCCATATCAGTACCATCGCCGTCCATCCCGACTTTCGCGGCAGGGGATTGGGGGAACTGCTGCTCGCCAGTATGCTCCAGCGTTCGATCAACCTGGCAGGCGAATATTCCGTGCTCGAAGTGCGGGTGACTAACACCAATGCCCAGGCCCTGTACCTGAAGTACGAATACCAGGTGGTGGGCCGCCGCAAGGGATATTACCGCGATAATTCCGAAGATGCGCTGCTCATGGAAGCCCGCCCGCTGGATGCCGCTTATCAGCAGCGTCTCGCCCAGCGGGTGACCGCGTTGGCCCAGCGTGTTCCCTACATCGATGAGTTCACTCACCAGTCAAAATCTGGAAAGCGAGGCTGATGTGACTGATTCGAAACCTTTGAGTGTGGACGAGCGTCGTGCCGCCCTGGAGGCGATTGCCAAAGAGGTGCGTACCTGCACCCTGTGCGATCTGCGCGGGGGCCGGACGCTGGCCGTCCCTGGCGCGGGCCGCCCGGATGCCGAGATCATGTTCATTGGCGAGGGGCCGGGCTACCACGAAGATCAGCAGGGCTTGCCCTTCGTCGGCGCGTCCGGCAAATACCTGGGAGAACTGCTGTCTATGATTGGGCTGACCCGCAATGACGTGTTCATCACCAACGTGGTCAAGTGCCGCCCGCCGGGCAATCGTGACCCGCTGCCGGGCGAGATCGAGACCTGCGTCCCCGCCTATCTCAATCGCCAGATCGAGATCATTCATCCCAAGATCATCGCGACCCTGGGGCGGTTCAGCATGGGCCTGTTCTTCCCGCCGAATACGCGCATCACGAAAGTGCACGGCCAGCCTCACCGTGCCGATGGCCGCGTCTACTACCCGCTGTTTCACCCGGCGGCGGTGCTGCGCAATCTCAACCTGCGCCCAGCGATGGAAGAAGATTTCAGACGGATGCTAAGCCTGCTCAAAGAGGCCGCCGTGGCGGAAACTAAGCAGGAGAAGCCCGACGACGACCCCCCGCTGAAACAGCTCAGCCTGTTCTAGCTGGTTATCATACCGGAGCGCCGGGAACCCCGGCGCGGTTTTTGCCCGGCAGTTGTTGGTACGGGTATACTTCGCGCGCGATTCCTGGTACTGCGCTTGTGAACGACAGCGATTTAGTGGAATACCTGTCGAGATGGATATGACTCAATTTATCCCGGTCATGGTCGCCGGTTTTGCCGCGGCAGTGGGCTTCACGCCTATCACCCGGCGGCTGGCGTTTCGTTTTGGCGTGCTCGATCAACCCAGCAGCCGCAAAGTTCACCAGACTCCGACCCCGCTGTTGGGTGGTCTGGCGATCTACGGGGCGCTGGTGCTGGCCCTGGTCTTTTTCAGCCCGCCGTTCTACCTGGTGGAATTCGGGGCCATCATGGCCGGATCGGCCTGGCTGGCGCTGGTCGGTTTCGTCGACGACCGGGACGGCATGGCGCCCCTGGTGAAAATGGCCGGGCAGGCCATCGCCGCCCTGGTGCTGATCGTGTCCGGGATTCACATTCGTATTTTCGGCAGTCCGATCCTGGATATCGCACTCACCGTATTCTGGATCGTCGGCATCATCAACGCCATGAATTTCCAGGACAACATGGATGGCCTGGCGGCGGGCATCACGGCCATTGCCTCCATTTTCTTCTTCATCATGGCGGTGCAGCAGGAGCTGACGCTGGTGGGCAGCCTGGCAGGTGCCCTGGCCGGGGCGTCGGTGGGCTTTCTGATCTACAACTTCAACCCGGCTTCGACCTTCATGGGCGATACGGGCAGCATGGTGCTGGGCTTTTTGCTGGCGGTGTTGGCCATCAAGCTGGACTTCAAAGTGCCCCCTGACCGGCAGGTGGTCACCTGGATGGTCCCGGTCGTGGTGCTGGGATTACCCATTTTCGACACGACGCTGGTCGTCTTTACCCGTCTGCGCGAGCGGCGCTCGCCGATGCAGGGTGGCAAAGACCACACCTCGCACCGGCTGGTCAGCCTGGGACTCAGCCAGCGCGCCGCCGTGCTCGTGCTCTATGCGGTGTGTGCGGGATTGGGCTTCTCCGCCGTCGAGCTGTCCCATGCGACGATTACCGAGGGTGCCGAGATCGGGCTGTTCTTGGGCGTGCTGGCGGTGGCCGCTTTTGGGTTCCTTGAGATCACCTACATCCGCCGCAAGCGGGCGCAGGGCCGTAATCGATAACCCTATCTAAAGGAGTGACGATGCAATCAAAAACCTACCTGGTGACTGGCGGAGCCGGGTTCATTGGCTCGCACATGGTGGATGCGCTGCTCAGGGATGGGCATCAGGTCCGGGTGGTGGACAATTTCTCCACCGGCAAGCGCGAGAATCTGGCCCACGTCCTGGACCGGATCGCGCTCCACGAGTTCAGCATCACCGAGCGCGAGCGGCTGACCGAAGCTATGCAAGGGGTCGATTACGTCTTTCACCTGGCGGCGCTGGCCTCGGTGCCGCGTTCGGTGCGCGATCCGCTGGGCAGCAACGAGCACAACGTCAATGGGACGCTGAATGTTCTGCTGGCCGCGCGTGACCAGGGGGTCAAGCGCGTCGTCTATGCGGGATCGTCGTCGGCCTATGGCAATGTCGAGGCGGAGTTCAAGTCCGAAGAGATGCGTCCACGGCCCTTGTCTCCCTATGCGGTGGCCAAGTTGGCGGCGGAACATTACTGCCAGGCGTTCACCAACGTCTACGGGCTGGAAACGGTCACCGTGCGCTATTTCAACGTGTTTGGCCCGCGCCAGGACCCGCTGTCGGCCTATGCCGCTGTCATTCCACGTTTCATCACCGCCATGCTCCGGGATCAACCGGCCCCGGTGGAAGGCGACGGGCTGCAATCGCGCGACTTCACCTACATTGACAACGTCGTGCACGGCAACCTGCTGGCCTGCCATACGCCGGGCGTAGCGGGCGAGACCTTCAACATCGCCTGCGGAGGTCGGATCAGCCTGCTGGACATGATCGACATGCTCAACAAGCTGCTGGACAAGCAAATTCCGCCGCAGTTCGGGTCCCCGCGTCCCGGTGACGTGCGTGACTCGCGCGCCTCTATCGACAAAGCCCGGCAGATCTTGAAGTACGAGCCGATTATTTCGTTCGAGGACGGGCTGGCGCGCACCCTGGAATGGTACAAAGCGGCGCAGCCCGCCTAGTGTGATGCGGATCATCCACCTGTCGAAAATGACCGGCGCTGCCGGGTCCGAAGGACATCTGTTGGCGCTGCTTCCTGGGCTGCGCCAGCAGGGGATCGACGCCCAATTGTGGATTCTGGTCGAGCCGGATAACCCGGTTCAGGAGTACGTGGATCGTGCGGCGGCGCTCGGCCTTCCCGTCGAGCGCCTGGTGATTCATCGCGACTTCGATCCGGGCCTGATCCGGGCGCTGGTCCGGCGGCTGCGCGCGGTCCGTCCGGATGTCGTGCATACCCATCTGCTCCATGCCGATCTGCACGGGACGCTGGCGGCGCGGCTGGCCCGCGTGCCGCACGTCGTCAGTTCGCGGCATAATGACGACAAATTCCGCCGTGTTTTGCCGGTGCGCCTGTTGAACCGCTGGCTGTGGCATCAAACCAGCGCCGGGATCGCCATCTCCGAGGCCATCCGCCAGTTTTCGATTGATGTGGAGGGCGTTCCGCCCGAAAAGATCCACACCGTGCACTACGGTCTCGACCCCGCCTCGATCACCGTCCCGCCGGACGCGCGCGCCGCGCTGCGGAGGGCGCTTGGCCTTCCGCCCGAAACGCTGCTGATCGGTTCCGTGTGTCGCCTGATCGAGCAAAAAGGGTTGGTGTACGGACTGCGCGGCTTTGCGGAGATCGCAGGCCGCTTTCCGCAAGCGCATTATCTCCTGGCCGGGGAAGGTGCCCTGCGCCCTGATCTGGAAGCGGAGGTCCGCACGTTGGGATTGTCGGACCGGGTGCATTTCCTGGGCTGGCGCGACGATGCTCGCGCGGTGATGGCCGGTCTGGACGTGCTGCTGGCCCCCTCGCTGTGGGAAGGCTTCGGCCTGGTATTCCTCGAAGCGATGGTGCTGGGCGTGCCGGTGATCAGCACGCAGGTCAGCGCCATCCCGGAAGTAGTGGTCGATGGTGAAACGGGCTGGCTGGTCCCGGTGCGCGCTGCCCAGGCCGTGGCGGCGGCGCTGTCCCAGGCGTTGGATCAACCCGCGGAACGGCAGTCACGGGGAATGGCAGGCCGCCGCCGGGTGGAGACGCAGTTCTCTGCCGAGGTGATGGTCGAGCGCACGGTGGAAATCTACCGGTCATTGGAGCAGCAGACCTGATGTGCGGACTGTGCGGAATCCTCAACCTGGATGGCGCGCCGGTGTCCTTGCCGGTCTTGCAGGCCATGAACGCCACGCTGATCCATCGCGGACCGGATCAAGGCCGGGAACTGGTCCTGGGTGCGTGCGGGTTGGCGAACCGCCGTCTCGCGATCCTCGATCTTTCGCCGAGCGGTGCGCTGCCTATGTCCAACGCCGACGGCTCGATCACGATGGCCTACAACGGGGAGATTTATAACTATCCCGACCTGCACCGCGATCTGACCGCGCGCGGCTGTACCTTCCGGTCCGGGTCCGACACCGAAGCGGTGATGACGCTCTACGAGCGAGAAGGCGTCGATTTTCTCGAACCGCTGCGCGGCATGTTCGCCCTGGCCTTGTGGGATGCGCCGCGCCAGACGTTGATCCTGGCGCGCGACCGGCTCGGCAAAAAGCCGCTCTACTACTACCAGGACGATCACCGGCTGGTGTTCGCTTCCGAGATTAAGGCGCTGCTGAGACACCCGGAGGTGCCCCGCCGCCCGGCGCGCGAGCTGACACCGCTGCTGCTGGCCTACGGTTACGTCCCCGCGCCGCTGACCTTTTTCGAAGGGATTCGGATGCTCCCGCCGGGCCACGTGCTGATCTGCCGCGAGGGCGCGATCACGACCCACGCCTACTGGACGCCGCCCGCCGCCGCCGGAGCCGACCCCCAGGCCCGCGCCGAAGACTACCTGGACGAACTGCGCGCCACGCTCGAAGAGTCGGTGCGGCTGCGGCTGCTGAGCGATGTGCCGCTGGGTGCGTTTCTGAGCGGCGGACTGGACAGCAGCCTGATCGTGGCCTATATGGCGCGGCATACGGCAGGGCGTGTCAAGACCTTCTCGATTGGCTTCACCGGCGAAGAGTCCTTCGACGAGACGCCTTACGCCCGCCAGGTCGCCCAACTGCTGGATACCGAACATCACGAATTCATCGTGGAGCCGGACGCGATCAAGCTGCTGCCGTTCCTGGTCTGGCAGCATGACCAGCCGTTTGGCGATTCGTCCGCCATCCCGACCTATCTCGTCAGCCGCCACACGCGCGATCACGTCACCGTGGCCCTGACCGGCGACGGCGGCGACGAATTGTTCGCCGGGTACGAGCGTTTCTACGCGGCGCACCTGGCAGCCCGCTACCGGGCGCTGCCTGGCTTGCTCCGCCGGGGGGTGGCGTCGGTCGTCGGACGGCTGCCCGAAGCGACATCCTACCGGGGCGTGGCCCAGCGCGCGCGGCGCTTTGTGACCGGCGCCGAAATGTCCCCGGCGGATGCCTATTTTTCGTGGGTACGCCTGTTCGACGACGATCTGCTGGCGGCGCTGTGCACCGATCAGATCGGCCCACATCCTGCCGGGCACTTCGCGGCGATCTTCGACCGGGCGACCGGGCACGGCCTGACCGCCCAGCTTCTCGACGTGAATCTCGTTACCTATTTGCCGGACGATCTGCTGATCAAGACCGACCGGTCCAGCATGGCGGCCTCGCTGGAAGCCCGTGCGCCGTTTCTGGATCACAAACTGGTCGAGCTGGCGGCGCGGATTCCGTCGAATCTCAAGCTGCGCGGCCAGGTGACCAAGTACATTCTGAAGGAAGCCGCCGCGGGCGTGCTGCCGGATGACATCGTCCACCGCGCCAAACACGGCTTCGGCGTGCCGGTGGGGCGCTGGTTTCGCACCGATTTGCAGGGTTATGCCCGCGAGATGCTGCTCGATCCGGTGACGTTGGGCCGGGGCTACTTCCATGAGGCGGCGCTCCGCCAGTTGTTGGACGAACACAGCCGCGGTCAGCGTAATCACGGCCAGCGTCTCTGGACGCTGCTCACATTCGAATGGTGGCACCGGCTGTTCATAGACCCGGCAGTCCCTTCGGCTCCTTGAGGTGATGCATGACTACTCCTCGCCCGATCCGCGTGATGCGCATTATCGCCCGCCTGAATGTGGGCGGTCCGGCGATCCACGTGACGCTGCTGACCGAGCGGCTCGGCCCGCCGGAATTCGAGAGCACGTTGGTGTGTGGCCCGGTCGGTCCCCAGGAAGGCGACATGGCCTACCTGGCGCAGCAGCGCGGCATCCAGCCGGTCTACGTGGCCGAACTGGGGCGCGAATTGTCTCCGCTGCGCGACGTGCTCACGCTGTTCACGCTGTGGCGGTTGATGCGCCGCTTTCGCCCGGATGTCGTCCACACCCATACCGCCAAGGCCGGGTTCGTGGGGCGGGTAGCAGCCTGGCTGGCCCGGGTTCCGGTGCGCGTGCATACCTATCACGGGCACGTCTTCCAGGGTTATTTCAGCCCCCGCAAAACCCAGGTGTTTCTCTGGCTGGAGCAGGCGATGGCTCGCCTGTCCGACCGGCTGATCACGATCAGTCCGGGCCTGCGCGACGAACTGGTGCAGCAGTACCGCATCGCGCCCGTGGAGAAATTCGCCGTCGTGCCGTTGGGACTGGAGCTGGCCCCATTTGCCCAAACGCCGCGCCACCAGGGTGAGTTTCGCGCGCGGTTCAACCTCCCGCTCGCTGCACCGCTGATCGGTATCGTGGGGCGGTTGGTGCCCATCAAGAATCATGCGCTGTTTTTGCAGATGGCCGCGCAGGTGATCGCGGCGCAGCCTGCCGCCCGGTTTGCCATCATTGGCGACGGCGAATCCCGATCCGAGATCGAAGCGCAGGTCGCGGCGCTCGGTCTGCGCGACGCGGTGACGTTCACTGGCTGGCAGACCGATCTCAAGCCCATCTACAGCGATCTGGACGTGCTGGTGATCTCGTCGCACAACGAAGGTACCCCGGTTTCGCTGATCGAGGCGCTTGCGGCGGGGGTACCGGTCGTTTCGACGGCGGTGGGCGGCGTGCCGGACCTGCTGCGCGGCGGCGATTGGGGTGAGTTGGTCCCGCCCGGCGATCCCGCTGCCCTGGCGGCGGCGGTATTGGCGGCATTGGCCCAACCGGCGGCGACGCCCGCCGTCCAACAGGCCGTGATCGCGGAATACGATATTGCCCGGCTGGCCGACGATCTGGCGGCGCTTTACCGTGACCTGCTGCACCGGAAAGGGATCATCCGCCCATGAACCAGGAACCCACGATCTAGCAGCGCCGGGCCGCCGGGGTGATCCTGGTGACGCTGCTGATCGCCGTCTATTTCTTCACCTTCAACGGTTACGCGGTCAGCCGCGATGAGTGGTTCATCTTCGACGCGACCGAAAGTCTGGCGCGCCAGGGGAACATGCAGCAGAACTTCCAGTTCGATGCCTATCCCCCGACCTCGCTCAAGAACGTCGTGCCGCCGCCCGCCGATACCGAGCCGATGCAGCCCGCGCTGGCGGTCCCGTTGTTTTGGATCGCGCAGGTGCTCCCCGGTCTTGGGCTGGCGCACACCGTCTGGTTTTTCAATGTGCTGATCACCGCCCTGACGGCGGGCACGCTGTACGCCTACGGGTTGGCGCTGGGCTACCGCGCCCGCGCGGCGGCAGCCGTGGCACTGATCTTCGGGGTGGGGACCATCGCCTGGCCCTACAGCCGCACCTTTTTTCGCGAGCCGTTGTTCACGTTTCTGGCGCTGCTCAGCGCCTATCTGGTGCTGCGCGTCCGCCAGCGGTTGACTTCCGGACACCGTCCCTTGCTGACGTTGGGTGTGTTCCTCGTGGTCTTCACCGCCGCGCTGTTCTCCAAAGAAGCGGGCCTGCTGCTGCTGCCCACCATCCTGGTAGAAGCCTTTCCCGCGCGGCTGGCGCAGCGGCGTCTCTCCCGCCGGGGTGTGATCGTGCTCGTCGGGTTGGGAGTGTTCGCGGTGGTGCTGGCCGTCGTGATCTTGAACGCGGGCCAGCTTTTCGGGCTGTCCAACCGCTGGAATCTCGCGAATCGTCTGCACAGTGCCCGCACCAACGTGTCCGGCGCCTGGCATGGGATCAGCGGCTACATGCTCAGCCCGGCGCGCAGCATCTGGCTGTTTTCTCCGGCGCTGCTGCTCGGCTTCTGCGGCTGGCGGCGCCTGATCCGGGAGCACCGCTGGCGCGAACTGCTGATGCCGCTCGTGATGGTGGTGATGTTCACGGTTGGCTACGCTGTGGTGCGTGGGGCGGATCTCTGGTACGGCGGAACCGGGTGGGGGGCGCGCTATCTCGTCCCGGTGACGCCCTTTGTGGCGCTCTGGCTGCTGCCGGTGTTCGACGCGTTGACCACGCGTGGCGCGGCAGGGTGGAAGCGCGCCGCGGCGGGGAGCGTGGTGCTGCTCAGTGTCGCGATCCAGGTGTTGGCGGCCTGGGTTCCGATCAATGCCTACTATGCCCGGTTGGCGGAGCACAACATTATTCCCTGGAAAGAGGGCGTGTGGAGCCTGCGTTGGTCGCCGATTCGGGTGTCTTTGGCCCTGCTCGGCGATCAGAAAAGCGATCTGGCCTGGCAGTATGCGGTTGGCCAGTCGTGGTTGCTGCCGGTGTTATGCCTCGGCTTGGTTCTGGCAGCCCTGGGCTGGGCGATCTTCTGGCGGCGGGCCGGATCGGGGCGGCGTACCTTCGCGCTGACCGCCGGATCGCTGGTCGGCGTCACCGGGGTGGCCGTGCTGGGTGGCCTGTATGCCATCCGTCAGGACCCGCGCTATTACGGCGACTTCCGCCCGGCGCGCGATCTGCTCAGCGCGTTGGACCCGCAGTTGCGTTCCGATGAAGTGGTCGTGCTCAACGATGACACCTACGCCCGGTTTTTTATGAACTACTACAAACGCTCCGCGCCGACGGTGTATGCCTTGCCGCCGTCGCCCCGCGAGCGTTACAGCCCGGATCAGCCGCCCAAGATCGAGTCGGTGAATCCGGAGGACCTGATCCACCCGTCGGCTACGATCATCCTCAACGACCTGGCTACTAAGCATGATCGGCTGTGGCTGGTGATCAACAGCAGTTGGTATATCGACTGGTCGGTGCGTCCGGTCGAGCACTACCTGGCCCAGCACTATTTCCCGGTGACCGAGATCAAATCGTCCGACATCGCGCGGGCGGTGCTGTTCGACATGACCCCGGCGCCTCCGGTCACGGCGGCGGCCTGGCCCGCCCAACGGGTGGATGCGACCTTTGGCCCCAGCCTGCAACTGGTCGGCTACGATATCCCCGGCGGGACAACGCGCCGGGCCGGGGACGTGCTGCCGGTGTCGCTGCTGTGGAAGACGTTGGAACCAGTGCCGCAGGATTACACCGTGGGCCTGTTCCTGATGTCGGACTCCGGCGCACTGGTGGCCCAGCGCGATTCCTACCCGGTCGATTGGTTCGAGCAGACGCATACCTGGCGCGTGAATTCGCTGCATCGCGACAATCACGGCCTGGCGCTGCCCGCCGATCTTGCGCCGGGGACGTATGAGCTGTGGGCAGTGCTGTACTGGTGGCAGGCCCCGGCGGACCGGCTGCCGGTTACGGGAGCGGATGGCCAGAGCGCGGGCGATCATGCCATCCTGGCGCAAATCGTTGTGCAGCCTTAGCACATTCGCTATACTCGCCACCTTACTATTCTTCTTTGGGAGTCCTTCATGCCTGAATTGACGTTTGATCGTGGGCAGATGGTCGGTTTTCTGGCTGGTCTGCTCAATACCCCCAGCCCGACCGGGTATTCCACCGAAGCCGTCGCCTATCTCGAAACAGCCTTCGAGGCGCTGGGCGTGCCAGGACTGACGCTGGACCGCCATCCCAAGGGCGCGTTGATCGTCACCTGGCCCGGCGCACGCCACGACGCGCCGCGCGGCCTCACCGCCCACGTCGATACGTTGGGGCTGATGGTCAAGGAGATCAAAGACAACGGGCGGCTCAAGCTGACCCAGTTGGGCGGGTTCATGTGGAACGCCGTCGAATTCGAGGGCGTGACCGTCCGGACCTTCGACAACCAGCGCTACCGGGGCACGGTCGTCCCGGTCAAGTCCAGCGTGCATGTCTTCCGCGACGCGGGCGACGAGCCGCGCAACTCCGACACGATGGAACTGCGTCTGGATGCGCGGGTGACCAACCCGGAAGAGGTGCGCGCGTTGGGCATCGAGGTGGGCGATTTCGTCTTCATCGATCCGCGCGTCGAGATCACCGAAACCGGGTTCATCCGCTCGCGTCACCTGGATGACAAAGCGAGCGTCGCCGTGATCTACGGCGCATTCCTGGCCTTGCAGTCGGCGGGATTGCGCCCGGCCCAAACCGTGACCGCCTTGTTCACGACTTACGAAGAGGTGGGGCACGGCGCGGCGCTCGGCTTTCCGGCGGACCTGGCCGAACTGGTCGCCGTCGATATGGCTGCCGTCGGGCAGGGCCAGAACTCCGACGAGTTCAGCGCGGGCATCTGTGTCAAAGACTCCGGTGGCCCGTATCACTTCGATCTGACGCGCCGCCTGCGGATGTTGGCCGAGCAGGCCGCGATTCCGTACAAGACGGACATCTACCCCTTTTACGGCTCGGACGGCGAGGCTTACTGGCGGGCGGGCGGCGGGGCGCAGGTCGCCCTGATCGGTCCCGGCGTCGAATCCTCGCACGCGTACGAGCGCACCCACGCCGACAGCTTGATCCATACCGCCCACCTCGTCGCGCAGTTTCTGTTGAGTTGATGGAAGCTACTATGCCGATCCGGGGTGTGATTTTCGACTTGGGCGGGACGCTGCTCCACTACAAGGAACCGGGCACGACCTGGGAAGATATGGAGAAGCGCGGCGCGCGCGCGGCGTATGGTCTGCTGCGTGAGGCGGGCTATACCTTGCCGCCGGAGCCGGTCGCCCTGAATCGGGCCTGGGATCACTTGCAGTCGATCTGGAACCACCTGGAGGCGTGCGATGTCAACGATCTGACTCTCGCGCACCAGCTCCGGTTGGTGCTGGGGTTGTGGGGCGTCGATGGCCTGTCCCCCGATCTTTTCGACCGTCTTCCGGTCGCATACATGCGGACGATTCAGTCCATCGTGCACCCGCTTGACGGCGCCGCCGATACGCTGCGCGCGTTACGCGGCCTGGGGATGAAGATCGGCCTGATTTCCAACACCACCTGGCCGGGGGCGTTCCACCGCCAGGACATGGACCGCTTTGGCCTGACGCCGTTCTTCGATCACCTGATCTTTTCCGCCGACGAAAAAGCCTGGAAGCCGCGCCAGGAAGTGTTCCGGCGTTCCCTGGCGGCATTAGGGCTGGTCCCTGAGCAGGCGATCTTCGTCGGCGACAGCCTGTATTTCGACGTGTGGGGCGCGCAGCAGGCGGGCTTGCGCACGGTCTGGATCGAGCAGGACCAGCACACCCAGCCTGCCGGAATGGACATCCAGCCCGACATGACGATCCGCCAACTGCCCGAACTGCTCGACCTTGTACGAGGTGCATCCTGACATGGCCGCCAAAACACCGCCCGACGATCCGCTGGCCCATCTGCCCGGTCTCGCCGAATTCAAGAGAGAAACTTCGCGCCGCCGCCAGCGCATCTGGATCATCGCCCTCGGCGTGATTCTCGTGCTGGTCGCCGTCGTGTATGCCGTCTACCAATTGATGCCGCTCGATGCGCCGGTCTCGGCCAACGCCGGAGCCGAGTACGCCGACCTGGCGCAGGGCTATACCGACCAGGGTTTTCCCCGGCTGGGCAGTCCGGACGCGCCCTTCGTCGTCGAGGAGTTTTCGAGCTACGCCTGTCCGCACTGCCGGGATTTTCACGAGACGATCTTTCCCACCCTGCTGGACCGGATCGCGGCAGGGCAGGTGCAGTACGTGGTCATCTCCGTGCCGCAGATCGGCTGGGGGGCCGAAAGTGCCGCCAAAGCCGCCTACTGCGCCGGGGAGCAGGGGCGCTACTGGGCCATGCACGACGTGCTGTTCGATTGGCAGAAGCGTTTCGCCGTGCGGACCTTCGACGAGCGCCGCCTGCGTGACGGGGCGAAGAACCTGGGGCTGGACACCGCCGCCTTCAACCGCTGCCTGAGCGACGATCACCCGCGCGCGGCGATTGATGCTGCTAGAGCGGAATTCGACGCACGCCACGTGACAGGCACGCCGACATTTTTCATCAACGGCCAACGGGTCCTTGATTACCGGGAATTTGACACTCTGGGGCAGGAATAGTGCATATGACCGACATCATCGTAGACGGCCACCAGGATATTGCCTGGAACTACTTGAACAACCGACGGGATTTTACGCAGAGTGCCTGGGCGGGCCGCCGCGTCGAACTCGACCCGGTCTTTCTCAAGCATTACGGGCGCCGCATGGTCGGACTGCCCGAAATGCTGTTGGGGCGGGTGGCGATCACGTGTGGGACCATCTACGTTTCGCCCCGGTCGCACGTCATGTTTCCGGATGAGACCATCTACTACGAGACGCCGCAAGAAGCCTACCGGCTGGGCGTGCGGCAGATCGACTACTACCACCGCCTGGCCGACGAGAACCGCCAGATCAGGCTGATCCGCACCCAGGCCGATCTGGACGCCGTGCTGGCGTCGTGGGGCGAGGGGACCGAACTGGCCGATCACCTCCTGGGCCTGGTCGTCCTGATGGAAGGGGCCGATCCGATCGTCGAGCCGCCGCAGGTCGAAGAGTGGTACGAGCGCGGCCTACGCATCATCGGTCCGGCCTGGTCGGCGACACGCTACAGCGGCGGGACGAAAGCCGTCGGCCCGCTGACCGACCTGGGCCGCGAGCTGCTGGACGTGATGGCGAGTTTCGGCATGATCCTGGATTTGTCGCACATGGCGCCCGAAGCGTGCTACGAGGCGCTGGATCGCTACGAGGGGCCGCTCTTTGCCAGCCACTCCAATCCGCTCAAGTTCTGCCCGGATCGCACGGACCGCAACCTGTCGGACGACATGATCCGGCGCATTGCCGAGCGCGACGGGACGGTCGGGATCGTGCTCTACAACCTGTTTCTGGTGCCGGAATGGCAGTCGGGGGATCGCAAGGATGCCGCCTCGATGGAGACCGTCGTCGCGGCCATCGATCACGTCTGCCAGGTGACGGGCAGCGCGCGCCATGTCGGCATCGGCAGCGATTCCGACGGGGGCTTTGGCGGCGAATCGATCCCGGCGGGCTTCGAGACGGTGACCGACCTGCTGACGATTGGCCCCGCCCTGGCGGCTCGCGGGTATTCGCCCGCGGATATTTCGGGTATTCTGAGTGGCAATGTTTTGCGGATTTTGAGAGCCGGTCTGCCTCAGAAATGACGAGGGGGAGGCATGGAAAAATACGGCCAGATCAGTATCACGATTGGCGCGCTCGGCATTGTGACGATCTTGATCGGCTTGTTTCCCGGCATTGTTGGCCTGGAAGCCGCTGCCGGAGTAGGGGTCTTGCAGGTGTTGGTGATCCTGCTGGGTTTCACCATCCTGTTCACGAGCGCCTACGTGTTTGTCAAGCAGAATTTTTATCCTGGGCTGCCGACCACTCTGGCCCAGGACATCGGGCTGCGCCTGACCCTGACCGGACTGCTGATTGCCGCCGCCGCCGGGTTGGCGGATGTGCTCGGTTTTGGCAGCCATCCTTCGACCGCGACCAGCCGCCCGCTGATGGGGCGCTTGCAGGCGTTGGCGTTCATCGGCAACATCCTGGTGGCCTCGGCGGGCGTGTTGATCTTCGCCCTGTTCGGCCCGCACCCATCCGACTCTGATTCGGGAGGGGATGGCGACGACTCTGCGTCGTCGGATCGGAGCTTCCCGCCCGGTCAGTAGCGCGGCACGGCGGGATCGATCTCCCGGGACCAGGCGTCGATCCCGCCTCGCATGTTGATCAGGTTGGTATAGCCGATCTCCTGCAAGGCCCGGATCAGCCGCACGCTGCGCACGCCGTGATGGCAGAAGACCACGACGGGCCGGTCGCGGGGAATCTCCGTGAGGCGGTCCTCAATCTCACTCATCGGGACGTTCCGCGCGCCGTCCAGGTGGTTGATCAGCAGTTCGTAAGGCTCCCGAATGTCCAGCAGCAGCAGCTCTTCTCCGGCATCCAGGCGGGCTTTGACGGCCTGGACCGTCAGGTCCGTCAGGCTGTCCTGGCGGGCGGGTTCGGGCGTGTGGCCGGGCATCCCGCAGAATTCCTCATAGTCGATCAATTGGGTGATGGTCGGATGCGCCCCGCAGACCGGGCAGTTGGCCCGTTTGGGGAGCCGGATCGTCTCGAAACTCATGTCCAGCGCGTCGTAGATCAACAGCCGTCCGATCAGCGGATCGCCGATCCCCAGGATGAGCTTGAGCACTTCCGTCGCCTGGAGCGTCCCAATCGTGCCGGGCAGGATGCCGAATACGCCCGCTTCGGCGCAGCTTGGGACGAGATGGGGCGGCGGCGGGGCGGGCAGCAGGCAGCGGTAGCAGGGTCCCCGTTGGGCGTCGAAGACGCTGACCTGCCCCTCGAAGCGAAAAATACTGCCGTAGACCAGCGGTTTGCCCAGCAGCACGGCGGCATCGTTGAGCAGGTAGCGCGCCGGGAAATTGTCGGTGCCGTCCACCAGGATGTCATAGCGCGCCAGGATGTCCAGGGCATTCTGGCGCGTCAGCGGCTCGGCATACGTTTCAAGTGTCAGGTAGGGGTTGAGACCGCGCAGCCGCAGCGCCGCCGACTCGACTTTTTTCATGCCGAGGGTGCTCTGGCTGTGGACGATCTGGCGTTGCAGGTTGGTTACGTCCACCACGTCGAAATCCACCAAGCCCAGCGTGCCCACGCCTGCTGCCGCCAGGTACATCGAGATCGGGCTGCCCAGCCCGCCGGTCCCGATCACGATCACGCGCGCCTGCTTCAATTGGAGCTGGCCTTCCCGCCCGACCTGGGGCAGGATGATGTGGCGGCTGTAGCGGGTGAGTTCTTCTGGTGAAAGATCGGGATTGGGGCTGGTCATTTTCGCATCCTGTGGGAGCGCGTCTGGACGATGATAGATTAAGGATAACAAAAGTGCCCTGGCATCACCAGGGCACACTGAACGTCCGAAGTCGGGCGAATGTCTAGCTGCCGCCTGCGCCGAACGTGCGGCCCGCGCCAAAAATGCGTCCGCTCAGCTTGAAACCGGCTTCTTCCAGGCGGTCGGTGAAGCCGGGGCGGAAGCCGGTCGGGTTGAGGGTCCCGCCGCCAGCGTGGCTGGGACTGGTGCCTTTGTGATCGGGCGTCTGGTAGACAAAGATGTCTTGCAGGGTCACCTGGTCGCCCTCCAGCCCTTGCAGCTCGGTCACCTGGATGATCTTGCGGCTGCCGTCTTTAAGGCGCGCCTGCTGGACGATGAGATCGACGGCGCTGACGATCTGCCGCCGGATGATCGTTACGGGCAGGTCCATCCCCGCCATGAGCGCCAGCGTTTCCAGGCGTCCGACGCAGTCGCGCGGACTGTTGGAGTGCACGGTCGTCAGCGAGCCATCGTGGCCGGTGTTCATGGCTTGCAGCATGTCCAGCGCCTCGCCCGAACGGCATTCGCCCACGACGATCCGGTCGGGGCGCATACGGAGACTGCCCTTGACCAGGTCGCGGATGGCCAGTTGGCCTTCGTTCGTGCCGGGCACTGGTGAGCAGGTTTCCAGCCGGACGACGTGCCGCTGGTGCAGTTGTAGTTCCGCCGAGTCTTCGATGGTCACGATTCGCTCGTCTTCCGGGATAAACGACGACAGCACGTTGAGCAGGGTAGTCTTGCCGGAGCCGGTGCCGCCCGAAACGACGATATTCAGCCGCGCGACCACGCACGCCTGCAAGAATTCGGCCACTTCCTGGGTGAACGATCCCCAGTCCACCAGGTTCTGTACGGTCAGCCGCTTTTCGGGGAACTTTCGGATCGTGATCGTCGGGCCGTTCAGCGCGGACGGCGGGATGATGACGTGCACGCGCGAGCCGTCGGGCAGGCGGGCATCGACCATCGGATTCTTCCGGCTGAGATCGCGCTGGAGCGGGCGCACGATGCGCTGTGCCGTCCAATAGATGTGGTCTTCGTCGTCGAAAACCTGTTCAGTTTCGATGATCTTGCCCTTGAATTCGGCGAAGATGATGTCCGGTCCGTTCACCATGATTTCGGTGTAGCTCTTGTTACGGACCAAAGGCTCGATGGCACCGAAGCCCAGCAGGTCGAAGATCAGGGCTTGTTCGAGTTCGGCCTGCTCTTCGGCAGTCAACTGCATCCGGGCGCGCTCCAGGATGACACGCAGCCGGTCCCGCACCATCTGCTGGTGTTCCGGGTTGGTGCTGTCCATGTTGTCGAATTCGTCGGGCGTGGCCAGCAGTTTGGGCCGCAGTTGTTTGCGCAGGGTCGCCACGCGCGGCGACGTCCGCAGCTTTTGGACGACTTGCGGTTCGGCGGCGCTCTGAGGGACCGGCGGGGAGGCCGGCGTGGGGGCCGGGGTAGGGCTGGGCGGTGGTGTTGGTTCGGGTGTGCCGCGGTTCAGACGTGAGAGTCGTGACCCCATGTCGCATTCCTATAGTGATAAGTGGACGGCGGGTACCTGGATTAAGGTCAATAGTTGTGTATAGCTTAAGTTTAGATCGACTTTGGGATTGGCACAAGTCCGATCCCGCGGATTCTGAGGTTGGTTTAGAACGTATCATTGACGGGACGAAGATTCGTGATATACTGATAGTTTTGTACCCCATGTTAATTGTGCTAGCTATATCATGTGCGTGCCTCTATTCATTCAAAAACGGGCGAAGAACTACCCGGTTTCCCCACAGCAGTCTGGTAATGTGTGTGATGACAAGTGATCTCGAGGAGTGATGAATGCAGCGGCGGCTAGATGAAAAGAATTATGCGCGTACCCATGACGTGCAGGATCTGCCCTCACTCATAGAAATCCAGTTGGAATCGTTTGAGCGATTCCGCCGTGAAGGCTTGAACGAACTGTTCGATGAGATCAGCCCCATCGAAAGCTTCAATGGCAATTTGAAGCTCTATTTTCCTGGCAGCAGTGTCGAGGCCGCGGAATTCGATCTGAAGTATTGGTTCGAAGAACCCAAATACTCCGAGGAAATCTGCCTGGAACGCGACATCACCTTTGCTGCCCCCTTGTACGTCAAGGTCGCATTGGTCAACCGCACCGCGGGTGACGAAGTGGTGATTTCGGACATCTTCATGGGGGATTTCCCCTTGATGACCGAAAAAGGCACCTTCATCATCAACGGGACCGAGCGCGTGGTGGTCAGCCAGTTGATCCGGTCGCCTGGCGTCTATTTCGATGCCGAAGAAGACCGCACGACTGGGCGGCGTCTCTCCACCGCCAAGCTGATCCCGGATCGCGGCGCGTGGATGGAGTTTGAGACGCGCAAGAGTGACTACATCGCGATCAAGTTCAACCGCAAGCGTACCATCCCCGTCACGATCCTCCTGCGGGCGTTGGCGGCGGTGCGCGACGGGTTCGACGAGCATTCCCCGATCAAAGAGGGCACCGACGAGGAACTGCTCGAAATCTACAAGGAAATCGACAACAATCCCGATCACCAGTACCTCCCCGGCACGATCCGGATGGAGCCGCACTGGGATTCGAAGGATGGGCAGACCATCGGCGAGGCCGCGCTGCTGGAATTCTACAAGCGTATGCGCCCCGGCGATCCGCCCACCCTCGAAAATGCCCGCGAATATCTCGAAAGCCAGTTGTTCGACCAGCGCCGCTACGATCTGGAGCGGGTAGGGCGTTACAAGCTCAACCAACGCCTGCGCATCGACGACGTGCTGCCCCGCAGCCGCCGCACCATCACTAAGTTCGACCTGGTGAAACTGATCGAGCGCATGATCCTGATCAACAACGGCCTGGAAAAAGAAGACGACATCGACCACCTCGGCAACCGCCGGGTCAAGACGGTCGGCGAACTGATTCAGAACTCGCTGCGCATTGGTCTGCGCCGGATGGAGCGCGTCGTCCGCGAGCGCATGTCCATCCGCGAGTCCGACAACCTCTCGCCCATGACGCTGATCAACATCCGTCCGGTGGTGGCTGCCGTCCGCGAGTTCTTCGGTTCCAGCCAGCTCTCGCAGTTCATGGACCAGACCAACCCCCTGGCCGAACTGACCCACAAACGGACGTTGTCCGCGCTGGGTCCGGGCGGTCTGCGGCGTGAGCGCGCCGGGTTCGACGTGCGCGACGTGCACCACAGCCACTATGGCCGTATCTGCCCCATCGAGACGCCGGAAGGCCCGAACATCGGCCTGATCGGTCGTCTGGCGAGCTATGGCCGCGTCAACGAGTACGGGTTCATCGAAACCCCGTACCGCCGCGTCTATCGCGAGCTGCCCGTCGGGGATCAGCGTCTCCTCAATCGCATCGTGCGTGAGGACATGCAGCACCCCAAGTCCGGCGACGTGATCGCGGCAGGGACCGTCATCGATCAGAAAGTCATGCGCCAGTTGGGTGAGATGGGCGTGCCCATGATCCCGATCCGGCCTTTCGTCAGCCGCGAGATCGAATATCTCTCGGCGGACTCCGAAGATCGCTACACCATCGCGCAGGCGAACGCCGTCCTGGATGCCCAGGAGCAGTTCGTCAACGATAAGGTGTCGGCGCGCCACATGCAGCGCTTCCTGGTCGCCAGCCGTGACCGGATCGACTACATGGACGTCGCCCCGCGCCAGATCGTGGGGATTTCGGCGGCGCTCATTCCCTTCCTGGAACACGACGACGCCAACCGCGCCCTGATGGGATCGAACATGCAGCGCCAGGCTGTGCCCCTGCTCAGCCCGGATATTCCGGTGGTGAGCACCGGCGTCGAGCGCCAGGCCGCCTACGATTCGGGCCAGGTCCTGGTCTCCGACTACACCGGCGAAGTGGTCTCCGTGACCGGCGATCAGATCGTCGTGCGCGGCGATAACGGCATTCGCACCTACCGCCTGCGCAAGTACAACCGTTCCAACCAATCGACCTGTATCGATCAGCGTCCGGTCGTGCGCAAGGGCCAGTTCATCCACAAGGGTGACGTGATCGCCGACAGCTCGTCCACCATCTACGGCCAGTTGGCCCTCGGTCACGACGTGCTGTGCGCGTTCCTCTCCTGGGAAGGCGGCAACTACGAAGACGCCCTGCTGATCAGCGAAGAAATGGTCCGCGCCGACAAGTTCACCTCGATCCACATCGAGAAGCACGAAGTCGAAGCGCGCGATACCAAGCTGGGTCCGGAAGAAATCACCTACGACATTCCGAACGTCGGCGAGGATGCCCTTAAGGACCTGGACGAGCACGGCATCATCCGCATCGGGGCAGAAGTTGGCCCCAACGACATCCTGGTGGGCAAGATCACCCCGAAGGGCGAAAAAGAACTCAGCCCGGAAGAAAAACTGCTGCGGGCGATCTTCGGCGAAAAAGCGCGCGAAGTGAAGGACTCCTCCCTGCGCCTGCCGCACGGTGAAAAAGGCAAGGTCGTGGACGTCAAGATCTTCACCCGCGAAGAACACCGCGATCTGCCGGCAGGCGTGGACCAGATGGTGCGCGTCAGCGTGGCGCAGAAGCGCAAGCTGACCCAGGGTGACAAGATGGCGGGGCGGCACGGTAACAAGGGTGTTATCTCGAAGGTCGTGGCCATCGAAGACATGCCGTTCCTGGAAGACGGGACCGCCATCGAAATCATCCTCAACCCGCTGGGTGTGCCGGGCCGTATGAACATCGGCCAGGTGCTCGAAACCCACCTGGGCTGGGCGGCGGACCGGCTGGGCTTCCGCGCCATTTCTCCGGTGTTCGATGGTGCCGAAGAAGAGGAAATCGAAGCCGAACTGGGCCGCGCCTGGATGATCGACCGTGCCTGGCGCGACATCGCCGAACGGGCCTGGGCCTGGGTCAAAGAAGAACAGTACGACACCGAATACCTCGAAGACGACGAGGAAGTTCGCCGCCTGTACATCGATCACTGGCTCGGCCAGAGCGGTGAGTACGATATGGAGCGGCTGGTGCTGGAATACGTCTATGCCCGGCGCGCGGTCCTGCGCGAATGGCTGCGCGAAAAAGGGTTCGATCCGGAAGCGCTGCTGCTGTTCGGCGATGAGGACCTGTCGGTGGCCGAGCGCCTCCGCCGCGATGTCAACGCCCGCGTCGCCACGCTCTCGCTGTGGATCGAATCGGTGACCGGCGAACTGCCCGCCGCCGATCTGGCAGAGCCTGAACTGCGCGAGATGGCCCGCCGCGTGGCGCTGAAGCACGAACTGCCCGTGCCGATCTTCGGCAAGCAGCGTCTCTACGACGGCAAAACGGGTGAGCCGTTCGATCAGCCGGTGACCATCGGCGTGATCCACATGCTCAAGCTGGCGCACCTGGTCGAAGACAAGGTGCACGCCCGCTCGACCGGCCCGTACAGCCTGGTGACGCAGCAGCCGTTGGGCGGTAAAGCCCAATTCGGTGGCCAGCGTTTCGGCGAGATGGAAGTGTGGGCGCTGGAAGCCTACGGCGCGGCGCACACCTTGCAGGAAATGTTGACCGTCAAATCGGACGACGTCCAGGGTCGCGTCAAGACCTACGAGGCCATCGTCAAGGGCGAGCCGATTGAGGAACCGGGTGTTCCGGCCAGCTTCCGCGTGCTGGTCAAGGAACTGCAAAGCCTGGGTCTGGCCGTCGAGGCCATCACCGATACCGGCGAAGTGATCAAGTTCGGCAAGGACGAAGAAAAATCGCGCCAGCCGAAGATCTCGATGGGCCTCTTGGGGTTGGCTGGTAGCTAGCCGGACAGCTTTTCAAACTTTCTGACCTGGAATGGAGCGGGCAAACGATCAGTTGCCCGCTCCATTTGTTTGGGCTGCCCAACTGGATTCTTGCGCCTGCCATCCGAACGATCTACACTCTCGCCGCATCCTATCCTGAGCTGTTGTATCTCTGAGAGCGATTCATGACCACTTCTACCCCGCGCTGCCCGCATTGTGGCAAGCCCCTGTCCAGCCCGGAAAAACTCGCCTGGCATCTGACCCGCGAGTGCCCGGCCCTGGTCGAAATCACGACCGCCGAGGCGAAGACGACTGGCAAGTCGGCGCCCGCCCAGCAGCGTTGAACGACCGGTTTTTCATCCGCAAAGACGGCGTGCGAGCGCCGTTTTTGCGTTCAATAGGCCAAGTATTGGCTGATCGTCTAGGGGGCGTCAGGAAGCCGCGTTGTAACGAGGGTGGAACGGTTATACAATCGGAGTAAATCCTCGCCTATCGGGCGAGGACTCTGTGGTTTTGCTGCCTCCTTAGTGGAAGGGTTGGCCCATGAAAATTCATCAACGCTCTGCTCTTGCCCGTCTAGGGCTGGTGCTGATGGTGTTGATCCTGGCGGGAATGGCGTGTACATTGAGCGGTGGTGGGGACAAGAAGAAACAGCCCACGGTGGCCGCCAATGCGACGATTACGCCGCCCGCCACGCGCACACCATTTGCCACGTTTACCCCGTTCCCGTCGCTGACGCCGGGTCAAGGATTTCAGGCCCTGCCTACGGCGACCCGGATTGTGTTGAATCCGACGGGGGTCTTCATCCCGACCTGGACGCCGATTTCGACGGTGTATCCCTACGATGTGCGTATCGCCTACCCGGTGGACGGCAGCCAGGTGGCGGGCTACATCACCATCGTCGGCAGCGCCAGCCATCCGCGTTTCTTGCAGTATGCGTTGGAGTGGGGCCCCGACCCGAATCCTGGCAACCTGTGGTATCCCATCACCGCGCCCCAGCGTTTCCCGGTACTGAATGGCGGCCTGGGTGCCTGGAACACGACGCTGGTCAGCGATGGGACGTATCAGGTGCGTCTGCACGTCTGGCTGAACGACGGGACCGAGACGTTTGACTGGGCCAATGCTCTGCGCGTGTCCAACAAGCAGCCGACGGCAGTCCCGACCCTGACCAAGACCCCCAAGCCCAACAAGCCGCCGACCATCAATCCGATCCCCAGCCAGGAAGTCGCGGCAGGCCAGGCTCTTAAGATCGACGTCACGACCAAAGATCCGGACAAAGACACGGTCAACCTGTTCGTGTCGTCCAGCAATACGTCGATTGCCAACCCGCAGGTCTCCGGTCTCTCGCAGATTACGATTGCCGGGGTGACCGCCGGGGCAGCGACCATCACCGTCACGGCTAACGACAATCATGGCGGATTGGCGAACACGGCCTTCATCGTGACCGTCAAAGGCCAGAATCATGCCCCGGTGATCAACCCGATCCTGAGCCAGACGCTCAACATCAACCAGACGCTCGATATCACCGTGACCGCTTCGGACGCGGACGGCGATCCGCTGACGCTAACCGCCGACACCGACAACGCGGGTATCGTGATTCCGTCGGTGTTGACCAATACGACCGTGCGCCTGACCGGCGTGGCGGTCGGGACGGCCAACGTCACCGTGACGGTCAACGATGGCAAAGGTGGGGTGATCAAGACCACCTTCCAGGTCCTGGTGGGCCAGCCCAACCAGCCGCCCGTGATCCAGATGATTGCGCCGCAAACCATGACGGCGGGTAACACTCTGAATGTGGGCTATACCGCCAGCGATCCGGACAACGACGCGCTGCAACAGACGGTCGGTTCGGATACGCTGAGCGTGGTGACCGCCAGCATTTCGACGCCGGGCACGATCCAGTTGATCGCGGTCAATCCCGGTACGGCGACCGTAACGCTGACCGTCAACGACGGCAAGAACGCGCCGGTCATCGCCACCTTTGCGGTGACAGTCGTCGCGGGGAACGCACCGCCTTCTTTGAATGCGATTGCGCCGCAGACGATGAACGCCGGTCAGACGTTAGACGTGGCCTACAGCGCGTCCGATCCTGAAGGCGATCCGCTCGCGGTGTCGGCCAGCTCGGATAATCCGGGCGTGGTGTCGGCCAATCCGGGCGCGCCGGGTGTGATCACCCTGGTCGCCGCGGGTGCGGGCACCGCCACCGTCACGGTATCGGTCAACGACGGCCACAATGCGGCGGTCAGCACGACCTTCACCGTCTCGGTCGCCGCGCCGAACCAGCCGCCTGTGATCCAACCGATCGGCGGTCAGGCCATGAATGTCGGCCAGGCGTTGGACGTGGCCTACAGCGCGTCCGACCCGGAAAACGATCCCCTGGCTGTGTCGGCCAGTTCGGACAATCCGAACGTGGTGTCGGCCAATCCGGGCGCGCCGGGCGTGATCACGCTGAACGCCCTGGCGGGTGGTTCGGCCAACGTCACTGTGTCCATCAACAATGGGCACAACCCCGCTGTGGGCACGACCTTTGCCGTGTCCGTGACGGCTCCCAATATGCCGCCGTCGATCCAACCGATCGGTGGTCAGGCGATGAACATCGGCCAGGCGTTGGACGTGGCGTACAGTGCGTCCGATCCCGAAGGCGATCCGCTCGCGGTGTCGGCCAGCTCGGACAATCCGGGTGTGGTGTCGGCCAATCCGGGCGCGCCGGGCGTCGTGACGTTGAATGCCCTGGCGGGTGGGTCGGCCAATGTCACGGTGACGGTCAACGACGGGCACAACCCGGCAGTCAGCACGGCCTTCGCCGTGTCCGTCGCGATGCCGAACCAGCCGCCGTCGATCCAGCCCATCGGCGGTCAGACTATGAATGTCGGCCAGGCGTTGGACGTGGCCTACAGCGCGTCCGATCCTGAAGGCGATCCCCTGGCGGTGTCGGCCAGCTCGGATAATCCGGGTGTGGTGTCGGCCAATCCGGGCGCGCCGGGCGTCGTGACGTTGAATGCCCTGGCCGGTGGGTCGACCAATGTCACGGTGACGGTCAACGACGGGCATAACGCGGCGGTCAGCACGGTCTTTGCCGTGTCGGTGGGCGTGCCGAATGCCAATCCGGCGCTGGCGCCCATCGGCAGCCAGAGTGTGAATGTCGGCGCGAGCCTCAGCGTTCCGGTGTCGGCCTCCGATCCCGACGGCGATCCGCTGACCGTCTCGGCGGTCTCCGACAACCCGGCGGTGGCCTCGGCGCTGGCGTCCAGCGCGGTGGAAGTGCTCGTGACGGGCGTGGCGCCCGGCTCGGCCAACATCACCGTTGGTGCGGACGATGGCAAGGGCGGTTCGGCGACGACGATGTTTGTGGTCACGGTGGTAGGCGTCAACAACCCGCCCGTGATCCAGCTTTCCGGCGATCAGTCGCTCAAGGTCGGCGAGCAGATTTCCGTGCCCGTGACCATCTACGACCCGGACGGCGATCCGGTGACGGTGACGGCGATTGCCCAGGATGGCAATATCGTGTCGGCGTCCGCCGTGGGAACCGATACCATCACCCTACAAGGGCTGAATCCGGGATCGACGGCGGTCCAGGTGACGGCGGACGATGCTAAGGGTGGTGTCGTGAATGCCGCCTTCAACGTCACTGTCTCGGCCCAGGCCCCCTCATTCGACGTGATGGCGTATCCAGTGTTGCCTGATGTGTCGCAGTCGATGGCCGCGTCGCTCAGCCAGTTGTACCAGAGCGGCGTCTCGAACTTTGGCGTGCAGGCCGGGGCCTTCTCGAAGGTGGGCGATGATGCGATGGACAGCCCCAACTTCATGGTCCCGTTTGCCACCGGCCAGTACGATCTCAGCGGCCATGACGGCGTGCAGGGTGTGATCGACGTTTACAACGGCACGCCGGTCCGTCCGGCCATCGATCCGGGCCTCAACAGCTTCAACGTGGACAGTGTGGCGGCAGGGTCAGGCTATGGCATTGACTCGCTGTCCAGTCCGGCCCCGGCGGTTCCGCCTTGCGATACCCTGGGCGGCACGGCCCTGTCCTGCGAGTTCCAGGCGACGAAGCCCAGCATTGCGCTGATCAGCTTCAGCGCGCCGAACGTGGTCTACATGAACCCGGACCAGTTCCGTGCTGAACTCCAATCGCTGGTGGCGGACAGCATGAGCAACTACGGCGTGATCCCGGTGCTGGCGACCATCCCGGCGGGTGGTGGCTACTCCACCGACCAACTGGCGCCCTACAACCAGGTGATCGTCGAAGTGGCGACCCAGTCCGGCGTGACGGGCATCCCGTTGTGGAACCTGGCGCGGGCTATGCAGGAACGCGGCATCAGCGATCCGAACAGCGTGGCGCCCGAAGGTCCGGCTAACTTCTCGGACTCGGCCCTGAACTATGGCTACAACATCCGCAACCTGACGGCGCTCCAGACGCTCAAAGCCGTGCGCCAGGCCGTCGGGATCAACTAACTAAGCGCGAGGGCTTGCCTCTCGCCGCGCTAAAAAACAACACCCCCGGCCAGCAGTGACCGGGGGTGTCGATCCTGGTTAAGGAGTCTGCCGTGGAATGGGAATGTGCGGCAGGGTATCTTCGATCTGATTGACGGCTTCTTCGATGGTGTTGGTGACGGCTTTGATCTGCTGGGTGACGTCGCCCTGGGGCATCATCTCGGTCCAACTGGGCAGCAGCCGCCAGTGCGCCGGTCCGTCGATGTGCGGGCGCGGTTGGAAGGGCAGGGGGCGCACTTGCAGGCTGGACAGGTCGGCTTTTCTGCCGTGCAGCGACACCCGGTAGTAGTACAGCCGGAAGACGTGCACGCCATCGGTGACGGCGAACGCCGGATCGTGCCCCTGGTTCCGCACGTACGCCCCGGCGCTCTGGATCAAGGCCACGTCCAGGTAAGCTGCGTCCAGGGCTAAGGTCTCAGTCGGGAAGACGAAACAGGTGGGTTGGTCGCCGTCGGTGAGGTCGAGCCGGGAATGATAGACCGGCAGCACCCGTCCACGTTTGACCAGCGGCAGGTGTTTGGCGGGGAACGATCCGGGAATCAAGGCCACGTCAGTCGACTCGGTCTTGCGCCATTCGCGTGCCTTATGAAAGCCTCCGGCTCCGGTTTCGATGACCTGGTAGATGCGGTTTTGGGCCCAGAACAGCGTGTTCTGGAGCAGCCGCGAGGTATCGACATCAGGCAGACTGTCGAGATAGGCACTGACTTTGGGATCAGTCACACGTCCCCCTTTTTGTTCAAAACCGTCCGCAGTGTGTACCATAATACTAAAACCGATTCCGGGCCATTTCGTTACGTCATAGTCTAGCCGTCGTTTGAAGGGTGTTGGTATGGGAAAAAAGTATCTGGTCTGGGGTGTGAGTCTGTTATGTCTGCTGGTCATCACCGGCTGCCAGAACTCGGACCCGAAATCCGACGAATTCACCGTGACGGTCGAAGTCGATGGTGAGCACCTCGCCTACCGGTACAACAAACACGCCTCGGTGGGTCAGTTCCTCAGCGAGATCGGGGTGACGTTGGGCGAATATGACGAGGTGAATCCGCTCCTGCAAACTCAGGTGCGCGACCGCACCCGGATTACGATCACCCGCGTGATCAAGACCGACGAGTGCGAAAATCAAACCGAGCCGTTCACGACCCAGCAGCAGTTGGTCCAGGGCTTGAAGCCGGGGGAGACGAAAGTTGGGCAAACGGGAGAAAACGGGATCACCCAGGTCTGTTACCGGGTCACGCTCAAGGATGGGGCGCAGACCAGCCGCGACGAGATCAGCCGCATTTCGATCAAAGACCCTCGCCCTGAGATCATCTACGTGGGCAGCGAGCCGACCGGGACGTTGATTCCCATCGAAGGCGTGCTGACCTACGTGTCCAACGGCCAGGCTATGATCATCCAGGGTAATACGGCCAACCTGAATCCGCTGACCGAAGATGGTTACCTGGATGGGCGCGTCTTCGACCTGTCGCAGGATGGCCGCCAGTTGTTGTACACGCGCCGCACCGCGGACGAAAACGATCCCCAGTTTTCCAACGAATTGTGGTCGATCCTGGATACGACCGCGGCTTTTCCCCAGCAGGTGCAGTTGATTCCCGAAGACGTTCGCACCGCGCAGTGGGTCCCTGGCCAGCGCACCTACACCGTCAGCTACTCGACCGCCAATCTGGACGGGGCGGGGTGGCGCGCCTACAATGACCTCTACATCATGCAGTTGGACCCCGATACCGGCGAGCCTCTGCCGAATGAATTAAAGGTAATCATGTCCAGCAACAGCCTGGGCAGCTATTCCTATTGGGGGCGGCGCTTTGCCTGGTCGCCCGATGGCACCTATCTCGCCTGGGCCAATGCGGACAGCCTGGGGCTGGTGGACCTCGACAAAGGCGAGTTCACGACGCTGCTCAGCTTCCGCGAATATGCCCCGCTGCTGGAACTTTCCGCCGTCTGGATTCCGACTCTCTCCTGGTCGGACGACGATCACCTGGTCACGATTGCGCACGGCCCGTCGTATGCCGATGAGGCGCCCGAAGACAGCGTGATCTTCGACATGGCCGTGGCGGACGTGGTGAACGGGTTCCAGGTGAACCCGCTCATCCCGCAGATCGGCATCTGGGCGAATCCGGCCTATTCGCCGGTGGTGCAGGGCGCGGACGGCAATCCGTCGTACTCCATTGCCTATTTGCAGGCGCGCGTTGCCCTCAACAGTCCCGGCACGCAGTACGATCTCTGGATCGCGGACCGGGATGGCAGCAATGCCCGCGAAGTTTTTCCGGGCGAGGATCGCGCCGGTCTGCGTTCGCCCGATCCGGAAGACGGCATTGCCTGGAGTCCGACCGCCCGCCAGATCGCGCTGATCTACCAGGGTAACCTGTGGATCGTCGAGGTCAAGACGGGGCAAGCCTATCAGATCACCAGTGATGGGCAGGCTTCGCGCCCGCGCTGGTCTCGCACACGCTAAAGGGCCGTATGTTGAAAAAATGGATGCTGTGGTGGGCCTGCCTGGTGCTCGTGGTGGGCAGTGCTGTGGGCGCGTGGACGACCCACAACCAGCGGGCGTACGAGACGCGCGGCTGGGAGAATGCCACCGAGACTCTCGATCTCCCGTACCGCCTACCCCTGGCCGGGGTGAACGTTGATCTCGTGCAGCTTACGCCCGATCAACGGTCGGCGGAGCTGGACCGGATCGCGGCGGCGGGCTTCACCTGGGTGCGCCAACCCTTTCTCTGGCAGGACATCGAGCCGGAGCAGGGGGCGTACGACTGGGATCGCTACGACGCGCTGGTCAAGGCCGTCGCCGCGCATCCAACCTTGCAGTTGGTCGCGCTGCTCGACGGGACGCCGCCCTGGGCACGGCATACTCTCGCCCCGGATCACCCCTTCGCGCCTCCGGCCAGCCCCGCCGATTACGGCAATTTTACCGGAGCCGTCGCCGGGCGCTATTCCGACACGATCACCTACTACCAGATCTGGGACGAGCCGAACATCAAATCCCATTGGGGCAATCTCGACCCGCGTCCGGCGTTGTACGTCGCTATGCTGCAAGCCGCCTATACTGCCGTCCATGCCGCCGATCCGGAATCCAACGTGATCGCTGCCGCGCTCGCGCCGACGACCGAGACCGGTCCGGACAACCTGAGCGACCTCATTTTCCTCAAGGCGATTTACGACCAGGGCGGCCAGGGCTATTTCGACGCGGCGGCGGGCAAGCCCTACGGGTTCGACAGCGATCCAGGCGACCGACAGGTGAGCGAGCGTGTGCTCAACTTCTCGCGCCTGATCCTGCTGCGCGAGGAAATGGTGCGGCGCGGCGATGGGAAAAAACCGCTGTGGGGCAGCAACTTCGGCTGGAACGCGCTCCCGGACGATTGGGCGGGACCGCCGTCGATCTGGGGACACGTGACCGCCGATCAGCAGGAAGATTACACGCGGGAAGCCTACCAGCGCGCCGCGCGCGAATGGCCCTGGGTCGGCGGCCTGATTTTGCAGCACTGGCAGCCGGACGCCCCTGCCGACGATCCGATCCAGGGCTTTGCCCTCGCCCCGCGGATCGACCAGTGGCTGGCGCATGGGCTGCTCTTTGGAACGCAGGCCATGATCCCCGGCCTGTATCCGGCTCAGAATCCCTATGCCCGTTATGCGGGCCAGTGGCAGTTCGGCGACCTGGGTGCGGACGCCCTGGCGACCGGCGCGAATGATGCCGAGAACCAGATCACCGCCCAGTTCGAGGGCACGGCCTTCGCCCTCGCCGTCCGGCGTGACGATTATCTGGCTTACCTGTACCTCACGGTCGATGGCCATCCCGCGAACGCCTTGCCGCGCGATAAGCAGGGCGAAGCGTTCATCATCCTGACCTCGCCCGAACGCACGCCGACGCTGGACCTGATCCGGGTGGCGGGCGGACTCGCGGCAGGCGCGCATACCGCCACTGTCGTCCAGCGACCGCGCAACGGCGACGACCGCTGGGCCATAGCCGGATTTGCCGTCGCCGCGCCGTTCGACGCCGGGCGCTACGACCGGGCACTGCTCGCCTGCGGCATCGTTGGCGTGCTGGCGCTGCTCAGCGCCCTGTTGATCGGACTGCGGCTGCCCTGGCGGCGGCTGACCCCGCCTGCGGTCCCGACTGTGCGCCAGGCGGTCGAATGGGTACTCAGCCTGTTGGCCTCCTGCGTGGTACTGCTGAGCGTCCTCATGACGTGGGGAGAGGCGATCCCATCGCTCCTCAGGCGTGACCAGCCTGCCCTGGTGATCACCATTCTGACTGCCGGGATCGCCTCCCTTTCGCCTGCGTTCGTGATCACGCTGGCCGCGTTGGGGGTGTTGTTCGTATTGGTCTACAACCGTCCCCTGCTCGGCTTGATGCTGGTGATCTTCTGGTCGGCGTTCTTCCTGTCCACGCTGGACCTGCTGTTCAATGCGTTCGCGACCGTCGAAGTCTACTTCGGCCTGACAGTGGCGGCGCTGCTCGCGCGCGGGATCGTGGAATGGGCGCGCCGTTACCGGGATCACACCCCGATCACGCTGTCTCTTCATCTGACCCGCCTGGACGCCCTGGTGATCGCCTGGATGGCGCTGGGCGTGTTGTCGCTGCTCTGGTCGGAGTTCTGGACCCCGGCCACGCGCCAACTGCGCATCGTCATTCTGGAGCCTGCCGCGTTCTACTTCCTGATCCGGGTGATGCGCCTGGAAAAGCGCGATCTGCTCTGGCTGAGCGATACGCTGCTGTTCACGGGCGGTGCGATTGCCGTGGTCGGGCTGTACCTGTATTTCACCGGCGAGTCGGTGGTCGAAGCGGAGGACGGCGCGCGGCGCCTGATCAGCGTCTACGGCTCGCCCAACGGGGTCGGGCTGTACCTGGGGCGCTGCCTGCCGTTTGCGTTGGCCTACGTGCTGCTCGCGGCGCGCGGATCGTGGCGCTGGCTGTACGGTGCGGCCAGCGGAGGCGTGATGCTGCTGGCGGTGCTGTTGAGCCAGAGCCGCGGCGCGATCCTGCTGGGCATTCCGGCGGCGCTGGTCGTCGTGCTGATCACCTGGCGCGGACGGCAGGCCCTCAAGCCGGTAGCCCTGGCGGTAGTCGGGCTGCTGATCGTGTTCATTCCGCTGGCCCTGGTCCTGCCGCGCCTGACCGATCTGTTTGGCAGTACGACCTTCTTTCGCAAAAACCTGTGGTATAGCTCCATCGCTCTGATCCGCGAAAAACCGCTGACCGGGGTGGGGCTGGACCAGTTCCTCTACTGGTATCGCAGCCGCTATCTGCTGCCCCAGGCGTGGGAAGAGCCGGATCTCTCGATCCCGCATAACATCCTGCTCAATTTCTGGGTAAACCTGGGGATCTTGGGGGTGCTGGCCGGGGCGGCTTTTCAGGGGCTGTTCTGGCGCACGTTGTGGCGGGTGCGCCAGCGGGTGCTGACCGGCGATCCGCTGCTGTGGATGTTGGCCTTAGGATTGGCGGGCAGCATGGCTGATCTGTTGGCGCACGGCCTCGTCGATGTCGGCTATTTTGCCGTCAATCTGGCGTTCTTTTTCTTCCTGGCACTGGCGCTGTTGCAGCGTCTGTCACTGCTGACTGAACAAAAAAGGGGCTGATCGTGTAATCTTAGTGGATCAATTGGGGGGAGAAACGCGCACCATGCAAACCGTGCTCAACGACGTGACGGTCGAGCTTGTTCAAGGCGATATCACCGATCTCGACACCGATGCCATCGTCAATGCGGCCAACTCGCAGCTTATCTTGGGGGCGGGGGTGGCCGGAGCGATACGCCAAAAAGGTGGACCGTCGATCCAGGAAGAATGCCTGACCATCGGCTACTGCGAAGTGGGGGACGCCGTCATCACGCGCGGCGGCAACCTCCGGGCACGCTACGTGATTCACGCCGTCGGTCCCCGGATGGGCGAAGGCAGCGAGGCGGGCAAGCTGGCGAGCGCGGTGCGGGCCAGCCTCAACCTGGCCGAGCAGCACGAGCTGCGCAGCATCGCTTTTCCGGCCATTTCGACCGGCGTGTTTGGCTACCCCCTGGAAAGCTGTGCCGACGTGATGCTGCGGGTCATCCTGGATTACACGTATGAGGACCTGGCTCATCTGCGCCGGATCGTCGTGTGTTTGTATGATGACGAGGCGTTTCGGATCTTTCAGATCGCGTTTGACAAAAAGCTGCGCGAGCTTTGAGCCGGGGAGGGCGCTCTCAAACTCAGGCTTGGCGGCGGATTGATTTGTGGTACACTTCCCCCGTTCTGATAAGGTTGGGCTGATACTATGCGAATCTTGATCACGGGCGCCGCTGGATTCCTCGGCTCCCATCTCTGCGAGCGTTTTTTGAGCGAAGGTCACCAGGTGATCGGCATGGATAACCTGCTGACCGGCAAAACAGACAATATCGCGCATCTCGCCGGGCGCGACGATTTCAAGTTCATCAAGTACGACGTCACGAACTATATCTTTATCGAAGGTCCGCTGGATGCGGTGCTGCATTTTGCCTCGCCCGCCAGTCCGATCGATTACCTGATGTACCCGATCCAGACGCTGAAAGTCGGATCGCTGGGCACCCACAACGCCCTGGGCGTGGCCAAGCACAAAGGCGCGCGCTTTTTGCTGGCGTCCACCTCTGAAATTTACGGCGATCCGTTGGTGCACCCGCAGACGGAAAGTTATGCGGGCAACGTCGATACCATTGGCCCGCGCGGCGTGTACGACGAAGCCAAACGCTTCGCGGAGGCCATCACGATGGCCTACCACCGCGCGCACCAGGTGGACACGCGCATCGTGCGTATCTTCAACACTTACGGCCCCCGGATGCGCCTGGACGATGGGCGCGTGGTGCCGAATTTCGTGGGGCAGGCGCTGCGCGGCGAGCCGCTGACCGTCTACGGCGACGGATCGCAGACGCGCAGTTTCTGCTACGTCAGCGATCTGATCGAGGGCATTTACCGCCTGTTGATGAGCGATTTCAATGAGCCGGTCAACATCGGCAACCCGACCGAGATGACCATTCTCGAATTTGCCCAGATGGTCAATGAATTGACGCAGAATCCGGCAGGGATTGTGTTCAAGGAAACCGCGCGGATCAAGGGCGATCCGCAGACGCGGCGGCCCGACATCACCCGTGCACAGAAAGTGCTCAATCACTGGGCCCCAGCGATCGATCTGCGCACTGGACTGCAACAAACTATCGAATATTTCAGGAATCATGTTTGATGCTTGAGGCGGCGCGGTTTCGCTTCTCGGCGACTCCACGGAGATGGGCGCTCCTGGCCATCCTCGGCGGGCTGTTGTGTGCTCGTCTGCCCGTGCCGGTGATGGCGGGCTTGTCCGGCGGGGTGGCGCTGGGTCTCCTGGTGGTGATCGAGCCGGTGCTGGGGATCGTGCTGATGCTGGGGATCGCCCCGCTCAAGACGTTGATCGAGACCGAGTCGCCCTTCTCTTTCCCCCTCGATATTGGACAGCTTGGGCTGGCGCTGGTGATCGGGGTGTGGATGCTGTGGCGCGTGACCCGGCGGCCTCACGCCCGGTTGCCACGCACGCCGGTCTACCTGCCGCTGATCGGGATCATGGCCGGGCTGAGTCCGTCCCTGTTTGCCGCTGCCAACACCAGCGCCTGGATCACGGAAATGCTCAAGTGGATTGAAATCCTGCTGCTGGTCGGGATCGTGCTCGACCTGGGGCAGGCGGGGCGCTGGACCTGGATCGCGTTCGGGGGTGTGCTGTCGGCAGTCTTGCAGGCGCTGATCGGCCTCTACGAATATTTTGGCGGATCGGGCGCGCCGCACCTGTGGGTCGCCAACTACCAGCACTTCCGGGCGTTCGGCACCTTCGGCCAGCCGAATCCGTTCAGCGCGTGTATGGGGCTGGCGCTGCCGCTGGCCCTGGGGTTGGCGTGGGGTTATGGCCTGGACGCTCTGCGACGCTGGCGCCGCGGTTCGGCGAGCGGGTTTGCCCAGTCCGACTGGCTCACGCCGGGCCTGGTAGCCTTGCTGTATGCGGGTTTCAGTGTGATCCTGCTGGGCGGGCTGCTCGTCTCGCTGGGGCGCGGGGCGTGGCTCGGGTTTGGCGCAGCAGCGGTGGTGATGGTATTCTTTGCCCCGCGTCATCGTTGGCAAGGGCTGCTGTTGATGGTGGCCGTTGGCGTGCTGCCGTTGGTCTTGTGGACGGTGGGGCTGGTCCCGATCACCATTCAGCAGCGGGTCAACAATGCCCTCACCGAATTTGCCGGATTTCGAGATGTACGCGCGGCCCCGGTGGGAGATGAAAATTTCGCCATCGTTGAGCGGTTAGCTCATTGGCAGGCTGCGTACACTATGGCCAATGCCCACCCTTTCATCGGTGTTGGGCTGGGTAATTACGAGACGGCCTATTCCAGGTATGGGCTGCCGAGCTGGCCGCGACCGCTGGCCCACGCGCACAACGACTACCTCAACCTGTTGGCCGAAACCGGCCTGATCGGGTTGGTGGGCTATCTGGCGGGCTGGCTCACGCTGGCGTGGTGGACGATCCGTGCCTTGCATCAGCCGGACCCGGTGCTGCGCGGATTGGTGCTGGGGCTGTTGGGAATCTGGACGCATCTGGCGGTCCACAGTTTTGTCGATAAACTATACGTGAATAACTTGTTTCTTTACATCGGCGTTATGTTGGGGCTGCTGGCGATGGCCTATCTCCGCCGCCAGCGCAGTGAGTATTCAAGTGAGCAGTAGCAAGGTGACCTCTCAAACTTCCGGTATGGCTGTCAAGCGTATTGCGTCCTGGGTCGTCTATCCGTTCAATCTGTGGAATCAGATCATTCTTAAGATCAGCACTCGCGTCGGTGGCGGCAAAGCCAAGGAGTACGAACGGTTCCTGAAGTTCGCGACCGTAGGGATCATTGGCGCCGTCATCGATTTTGGGGTGTTGAACCTGCTGCAAGCGACGCTGCTGCACCCGGTGGGCGCGCACGTCTCCTACAAAATCGCCCTGGCGACGGGGATCGCGTTTACGTCGGCGGTGACCAGTAACTTTGTATGGAACCGCTACTGGACCTATCCTGACTCGCGCTCGCGGGCGCTGCACCATCAGGTGACACAGTTTTTTATCGTGAATAGTGCCGGGTTGCTCTTCCGGCTAGTTTGGGTCAAAACCCTGTATGGGCCGTTTGGCAATATGGGGGTGGATGTTCTGCGGGCGCTGGGAGTGATCTCGACGTTCGCGGATGCGGCTACGCGGCGGTTGGGGACGAACATCGCCCAGTTTTTCGCCGTGTGGATTGTGATGGTGTGGAACTTCTTCGCCAACCGCTACTGGACTTATAACGATGTGGAGTAGGCTTGATGGGCGAACGTATATTGATTGTGGACGATGACCCGCTGCTGTGCAATCTGCTGCGCATGACGCTCAGCCGGGCGGGGTACCAAACGGCGGAGATGTATTCCGGCGATACCGCGTTGGAATACCTTCAAAGACAACCTGTTGATCTCATTCTGCTCGATGTCATGATGGCCGATGTGAACGGTTTCGACGTGCTGCGCCGGCTGAAAAGCAGCCAGGAACTGCACGAGATCCCGGTGATTCTGCTGACGGCCCGGGTCGATGCCATCAGCCAGAAGACCGGCATGGACATCGGGGCCGTCGAGTATCTGACCAAGCCCATCACGCCGGACCTGTTGATCGAGCGGATTCGCGCAGTTCTCGATTCGCTGCGCTAGCCGGTGCGCCATGCCCAGTATTGGTATTGACTATACCGCCGCCTACGAGCAGGGGGCCGGAATTGGGCGTTACGTGCGCGAATTGGTGCGGGCGCTGGCCGCGCATGACTCTCAGACTCCTTACTGCCTCTTTGTCGCCGGAGCCACCCGAAAAGCTCTTCCGCCGCCGCCCGGTGCGAATTTCGCCTGGCATCCGACGCGTATCACGCCGCTGTGGTTCGCCCGTCTCTGGCACCGCGCCCAGGTGCCGCTGCCGGTCGAGACGTTCGTCGGCGACGTCGCGCTGTTCCACGCGACCGATTTCACGCTTCCCCCCACCCGCTCCGGGACGGTGACGCTGCTCACCGTGCACGATCTCTCGTTCGTGCGCGCGCCCGAAACGACGACGCCTGTGCTCAAGGCCTACCTGGACAAGGTCGTCCCACGCTCCGTGCAGCGGGCCGATCACGTTCTGGCCGATTCACAGGCCACCAAAGAGGATCTGATCGAGCTGTACGGCACGCCGCCGGACAAGATTTCGGTCCTGCTGGGCGGTGTGAATCCGGAATTCGTCCCGACCCTGGACGCGGACGCTCGCCGGGCGGTGCGCCAGCGTTATAACCTCCCAGACAACCCCTACGTCTTTTCGGTCGGCACGGTACAGCCCCGTAAGAATTATGCCCGGCTGGTAGAAGCTTTCGCGGCCCTGGGACCGGAAATGGCCGATGTCCATCTGGTCATTGCGGGCGGGCGCGGCTGGCTGGAAGGACCGATCTACCAGGCGGTCAAAGATCATCGTCTGACGGATCGCGTGCATTTTATCGGCTTTGCACGTGATGAGGATCTGCCTGCGCTGTATTCGGAGGCGGTGTGTCTGGCCTACCCTTCCCTGTACGAGGGCATCGGCTTCCCCATCCTCGAAGCGATGGCTTGCGGGATTCCGGTGGTTACGTCTAATATCTCATCAATGCCCGAAGTGGCTGGCGAGGCCGCGCTGCTGGTCGATCCGTACAATGTCGAAATCCTGTCATCGGCCCTGTGGCGGGTGCTGAACAACGAGTCGCTGCGGGCGGAATTGATCCGGCGTGGCTTCCAGCAGGCCGCCCAGTTCACCTGGGAGCACGCTGCGCGGCAGCTCAGGGCTATTTATCAGCAGCTTTTGTCGTGATACCCAGGGGGTGATGCATGGCACCAAAACCACCGGCTGATCCGAACAAGCCTGTGTTCATTTTCGACACGCATGGCGACTGGCAGGCGACGAAAATTGGCGACTATGTCTACTCGTCGCGCGGGGAATATATCGGCTTTATCGTCAATGGCACCGAAGTCTATAAGAGCGACGGCGAGTGGGTCGGCGGCCTGAGCAAGGATGGGCGCATTCTCCGCAAGCGCAGCGAACGCCGCCGCGAGCTGTATCCCAATCCGCCCGCCAAACCTCCCAAGCCGGAGAAAATGCCGGGCCGCGCGCCGCTGCCGCCCATGATGGCTGAACTGAATTACAGCATTATCGACGTCCTGGAAGAAGATCCGGAGATCTTCAAGCGCATTTCCGATCTGCGCCCGGATATGGATTGAGCATGGCCGATCAAGCCTCGCAGTCGAAGTGTGTAGCCGAGTCACGCGTCACACTTAGCATGATGATGAATCCCGAACACGCCAACGCTCAGGGCAATGTGCATGGCGGGGTGATCATGAAACTGGTGGACGAGGCGGGCGGTTTTGCGGCGATGCGCCATTCTCATTCGCCGATCGTCACGGTGGCGATTGACTCGATGACGTTCGAAGAGCCGATCTACGTCGGCAATATCGTCACGCTGACCGCCGAACTGACGTACACCGGGCGCACGTCGATGGAAGTGCGCGTTTCCGTGATTGCCGAAAATCCTCTCACCGGCGTCCAGATTCATACCAATCTCGCCTATCTCGTCTTTGTCGCGCTGGACAGCGAGGGCCGGCCCCATCCGGTTCCGCCGTTGTGCGCCGAAACGCCGGAGGAGCAGCTTCGTTTTCAGCAGGCCCAGGAGCGGCAGGCTGAACGCAAAAAGCGCCATCAACGCGAGCAAGCCGCCCGCGGAGGGTCCGCGCCATGACCGATGTGCTGCCCGATCTGAGCGGCGGGGCGCAGCGGTCGCGGCTGCTGTCCATGTTGAGCGATTCGGGGGCGCGCCGGGTGCTGCGGGCGGCGGCGCCTGACCTGGGCCTGGCCGAGCATCTTCCGTTCCCCTTTCTGGCGATGGTCGGGCAGCTCGAAATGCGCACGGCGCTGCTGCTGTCGGTGATCAACCCGGCGGTGGGCGGCGTGCTGCTGATCGGGCCGCGCGGCACAGGCAAGACGACCTGTGTCCGCAGCCTGACCGATCTGCTGCCCTATGTTGAAGTGAGCACCTGTCCCGAAGGCTGTCTGCCCTCGGATCTGGACGACGCGGAGAATCCCGATCTCTGCGACGAATGCCGCCGCAAGCAGGCAGCCGGCGAGCCGATCAGCCGCCTGGACGCGGTGAAACTGGTGGAACTGCCGCTCAATGCCCGGCTGGAAGATGTCGTCGGCGGGATCAACGAGCGGATCGCCATCCAACAGAATCGCGTCCGGCTGGAATTGGGCATCCTGGCGCGCGCCGATCAAAACCTCCTCTACATCGACGAAGTGAATCTGCTGGACGACATGATCGTGGATGCCATCCTCGACGCCGCGGCGCAGGGCAGCTACACCGTCCGGCGCGGCGCGATGTCCGGGACTTATCGCTCACGATTTGTCCTGATCGGCTCCATGAATCCCGAAGAGGGGCGGCTGCGCCCGCAGATCATGGACCGGTTCGGGCTGCGCGTGCCGGTCCAGGGATTGGTTGATCGGGGTGAGCGGTTCGAGGTCTACCAGCGGGTACGCCGTTATCAGGCCAACCGGCGTAAATTCTTGCTGGAATGGGCGACGCTCACCGCCGAAGCGCGTGAGGAGATCATCCTGGCCCGCGAACTGCTCAAGGAAACGTCCTTGAGCGATGCGGCGGTCGAAATCGGGTTGACTCTGATCCAGCAGTTGGGGATCGATTCCCACCGGGCTGAATACGCCATGTTCGAGGCCGCGCGTGCTCATGCCGCCGCCGATGGGCGCGACGTCGCCGGAGTGCGCGACGTGCGGGCGGTCGCTCCGATGGCCCTGCGCCAGCGCCGCAGCCAGTTCATGGTGGATTTCTTCGGGCGGCAGGTGGAAGAAGACGCGGCGATCCGCGATCAGTTCGATCAACTGGCGGGGGAATTAGGGGCGGGCGAGGAGTAAGGAATGATGGCGGCACGGCGTGCAGGAATAGTCCTGGCCGGGGTGATCCTGGCCTTCCTCTGTTATCAACTGCCCTGGTTCACACATTCGACGGCGGGCTTCACCATGAACGGCTTCGACCTGGCCGAATGGTCGAGCCTGCACCCGGCGGTACGCAGCACCTCGCTGCTGACCAGTTTTCTGCTGCGGGCGCCGCTGCTGGCGGTGATCGCGGCCCTGGCGCTGGTTGCCAACCGCCTATCCGATCCGCGGATACGCTGGGTCCTGCGCGCGCTGGCGGTGCTGATCGCGCTGCGCTTCGTCCCTCCGGTAGATTTTTTCAGGACGGCCCGTGCCGATCCCAATTACCGCCAGATGGCGCTGCTCGTCGTTTTGAGCGGGGCGGCGCTGCTGGGCGCGCTGCTGCTCTACCGGGTGCCGGGCCGCTGGCAGATGGTCCTGGTAGCTGCGCTGCTGTTGGCGGGGACGGGCGCCGGGTGGTGGGGACTGTCGCGCACTAAACTGCTGCTCGACAACTTCGAGATCGCGGTGAAGGTCGGTCCGGGCTTTGTCGGGTATGCGGCCCTGGCGGTGGGGATGGCGGTCGGGGCCGGGATCGGGTGGCTCAAAGAGAAACAAAAAGGGCGGTTGACACGCTAAGACCGGCCAATCGCCTTTTTGCTTGGTTATGCGCTCGAAAGCCGCCTAGATCATATTCTCATCGATGTACTTGATAGCGTCGCCGACGGACTTGATCTTCTGGGCTTCCTCGTCCGAGATTTCGCCGTTGAATTCGTCCTCAAACGCCATGATCAATTCCACCAGATCGAGCGAATCGGCTTCCAGATCTTCACGGAATGTGGCTTCGGGCTTGACCTTGGCGCGGTCCACGCCCAGCAGCTCAACAATGATGTCCGTCACGCGATCTTGAGTTGATGCCATTGTAAATTTCCTCCGATTGTATGTGGCTTGTAGTTATTGGGGCAGGGCGTCAGTGTTTTTTTCTGACCGACTATTGTACCCCAGCAATTCTACGCCGAACAAGTAACTTTTGCTATACTTCGTTCGAACGCCAAAGTGTACACGGTCCGGCGCGTGCTGTCCAGCAATCTGCCACACTAAGGAACACTTCCTCATGGCAAAAGTTACGGATACGAACCTTACAGAACGTCGCAAAGACGAACATATTCGCATCAATCTGGAAGAGCAAGTTCAGTTTCCGCACCTGACCTCCGGCCTGGAACGCTACCGCTTTCTGCACCAGGCCCTCCCCGAACTCGATCTGGCGGACGTGAACACGCACACGACCTTCCTGGGCAGGTCGCTCGACAGCCCGCTGCTGATCTCGTCGATGACTGGCGGGACCGAGCGCGCCCAGAATATCAACCGGGTGCTCGCCGAAGCCGCTCAGGAAGCCCGGATCGCGATGGGCCTGGGTTCGATGCGGGCGGCGATTGAAGATGTCACGCTGGCAGATACCTACCAGGTGCGCGCCATCGCCCCGGATATTCTGCTGCTGGCGAACCTGGGCGCGGTGCAGCTCAACTACGGCTACGGGCTGGACCAGTGCCGCCGCGCAGTCGAACTGGTGAGCGCCGACGCCCTGATTTTGCATTTCAATGCGCTCCAGGAAGCCGTCCAGCCCGAAGGCGATGGCAATTTCGCGGGCCTGCTGAAAAAGGTCGAGATAGTCTGCCGCCAGTTGGAGGTCCCGGTGATCGCCAAGGAAGTGGGCTGGGGCTTCTCGCCGCAGGCCGCGCGCCAACTGGTCGAGGCGGGTGTGGCCGCCATCGACATCGCCGGTTCCGGGGGAACCTCGTGGAGTGAGGTGGAGTATCATCGTGCCCCGACGGCCCGCCATGCCCATGTGGCACGGGCCTTTGCCGACTGGGGCATTCCGACCGCCGACAGCATTCGCTACGTGCGCGAAGTCGCCCCGACACTGCCGCTCATTGCCAGCGGTGGCCTGCGCGACGGGATCGACATTGCCAAATGTCTGGCGCTGGGGGCCGATCTGGGCGGCGTGGCCGGTCCGTTCCTCAAAGCCGCCGCCGAATCGCTGGATGCCGTGCGGCAGGTTATCTGGGAACTGGTCGCCCAGCTTCGTGTCGCCATGTTCGTTAGCGGCGCGGCTGATATTGCCGCCCTCCAGCAAACGCCGCTGTACCCGGTGATCTGATCAAGGTCGGAGCGCGGCGATCTGTTGTTCGGCGTCGTGCAGCGCGTCTCCGGCGGCGCGGGCCGCCAGCCGTCCCTGGTCGATCACGTCCGGGGACGGATTGGCGCGGGGCTTGAGACATTCGGCTTTCCACAGGTCCACCGCCTGGTTGAGACTGATGGCCGCGCGGTGCAGCAGGTCTGCCAGCGGTTGCAACCGGTCGTCGTCTCCGGCGCTGATCGTGGCCGGATTGACCACCTCCGGGTAGTCCCCGCACTGGGCCTGCTGGCCCGTGGCCAGGGCTTCCCAAACCTGGCCGATGGCCTGCTGGGCTTCGACCAGCGCCGTATACTGCTGTTGGAGATCGGGCAGCAGCGCCGGTGTTCCGGGCGGGGTGGTGGTGGGCGACGGTTTCTTGTCGTCCGCACTGCCGCAGGCGGCTAATCCGGCGACCAGGAGGGTCAGCACGACACAGTGTAGGATGCGCATATTTGGCCTCTAAACGAATTCCCTGAAGACGTAATTGCCCAACAACCGCCCGCGCGAGGTGAGTCGGACGCGGCGGTCCGTGTCGATTTGCAGCAGTCCGGTTTGGATCAGCCGGTCCAATTCGTCCCCGTAGACGTCCCACAATTCCCGGTCAAAGCGCGCTTTGAACGCATCGAGCGCCACTCCCTCCTGGACCAGGCGCAGGCCCAGGATCATCGTCTCGGCCATCACGTCGTCGAGCGTGAGCGTACAGACGTCGTCCGCCGCCGCCGTCAGCGGAAAAGCCAGCGGCGCGGCCTGGGAGCCGAGGCGCGCGATGTAATCATGAGGGCGCAGCACGTTGGCGTAGCGGGTCCAGGCGGCTCCGCCGTGCGCTCCGGCCCCCAGCCCCAGGTAGGGCAGGTTACGCCATACGTGTACGTTGTGGCGGCAGGCGAAGCCTGGTCGGGTCCAATTGCTGATCTCGTACTGCTCGTATCCATCCGCGGCCAGCCGGTCGGAAGCCCATTCATACATGTCGGCGGCCAGGTCGGGGTCGGGATAGCTGACTTTTCCCTCTTCCACCCACTGCTGCATGGGCGTAGCGTCCTCGATGCTCAGGCTGTACAATGAGAGGTGGGTTGGGGCCAGATTGATGGCCATCTCCAGATTATGCTGCCACTGGCTCAAGGTTTGACGTGGAATCCCGTAAATCAAGTCCAGGTTGATATTGTCAAAACCGGCAGCGCGCGCCATTTCGACGCTGGCCCGAACGTCGTCTGGAGAATGCCGCCGCGCGAACAACCGCAGTTCGTCGGGCTGCGCGGACTGCATTCCCAGGCTCAGGCGGTTGACGCCCGCCTGCCGAAGTCGGGCCAGGTGATCGGGAGATACCGTCCCGGGGTTCGCTTCCAGCGAGATTTCGGCGTCAGGGGCGAGGTCGAAATGCTCCGCGCAGGCGCGCACCAGGGTGCCGATCCGGTCCGGCGGCACTAAACTGGGTGTTCCTCCGCCAAAATAGATGGTGTGGACCGCGTGGCGTACCGGACTCTCCACCCACCGGATCTCACGCTCCAGGGCGTCCAGGTAGGATGGCATCAGGTCGGTCAGCCCGGCATAGGTGTTGAATGCGCAGTAGCTGCACCGCGTCCGGCAGAACGGGATATGCAGGTAGAGCGCCAGGGCGTCGGTGGGGAGATGTTCGGATGTTGTAAGGACTTGGGCGGTGTTGGATGTATCAATCATCCTCTGTCCATTCACGGTGATTGCGGGAACCCTGTAGGATAACTATAATAACCACAAACGGATTCGCCATCCAAAGTTAACATCTACCACGGATAATAAAGGCGGCGCTCATGGTCGATACGCAAAAATTCGCCGGTAATCTGCCTGATCAACCCTCGGGAGAAAACACCCTCCAACCGGGTTCTGTGCTCCAGGGCCGTTACCGGATCACAGGGGTGATCGGGGTCGGCGGTATGGGGTCAGTGTATCAGGCCCGGGATCTGCGCTTTCCTAACGTGACCCGGTATGTGGCCGTCAAGGAAATGCTCAATCTCTCGACCGACCAGGGAATGCGCGAGATGATGTTCAAGACTTTCGAGCGCGAGTCGGACATGTTGGCTTCCCTCAGCCACCCCGCCGTCCCCAAAATCTACGAATACTTTCCGAGCAAGACCCGCGCTTACCTCGTGATGGAATATATCAACGGGCGCGACCTGGAAGCCATCGTCAATTCCACCCTCGATTTTTTGCCGATCGAAACCGTCTTGAAGTGGGCGCTGGACCTGTGTGACGTCCTGGGCTATCTTCACCGCCAGGACCCGGTGCCGATCATCTTCCGCGACGTGAAACCCTCGAACATCATGGTGGACCAACACGGCCAGATCCGCCTGGTGGATTTCGGGATTGCCAAGATTTTCCAGGAAGGCCAGAAAGGGACCATGATCGGGACGGAAGGGTATTCGGCCCCGGAGCAGTATCGCGGCGAGGCCAGTCCGTCGAGTGATGTGTACGGGGTCGGCGCCACGCTGCATCACATCCTGACGCGGCACGATCCGCGCCTGGAGCCGCCCTTCACCTTTGGGGATCGCCCCATCCGGGCTGCGAATCCGGCGGTTCCGGAGGAACTCGAATCGATTGTGATGAAGGCGTTGGGTTTCAAGCCGGACGAGCGGTATCAAGACGCCGCTTTCATGAAAGAAGCCCTCGAAAAGATCACCCAACCGAATTCCATCTCGCTGCGTCTGCTCGAACCGGAACCGGCGCCGTCCGAGACTTCGCTGTGGGAGCAGGCCGGGGGCGTTCAACCGCTGTGGGTCTTCAAGTGCGAGGATGAAGTTCGTTCGTCTCCGGCGGTCTACAAAAACGTCCTCTATGTGGGGACGCATGACTACAACCTCTACGCCCTGACCGCCACCGAAGGCGCTTTCAAATGGAAGTATCCGACTCAACAGCGCGTGGTGTCTTCTCCGGCAGTCGCTGCTCAGGAGAATCTCGTGGTGTTCGGGTCGATGGACAACCAGTTGTATGCGCTGGATATCCGCACCGGGCAGGTGAGCTGGTCGGTGCGCACCGGGGGACCGGTTCAATCCTCGCCGAGCATTGCTCACGGCCATGTCTTTTTTGGCAGCGACGATGGACGGCTGTATGCGGTGCGGTTGTCTACCGGGCGAGTGCAGTGGACCTGGTCGGGCGGGCTGCCGATTCGATCTCGTCCGCTGGTCACCGGAGAATTCATTGTGGTCGGTCTCGAATCCGGCGAAGTGGTCGGCCTCGACCTGTCCGGCAAGATCATCTGGCGCTTCAAGGCCAAGCGCGGCGTGGCCTCGTCGCCCCTGGAACACGAGGGCCTGGTCTATTTCGGTTCGATGGACTGGCAGGTCTACGCCCTGGACATCACGCGGGGTTGGAAGGCCTGGGAGTTCCGGACGAGCAAGGCCGTGATCTCGTCGCCGAGTTATGGCGATGAAAAAATCTTCGTGGGTTCCGCCGACGGCAACCTGTATGCCATCGACGCCTCAAGCGGTCGCGAACGCTGGCGCTTTGAAACGGGAGGGCAGATCACTTCGTCGCCGGCCTATGCCGATGGGGTCGTGTATTTTGGGGGGATTGACGGGTATATCTACAGCGTCGAAGCGAAGAACGGTCAGATGCGTTGGAAATACGAGACCAAGGGAGCGGTGCCGTCTTCTCCCACCGTTCAAGAGGGCATCGTGTATATCGGTTCAATGGATCATTGTGTATATGCGCTGAAGGCATAATCTGCCGGAGAACAATTCTATGGATTTCTTGCGCCGAGTGTTGGGCCTATCAACGGACTCGAGTCCTCTGTCTACCGACGATGACGTCGTCATCACGAAGGGGGAAAATGCCTTACCGGCTGCACAGCCTGAGCCAGTGATCGCGGCTCCACCTTCTCCGCCTGCGGTTGAGCACAAGCCTTCCCCAGCCGCCGCGGAGCAGGATGCGCCGACCGCCAAAGGGGAGCAGGTGGTATTGGCCGGGACGCGGCCTCTGCCGCCCCTTGAGACGATGGTCGCCAAGCCAGGGCAGCGGCTGCGTTTTGGCCAACTGAGCGATGTGGGGATGGTGCGGGGCAACAATCAGGACTCGATGCTCGGCATGGTCGCTTCCAGTTCGATGAACGATAACCTGCCCGATTTTGGCCTGTTTATCGTCGCGGATGGGATGGGCGGTCACCAGGAAGGCGAGCGCGCCTCGGCCATCACCGCCCGCATGGTGTCCAAATACATGGTGAGCGAGATTTTGACGGCGCTGCTCGACCAGCGCATGAACGATCCCGATCGTCCGTCCATCGCCGAAGTGCTGCGCGCCGCGGTCCAGAAGGCTAATGAGGCCGTGACCGAAGAGATTCCCGAAGGCGGCACGACGGCGACGGCGGCGGTTATCCTGGGGGACCTGGCCTACATCGCGCACGTGGGCGACAGCCGGGCTTACCTGATCTCCGACGAGGGGATCGAGCAGATCACGCGCGATCACTCGCTCGTCCAACGCCTGATCGAGCTGGATCAACTCACGCCGCAGGATGCACTCGACCATCCGCAGCGCAATGTGCTGTACCGGGCCATTGGCCAGAGCGAGACCCTGGATGTCGACGCGATCACCCGCCGTCTTCCGCCGCGTTCGAGGCTGCTGCTGTGCAGCGACGGGTTGTGGAACATGGTGGCCGAAGACAATATCCTGGCGGTGTTATCCAAGCATCGTGCCAATCCGCAGGATGCGTGTAACGAGCTGGTGAAGTTAGCGAATGAGCGGGGTGGTCCGGACAATATCACGGTCATTATCGTTCAAGTGCCGGGCTAAGCGGGATTTGGGGCGGCTGATGGACGCATCACAGAATCTATATGCAATTCTTGGCATTCCTCCCGAAGCAACTCAAGAACATATTCGGGAGGCCTACCGGGTCATGGCGCGACGTTTCCATCCCGATGCCAACCCGAACGAAGGAGCAGATATCCAGTTTCGGGATATTGCCGCGGCTTATGAGGCTCTGGGGAATCCTCGACTCCGTGCTCAATATGATGCGTCTCGACGGAAGTTCCAGGATGAGCCGAACTACTTTACGCTGCGGGTGACGCCGAGCAAGCGGGTGTTGAACACGCTCGGTGAGCCACAGGTGCTCTACCTGCTCATGGAAGTGATCCCGATGCGCCAGGAGAACGACCGGACGCAGCACACGGCGCCGCTCAACCTGACCCTGGTGCTGGACCGCAGTACGTCGATGCGCGGGGCGCGGCTGGACAAGGTGAAGATCGCCGCTCACCAGATCATCGAGCAGCTTTCGCCGGACGACGTGCTCTCCATCGTCAGTTTTGGCGACCGGGCCGACGTTTTGATCCCGGCCAGCACGGTGCAAGACAAATCGTCCCTGCGCGCCATCGTGAGTATCATGCGCGCCGAGGGAGGCACCGAAATCTATCACGGTTTGGCGGCAGGGGTCGAGCAGTGCCGCCGCTATCTGGGTCCGCGCCTCGTCAATCACGTCGTACTGCTCACCGATGGCCGGACCTTTGGCGACGAGGAACGCTGTCTTGATCTGGCCAGGCACGCCGCGGACGAAGGGATCTCCATCAGCGCGATGGGGATTGGCGAAGAGTGGAACGACGTGTTCCTCGATGCGTTGGCGTCTGGCACGGGGGGGACGTCGGCGTACATCAACTCCCCTTCGGCGGTCGTCCGTTTTCTGAACGAGCGTGTGCGCAGCCTCGGCGATTCGTTTGCCGAGCGTCTGCACCTGTCGATTGCGCCCGATTCGGACGTGGTCCTGGAATCGGTCTTCAAGCTCACGCCTACGCCGCAGCCGCTGCAAACCAAGCCGCACCCGATCCCGATTGGTGGGTTGGAATACAACCGGCCTATGTCGGTGCTGATCCAACTGCAAATGCCGCCCAGCACCAAGACCGGCTTCCGCTCGGTCGTGCGCCTGGATGTAACAGGCGATGTCCTGGTGGAGGACCGGCAGGCCTACAAAGTCCTTAGCGACATTTCGGTCGAGATTGCCCAGAATCCCACCCCCGAAGAACCCCCACTGGCGATCCTCGATGCGTTGGGCAAGCTGACGCTCTACCGGATGCAGCAGAAAGCCGAGTCGGCGGTCACCTCCGGCAATGTCGTCGAAGCGACCCGCCGGTTGGAGAACCTGGCGACCCGGTTGCTGGCTGCCGGGCAGGAGGAACTGGCCCAGATGGCGATGGTCGAGGCGCGCCGGGTGTCACACACCAATATGCTTTCGGAAGAAGGACGTAAGACGCTCAAATTTGGGACGCGCTGGCTGTTGGCTCTGCCCGAGCCTGGGGAGGCGGGTGGATGAAAACCTGTCCGTACTGTGCCTATACCAACCGCGAAGGGGTATTCTTCTGCGAAGAGTGCGGCCATCCGTTTCTAGGCAAGCAGGATGCGTTGTCTACCACCCAACTCGTCCCGGAAGATCACGCCAATTCGCACGGGCGCATGACCTGGGGCACGGCCCGCTTTGACTCGGGATCTTCCGTGATCATCCGCGTGCGTGATCATTCGGAGTCGATCCGGTTGGATACGCGGGATGAGCTGCTGTTTGGCCGATCCGATCCGAAATCGGACCTGGTGCCTGATTTCGACCTGGCGGTGTTCGGCGCCGCGGAGCAGGGGGTGTCGCGTCGTCACGCCCTGATGAAGCGCGGTGAGGATACGTTGACCCTGGTGGACCTGGGCAGCACCAATGGGACTTATCTGAACGGGCAGCGGTTGATTCCCAATCAGCCGCGGGTCGTCCGTGATGGTGACGAAGTTCGTATGGGGCGGTTAGTTTTCCATGTCTTTTTCAAATAGATTTCGGGACAAAGGTAGCCGTTGAGATGCACACACTTCTGATTCATGTTTCCAATGAAGAAGCCATCATGGCGGAGGTTGAAACTCTCCCTCTGCCGACGGACTTGACGATCACGTGTACGAACCCTCGTCGGCGAGATGGCAAAGACTTGCATTACGTTCAGCCGGAAGTGCAGACGATCATCCTTCCCTGGCACCGGATTAATTTCGTCGAGATTATGCCGTCGCGCGAAGAAGAAGAGATCATCAGCTTCCTGGCTGACTGACGCTGTTCACCTGGAGAAGAGATCACCATGTCGTCCGTCAAACCGCCGCGCCCACTTCCCCGCGATGCCAAGCGCATCCTCGTGGTGGATGATGAGCCGCGCATGATCGGTTTTATTCGCATGAACCTGGAACTGGAAGGTTATCAGGTCTTGGAAGCGCATAATGGTCTGGCGGCCCTGGAAGCCATCCGTACTCAGCTTCCCGATCTGGTGCTGTTGGATGTCATGATGCCGGAACTGGATGGGTTCGAGACGCTGCGGATGCTGCGCGAGTTTTCCAGTATCCCGGTGATCATGCTCACGGCGAAAGGCGAGGAGGACGATAAGGTTTATGGCCTGGAACTGGGGGCCGACGACTACGTGACCAAGCCTTTCGGATCGCGTGAGCTGTCCAGCCGGGTGCGCGCGGTGCTGCGCCGGGCGGATATGCCCAGCGCATCTCCTGAGCAGGCCGTTTTGAAGGTCGATGACCGCCTTAGTGTGGATTTCAACCGGCGGGAGGTGATCGTCGCCGGGGAGCACATCAAGCTGCGTCCTACCGAGTACCGGCTGTTGTACCACCTGATCGAAAATGCGGGCTGGACGGTCCCGCACGAGCAGTTGTTGGCGAAGGTCTGGGGCTATGAATATCGCGACGAAACGCACTACGTGCGCCTCTATGTGAACTATCTGCGCGAAAAAATCGAGGAAGACCCGTCTGATCCCAAGTACATTCTGACCGAACGCGGTGTTGGCTACCGGTTTGTGGACTTCAAGCGTGAGAAGGACTGATTGAGGAGGACGGCGTGTCTAACCTCTACAAGGTGATCGTCACCGGGCCGTTTAATTCAGGCAAAACGGCGTTTATCAGCACGATTTCGGATATTGAAGTGGTGACGACCGAGCGCAAGATCACGACCGAGGATCGCGGGATCAAAGCCGAGACCACCGTCGCGATGGATTATGGTCGCGTCGAATTGGACGGCAAAGTGCTGCACCTGAATGGCACTCCCGGCCAGGCCCGCTTTGACTTCATGTGGGAAATCCTGGCGCGCGAGATGCACGGCTTCATCGTACTGGTGGACAGCACCGATCCGCCGTCTTTTCCGGATGCGGCCCAGTTGATCGAGCTGTTCTCCAGCTTTCACGATGTGCCGTATCTCGTCGCCGCCAACAAGACCGATCTGCCCGGCGCGGTGAGCCTGAACGAACTCCGGCGCAAGGTCAACCCGGGCGAAGACGTGACGGTGATGCCGTGCGTCGCGGTTCAGAAATCCAGTGTGCGGCAGGTGTTGCTGCAAATCATCGAGCTGATCGACTACCGCCGCGGCGCGTAGTGAGGATGGGATGCTAAGAATGAGCCGGGTTGTGCCCGGCTCTTTTGTTGGGGAGAGCCTCAGAAGCCTTTTGAAAAGCCCCTATCCCCAGCCCTTCCTCCGCTCGCAGGGGAAGGGGGTAGTGGCTCTTAAGTCCCTCTCCGCCTGCGGGGAGGGATTGAGGGAGGGGCGTGAGTGACCTCTCAGGGAGCGGCGTCGTCGATGGCGGCGAGCGCCGCCTGCGCGGCGATCCGCTGGCCGTCGGTCCAGCCTTCTTCCGTGGCCATGCGGCGCAGGTGAGCCTGGATCGCCGCCTGTTCGTCGGCGTCCAACCCCTTCCAGGCGGCCAAAATCTGGTCAGCGTCTTCGCTCAACAGGTTAGCCCACAAACTTTCGAGTTCAGCGTCCATTCTCCAGCCCGTTCTGGCCGCGCAGCCGGTCATATTCCGCCTGGAACTCGTGGAGCATCGCGTGTTTTCGATCCTCCGGCAGATAGCTGGCGCGCAGGCCGTTCAGTGCGACCTGTTCGAGTTGGTCGAGACTCAGGCCGCAATCCTGCACGGCATGAAGATATTCGTCGTTCAGGGTGGTGTTGAACAGTGCCGGATCGTCGGAGTTCAGCGTGACGCAGGCACCCGCTTCGACTAACCGCCGCAGGGCGTGTTCGGCATAGGACGGGTAGACCCCCAGGCAGAGGTTGCTGGTGGGGTTGACTTCCAGCGGGATCTGGTGCCCGACCAGGTAGTCCACCAGCACGGGATCTTCAATCGAGCGCACGCCGTGCCCCAACCGCTCCGCCTTGAGCGACCGGATCGCGCCCCATACACTGGCCGGTCCGACCGTCTCCCCGGCGTGGGGATTACTGTGCAGTCCTTTGGCGACCGCCTGAGCAAACGGCTGCTCGAACAGCTCCGGCGGATAGCCCACTTCGGGCCCGCCCAGGCCGAGGGCGACCACGCCGCCGGCGAGTCCGGAGGGCGAGGTGAGCCATTCGACCACCGGCGCGGAAGTGTCGGGGAACAGCCGGGCGATGTCCGGAATCCAGCGCATTTCGACTCCCCACTCGCGCCGGGCCTGTTCGCGCCCGGCGTTGATCGCGCTCAACAGTTCTTCCCACGAGAGCTGCGGCCAGAACACGGTGTCGCCAATATGGGTATACGGTGTCCAGGTGACTTCGGCATAGCGGATGTTCTGGCGCGCCATGTCTTCCCCGTATTCGTAGACAATCCGCGTGAAGTCTTCCGCTTCGCGCAGGCAGCGGCAGATCGTGACGAAAATCTCCGCAAAGTGTTCGAAATCGCGGAAAGTATACCACTCCTGTAGATCGTCGGCGGTCGCGACGGGCAGGGAAATCCCGTATTTTCGGGTCAGGTCGAACAGGGTGGTGGGCCGGACGGTGCCTTCCAGGTGGACGTGTAGTTCAACTTTGGGCATGGCGCGGACATAATCGGCAAGGGCCATCGGTATACTCCATGTATTCTGCGGTTGGCGCGGTCGTTGTATAAAAAACGGCGGGGAGTTCAGGCCCATGAGCCTGCCTCTCCCCGCCGTATGGGTCGAGGTTATGGCTCCGCCCTAGACCAGCTTTTCCAGGTCGTTGGCGGCGCGTTTCATGTCCAGGAATACGAGTCCGAGCTTGGCGCTTTCGCGGACCAACGCCGTGAGCACTGCCTCTTCCCCTACAGACATCAAGATTACGAAGCCGTTGTCTCCCCGCACGTAGACCTGATCCAGCAGCCCGCGGCCCAACTCAGAGGAGATGCGCTCGCCCAGCGAGAGCATGGCGGCTGACATGGCCGAAACGCGGTCTTCTTCGACACTGGCCGGCAGTGCCGAGGCCATGATCAATCCATCGACGCTGACGACCGCCGAGGCTTCGATATCAGGCGTTCCTGTCTGTAGATCGCGCAGGCGATCCACCATCAACTCTGTCCGCGATTTTGCCATGGATTGAGTTCCTTTCCCGTGTGGAAACCCGGCAGATTCCTTAATGCGTTGTCATTATATCACAAGACCATTATATCCTGTTGCCCCAATTTGTGGTACAACAAGGTACGGGAGTACCGGCGTTAACGAGTTGTGAATTTTTTGTGAGTTTTGCCGGGAGAGTTGCGATCCGGTAGGATAGAAATGCGATAGGTTCGATTATCACTTCGCTGTAAAATGGCTATAATTGTTTTATCATATGTCCGTCGATTGAGCGTCAGCAGAAAAGCAGGTATTGAGCTATGCCCTCGGTCCCTCGAATTGTGGTTGTTGACTCATCTTACGATGTGGCGCGGATCGTGCGGGGCGCGCTGGTGCTGTTGAGCCGCCCTCATATCCTGGTCGAGGTGCCTACTGCCGAAGATGCTGTGGAAGAGATTCTACAGGGCAACACCGCGCTGGTGGTAACTGCCTATCGCATCCCCGGCTCGATGCATGGCGTGGACCTGGCAACACGTCTCAGCCGGGATTCGCTGGGCACTCCGGTGATCGTGCTGGCGGACGAGGGCGATCCGCTGCTCGAACCCCAGGCGCTCAAAGATGCTCCTTTCCAGTACTATATGCGCCCGGTCGCCGAGCCGTTCCTGCGCGGGCTGCGTATCGCGCTCGACGGCGAAGAGGCTATCGCGGTCGAAGAACATGAAGCGAAGTCCGAATCGGACCTGGGGCCAGTCCCGGCGATTGACGTGAACCGGCTGCGCGATATCGTGGCCTCGCTCACGCGTGACGTCGGCGCGATGGGCATCATCCTGGCAGACCGCACGGGACGCGTGTTGATCGATCAGGGGGCGACCGGCTACGTCGACCGGGAAAAACTGGCCGCGATCCTGGGGCCTTCATTCGGGCGGTCGGCGGATGTCAGCCCCCTGGTGGGGGGCAATGCCTGGACCATGCAGTATTACGACGGCGAGCGGCTCGATATTTACGGGCTGGCGCTGGGCGTGCATTATTTCATGTGCTTGATTTTTGAAGGATCGAGCCGTGCTTTCGGTTCGGTGACGGTTTTTGGGCGGCGCGCTGCCGACCAGATCATCGACCTGATCGGTGATGCCGCCTACTCGGTCAAAAAGCCTGAACCGCTTCCACTGCCCAAGCAGGAAGTGGTGGAAGAGCCTCCCAAGCCAGTCGTCGAAGAGCCTGTCCGCAAGAAGAAAAAGAAAGAAACTGTCGAACTCGCGGCGATGTTGGATGCTGCTGCCGAACCTGCCACACCAGTGGCGGCGAATATCGACATGGATGCCTTGTTCGGCCAATCGATTGACGAAGGACTGGCCGCCAGCATGTTCGATCCCGACAGCTTGAGCGATTTGGCGGAAACGCTCGCTTCAGGTGGTGGGGAACGGGTCGGTTACGACGAGGCAATTGACATGGGGATTCTGGACGAGTAGGGTGTAGTGTTAGCGGTGGGACAGGTAGGGGAGTCCGCGAGTTCAAAAATCTGGCAGAGTGCTGTTTTGTATTTTTATTGGAGAATAGCTTATGACTGCAACGGTAGTACCGAGTGATCTTGAAATCGCACAGGCCGCTAATATCCGCCCGATTATTGAAATCGCCAGAAAATTGGGTCTGACTGAGGATGATCTGGATTTCTATGGGGCCCGCAAGGCCAAAGTCCACCTCTCCGTCTTGGAGAAATTCAAAGACCGTCCCCAGGGCAAATATATCGACGTCACCGCGATTACGCCTACGCCGCTCGGTGAGGGCAAAACCACCACGACCGTCGGCCTGACGCAGGCATTGGGAAAACTCGGCTACAACGCCATCTGCTGCATCCGGCAGCCCAGCATGGGCCCGACCTTCGGCATCAAGGGCGGTGCCGCAGGCGGCGGCTACAGCCAGATTATCCCTATGGAAGATTTCAATCTGCACCTTACGGGGGATATTCACGCGATCACGGTGGCCCACAATCTGGTGGCGGCTGCCCTGGATACCCGGATGTACCACGAGAGTCGCCAAACCGACGAGGGCCTGGCGAAGCGTGGGATCAAGCGTCTGGACATCGATCCGGCGGCGATCACCTGGAATCGGGTGGTAGACGTCTGTGACCGTACCCTGCGCCAGATTCAGGTCGGTTTCAATGACGACGATCTGGCCGACGGATCGCCCAGCCCGATCTTCCCGCGCAAGACCGGTTATGACATCACCGTCGCCAGCGAGCTGATGGCGATCCTGGCCTTGACGACCGGGCTGAAGGACCTGCGGGCGCGGGTAGGCCGGGCGGTGGTGGGCAGCAGTCGATCCGGCCAGCCGGTCACGCTCGAAGATTTGGGCGTCGCCGGGGCGGCAACCGTCCTGCTGCGCGATGCCATCATGCCCAATCTCATGCAAACCCTGGAACGCCAGCCCGCCTTCGTTCACGCGGGTCCCTTTGCGAACATCGCGCATGGCAACAGCAGCATCCTGGCCGATCAGATCGCGCTCCGTCTTGGCGATTACGTGGTGACAGAGAGCGGCTTCGGTGCGGACATCGGCATGGAGAAATTCTTCGACATCAAGTGCCGCTATTCGGGGCTGATCCCGAATGCCGTCGTCCTGGTGGCGACGATCCGCGCCCTCAAGATGCACGGCGGCGGCCCCAAGGTCACGCCCGGCGCGCCACTGGACAAAGCCTATACCAGCGAGAATCTGGCGCTGCTCGAAGCGGGCGGTGGCAACCTGGCCCACCACATCAAAATCGCCCGCAAGTTTGGGGTGCCCGTCGTGGTGGCGGTCAACCGCTTCTCGTCGGACACGGACGCCGAAGTGGCGCTGGTCGAGCGGATCGCCCGCGAAGCCGGGGCCGAAGCGGCGGTGCTGTCCGATCACTGGGCGCACGGGGGTGAAGGCGCGCGCGCGTTGGCCGAGGCCGTGGTCCAGGCCTGCCAGAAGCCCAGCAACTTCAAGTTCCTCTACCCGCTGGAATTGCCTCTCAAGCAGAAGATCGAAACCATCGCCAAAGAGGTGTATGGCGCGGATGGGGTAGCCTTCGAGCCGCTGGCGGAGAAGCAGATCGCCTTCTACGAGGCTGCTGGCTTTGGGCACCTGCCGATCTGCATGGCCAAGACGCACCTGAGTCTGAGCCACGATCCGGCGCTGAAGGGCGTGCCGAAGGGCTTCACCGTGCCGGTGCGCGAGGTGCGGGCCAGCGTCGGGGCCGGGTTCGTTTATCCGCTGCTGGGCGAGATGAGCACCATGCCCGGTCTGCCCACCAATCCGGCGTTCATGAAGATCGATCTCGACGAAGACGGCAAAATCGTCGGGCTGTTCTAACGAGACGCTCAATTGTGATAAGATAGATGTACACTGGAAGTTCTTCAGTGTACATTTGTTTTCTTCTGGCGGCGTGAGTGAGGTGAGCATGTCGGCACACGACGAAAAAGTACAACAGGCGATGGCCGCTTTCAAAGCCGGGCGCAAAGCAGAAGCGCGTGCCTTGCTCATGTCGGTCGTGGACGAAAACGAAAGCCACGAAACCGCCTGGCTCTATCTGAGCGCGATGGTCGATACTCTCGAAGAGCAGCAGATCTGTCTTGAAAATGTAGTGGCGATCAATCCTGCCAACGAAAAGGCTCGCAAAGGGCTGGAGTCGTTGAACCAGAAGCGCGCGGCTCAGGAGAAGGCCGCGCCGCCGCCATCATCCACTGCCGCGTTCAATGCGCCTTTTCCCGACTTCGACATGCCATCGACCCCGCCCTCCAAACCTGCCGCGAAAACGCCTCCGATTGGGGCCGAGTTCGCGACTGCGTCAGGTGACAATCTGGTCGGTGGACCGCCCGGTTCCGCCCCGTTCGGCAGCGGGTTCGATTTCCCTGGCGGCTTTTCCGAGTCGTCAGACGAGTCGTTGGATTGGCTGACCGGCGGATCAACGCCGCCTGCGGCTCCGGCTGCACCTGCGGCCACCCCTCCCGCTCCGCCTGCGACAACGCCCCCGGCTGAGCCGGACCCCTTCGCTATTCCCACCAGCGTGGATTGGGGGCGCACGGATGGTACTGCGGCGTATGGCAGCGGCAAGCAGGTGGAGCTTCCTTCGGCGCAGGAATATGACGAATGGGTGCAGAACCTCAATCTGAGCAATAATGACGCGGCCATGCCATCGTTTTCGGCTCCGGCGGAGTCACCGGCGTTCGATGACAATATGCCGGCCCCCTTCGGCGATACGTCGTTCATGATGGATTCCAACCCCTTTGCCGTGGAGGACGAACCCGCCGCGGCTCCCGGAGCCTTCAGCGAGGGGCTGTTCGACTCCGCCTGGGACACCGAAGAGAGCTTTGGCGGCACCCCTGCTGCGCCTGCGCCCGATCCTTTTGGGGCGGACTCATCTCCTGATCCGTTCGGATCATCGAGCGCCCCGGCGGCGGCAAGTGGAACGCTTTCTCCCTTTGGTGACATGGATACCTCGATGGGGGACGAAGACCCCTTCACCGGTTCGGCCAGCGAGGAGGAGGACCTGTCGTTCAGCCTGGACGATGATCAGCCCGGCAAAAATGAGTTTGGGAGTCTGTGGTCGAACGACTTTGAAGAAGTCGCGGCCCCGGCAGCCGCCGCTCCGGCAGCCAAAGCAACCCCTCGGGCGGCTTCGCGCGCGGCCTCTGGCGCGTCCAAAGAGGACTATTTCCGCTACATCCCCGACGAGATCGGGGCCAAGGCGGGCCGGATCAGCCTGCAAAGCCTGGCGCTCCTGGCGGGGGTGATCGTGCTGGTCGTGCTGAATGCCGTGTCATTCGCGCTGCTTCTGTAGGTTGGATAGTCTTGCGACGAGTTCAAATGGCGTTGTTCAACAACGCCTTTTTTTGTGAGGGATGATGACTGAATTTTTCGAAGTGTTCCCGCCCGATGAGGCCCGCTCCCGCTGGTGGGGGCAGGTGAGCCACCGGGCGGCGGCAGAACAGCTCGCGGCCTGGGAGGCGCTGGGGCGGGTGATCGCCCAGCCGGTCACCAGTCCCGAGGCGTTGCCCGCATTCCGGCGTTCTTCGGTAGACGGCTACGCCGTGCGGGCTGCGAACACGTTTGGTGCGTCGGAAACACTCCCGGCCTACCTGCGCATCGTGGGCGAGGTGGCGATGGGACGAGTGGCCGCCATGCCGATCCGGACCGGCGAGACCGTGCTGATCCACACCGGTGGCATGGTACCGGACGATGCCGACGCAGTAGTGATGGTCGAGCACACCCAGCCTTTTTCCGCTGACGAAATCGAGGTGCGCAAACCCGCAGCGCCCGGCGAAAACGTGATCCAGGTGGGCGAAGACGTCCAGCCCGGCGCGGTGATTCTGCCCGCCGGACATCGCGTCCAGCCCCAGGACGTCGGGGCGCTGCTGGCGTTAGGGATCGTCGCGCCGATCTCGGTCCGGCGTCGCCCGCGCGTCAGCCTGTTTTCGACCGGCGATGAACTGGTCCCGCCTGCCACGGCGCGGCTCAATCCCGGCCAGATCCGCGACATCAACAGCGGGACGATCCGGGCATTGGCTCTGCAAGCCGGGGCGGAGGTTGAGACTCACGCGATTGTGCCTGATAACCCGGATGCGCTTTTCGCGGCATTGGCCGAGACCCTGCCGGATGCGGACCTGATTGTCGTGACGGCGGGCAGCAGCGTCAGCGCGCGCGACATGACGGCGGCGACGATCAACCGGCTGGGCGCGCCGGGCGTCCTGGTGCATGGCGTGGCTGCGCGCCCCGGCAAGCCGACCATCCTGGCCGTGGTGGATGGCAAGCCGGTCATCGGGCTGCCGGGCAACCCGGTGTCGGCCTTCGTGATGTTCACGCTGTTCGGCATTCCGGCCATCGCCGGACTGCTGGGTGCGGAACTCCCTCGCCAGGCACGGACGCAGGCCCGCGTGGCCGTCAACGTGCCGTCGGCGGCGGGTCGCGAAGATTACCTCCCGGTGCATCTGGTGGATCGCGCGGGCGAACTGTGGGCGGAGCCGGTTTTCGGCAAAAGTAACCTTATTTTCACCCTGGTCGGCGTGGACGGACTGCTCAAGATTCCGCTGAACGTGACCGGACTGCGTGAGGGTGTGTGGGGAGAGGTGGTCTTGTTCTGATGGACGGGCGGAATTTCTATCTCGAAGATATCCCGATGGACGAGGCCCAGGCGCGCCTGCTGGCGGCGCTGGAGGCCTGCGGGCGTGCCGCGGCGCTGCCCGGCGAATGGGTGACCCTGGATGACGCGCTGGGACGGGTGACGGCGGAGCCGGTCTGGGCGCGGATCAGTTCGCCGCACTATCACGCGTCGGCAATGGACGGCTATGCCGTGCGCGCGTCGGAAACGGTCGGCGCGACCGAAACGCGCCCGGTCCAACTGCGCATCCCGGAGCAGGCGCTGCCCCTGAACACCGGGGCGCCGCTGCCGCTCGAATACAACGCCGTGATCATGATCGAAAACACGCAGCCCATCGGCGATCATGCCATCGAGATTCGCGCGTCGGTGACGCCCTGGCAGCATGTGCGTATGATGGGCGAAGACATGGTCGCGACTGAACTGGTCTTGCCCGCGAATCACGTGCTGCGTCCGCCCGACCTGGGGGCCATTGCCGGGTGCGGCCACACGGCGGTGTTGGTCCGCCGCCGTCCGAAAGTCGCGATCTTGCCGACGGGATCGGAACTGGTCGTGCCACATCAGGCCCCGCAGCCGGGGCAGGTGATCGAATACAACAGCATCGTGTTGGGCGCGCAGGTGCGCGAGGCGGGCGGCACGTTCACCCGCTGGCCGCTGCTGCCCGACGATCCGGACGCCATCGCGGCGGCGCTGCACGAGGCGACCTCCGAGTACGATCTGGTGCTGGTGCTGGCCGGATCGTCGGCGGGATCGCGTGATTTCACCGCGCGGGTCGTGCAGGCGGCAGGTACGCTGCTGGTGCACGGCGTAGCGGTGCGCCCCGGTCATCCGGTCATCATGGGCCTGGTGCACGACACCCCGGTGATCGGCGTGCCGGGTTATCCCGTCTCGGCGGCGCTCACCGGCGAATTGTTCATCCGCCCGCTGATCTACCGTTGGTTGGGGCAGGCCGCGCCGCACTACCGCCGGATCAAGGCGCTGCTCACCCGCAAGGTCGTGTCTCCGACCGGCGACGACGACTTCGTGCGTGTGACGGTCGGCCAGGTGGGTGAGCGCACGCTGGCGACGCCGCTGTCGCGCGGAGCTGGGGTGATCACGTCGCTGGTCCGGGCGGATGGCCTGCTGCACGTGCCGCGCTTCAGCGAGGGATTGAACAGCGGGGCGGAAGTCGAGATTCTGCTCTACCGCACGCCGGAGGAGATCGCGCAGACGGTGGTAGTCGTGGGCAGTCACGATCCCATGTTGGATCTGCTCGGCCAGTTTCTCGCCGTGCGTTTCCCCGGCAACCGGCTGGCGTCCGCCAACGTCGGCAGCCTGGGCGGGCTGGTCGCTCAGAAACGGGGGGAGGCCCACCTGTCGGGTACACACCTGCTGGACCCGGAAACGGGCGATTACAATCTGCCCTACATCCGCCGCACGCTGGGCGATCTGCCGGTGCGGGTGATCACTTTTGCTCAGCGCGAGCAAGGTCTGATCATCGCGTCGGGCAATCCGGCGCACGTCCAATCGCTGGACGACCTGACGCGGGTGCGCTACGTCAATCGCCAGCGGGGGGCCGGGACGCGCGTGCTGCTGGACTACGAGCTGTCGCAGCGCGGCCTCGATCCGGCCCAGGTGGACGGGTACGACCGCGAAGAATACACCCATCTGGCCGTGGCCGCCGCGGTGGCGTCGGGCAGTGCCGATTGCGGGATGGGCATCCGCAGCGCCGCGATCGCGCTCGGCCTGGACTTCATCCCGGTCGGCTTCGAGCGGTACGATCTCGTCATCCCCGAATCCGTGGTCGATCTGCCGATGATCCAGCACGTGCTGGCGCTGCTGCACGATGCGGAATTCCGCGCGGCGGTCGCCACCCAGCCGGGTTACGACGTGTCCTTGATGGGGCAGCGCGTCGCTTATCCCTGATCGGCGGGCAGTCCGGGCCTCATCGCGGCCAGCCAGGCGTCCGGCAGGCGGGAGACGTGCCCGGCGTGGTCGATGCAGACGTGTTTGGAATAGCCGGTCACGCAGACCTGGCCGCTGACCGCATCGACGATTTCATAGCCAAAGGTCAGCCCCCGGCTTTTCAGTTCTTCGATCCAGCAGCGGGCCGTGATCTGTTGGGCGTAGCGCGTCGGCACATGGTAGCGGGCGTGCACCTCGACGACGGTCAGCCAGTAGCCGCTGCGCTCGAAGTCGGCATAATCGGCGCCGCGCACGCGCGAATAGTGACTGCGGGCTTCTTCGAAGTAAGCGATATAATTCGAGTGATGAGTGATGCCCATCGCGTCCGTCTCGACGTAGCGGACGTAGAAGCTGTTTTCGGATACAAAACGGTCGGTGGGGGCCATGAATGTTCCTTTCTTGCGTCTGAAAACCTGCTGCATTCTAGCGGCTGAACGGTTCGGATGCAACGCATATTCCAGGGTGATAGGGTAAACGCCGATGAGTGACAGTTTTCAAGAGGTCGAGTTTGTCGCCGAGGCCTCCGGCGAACGGTTGGACAAAGTCCTGGTGGCGCATTTCGATGGCTTTTCGCGCGCCCAGCTTCAGGCGTTGATCCATGAGGGACAGGTGATGGTCAATGGCCGGGTCGCCAAAGCCTCCTATCGTGTCGAAGGTGGCGAGACGATCCGGGTCCGGCTGCCGGTGTCGGATCAGGCCGCCGCGCCGGAGGCCGAAGCGATCCCGCTGGAAGTGCTGTACGAGGATGAGCACCTGGCGGTGGTCAACAAACCGGCGGGGATGGTCGTGCACCCGGCTTTCGGGCACGCCTCCGGCACGCTGGTGAACGCCATCCTGGCGCGCTGGCCGCAGATCGCCGCCTTCAGCGAGCCGGGCCGGGCGGGCATCGTCCACCGGCTGGACAAAGAGACCTCCGGGGTTATCCTGGTGGCCAAGACCGAGCAAGCCCTGGACAGCCTGAAGGCCCAGTTCAAAAAGCGGACGGTCGAGAAGGTCTATCTGGCGCTGGTCGAAGGCGTGCCCGATACCCCCGACGGCGTGATCAATGCGCCCATTGGCCGCGATCCGAACATGCGCAAGCGTATGGGCGTGCTGCATGAGGGCCGCGAAGCGCAGACCGAATTTCACGTGAAGGAAACCTTTGAGGAAAACAGCCTGCTTGAGCTGCATCCCAAGACCGGGCGCACCCACCAGATTCGCGTGCACCTGGCTTTCATCGGGCACCCGGTGGTGGGTGATACGGTTTATGGCTATCGCAAGCAGCGCCTCAAGATCAGCCGCCATTTCCTCCACGCCGCGTCGGTGACGTTCACGCTGCCCGATACGGGCCAGCGCCTGACCGTCAGCGCGCCGCTGCCCGACAAGCTGCAAAATATCCTCGACCGGCTGCCGCGTTGAGGATCGAAAGGAGGGCGGAATGAGCGAGTCACCGGAATGGTCCGGCTTACCGGCTCCCGATTTCACGCTGGAGGATGTCGAGGGCAGGCTGGTCAGCCTGTCCGATTACCGGGACCGGCAGCACGTGATCCTGGTCTTCAACCGGAGCTTTCTCTGACCCCACTGCCGCGCGCACATGGCGCAGTTGCGCCAGGACTATGCCGAGTTCGTCCGGCGCGGGGCGGTGATCCTCGTGGTCGGCCCGGAAGGTCCCCAGGCATTCAAAGCCTATTGGGAGAAGAACCAGCTTCCTTTTGTCGGCCTGCCCGATCCGGATCACCAGGTCGCCCGGCTCTACGGCCAACAGGTGCGCTGGCTCAAGCTGGGCCGGATGCCGGCGCTGGTCGTGATCGACAGGCAGGGGCGCGTCCATTACCGGCACCGTGGCCAGTCGATGCAGGATATTCCTCCCAACGACCGCGTGCTGGCGCTGTTGGATGAGCTGAACGCGCTCGATGCTGGGCTGATCACTGAAAAAGACGGGGAAAGTCCATAGCCCAACGCCTGCCGGGTAGGAGCGACGGCGGATTTGACTTCGCCCTGTTTTGGCGCTACATTAAGGGGCTGAATCAAGTGTGGAGATGGCCCCACCCACAAGCAAAACAATACCCCCGTAAACGAGGAGAACCCATGCGTGAAATTACCGTAGCCACTGTGCAAATGAAACCGGCCTTGGGTGAGCCGGAAGATAATCTGGTGAAGATGTCGGACTTCGTGTCCAAGATTGCCTCTCAGCAAAAAGTCGACCTGATCGTATTCCCGGAACTCGTGACCAGCGGCTACGAGTTGGGCGTCCGGTTCACCGAGTTGGCGCAGCGTATCCCCGGCCCGTCGGTCAACCTGATGGCGCAGCGCGCGGGCGAGTTCGGCGTGTACATCGCCTTCGGAATGGTGACGAAGGAAAAAGTCGAGAGCGTGCTCTACAACTCGGCGGTGTTGGTCGGTCCCGACGGCGAAGTGCTAGGCGGCTACAACAAGGTTCACCTGCGCGGTGAAGAGCGCATGGCCTTCCGCGAAGGCTTCCGTCTGCCCGTGATCGAGACGGAAATCGGGACGATTGGCTTGATGTTGGGCTGGGACCTGGCCTTCCCCGAAGTGGCGCGCTGCCTTTCGCTCGACGGGGCGGAATTCCTGGCCGTGCTCGCCAACTGGGAAACCGACCAGATCGAAGAATGGCGCACCTATGTCAAGGCGCGCGCCTTCGAGAACGCCGTCTACGTGGCGGCCTCGAATCGCGTCGGCGAGGACGTGACCCTGAAGTTTGGCGGCGAGAGCATGATCGTCGGCCCGCGCGGCAAAGTGTTCGCGTCGCTGGAAGAAAAAGATCCCACCAGCGGCGAGCCGCGTGAGGGTTACTGCGTTGCCCGGATCGATCTCGACGAGGTACGCAAATCCCGTGAGGAGTTCCAGACGCTCCAGACGCGCCAACCTGCCGTCTACCGGTCGATTGTCAAGCGTTATTAAGCGTAGCGGCCTATGAACGCCCGCCAGCCAGAGTCCGACCAGGACAAGGTCGAGTATGTTGGTGCGCCGGTAGAATTCGCCAACGCGCAGGAAGTGCCGGAGTGGGTGAGTGCTTTCGCCCGGCTGCTGTTCTTCCTCCCGGCGGCGTTCGTGACGGCCACGACCATCCCGATCCTCGTAATCGGGTTCTGTCTGGCCTGTGTGGTGTTGGCCGCGCTGGTGGCGGCGATTCTGTAGCGCCACTTTTTTGCTGTGCCTGAATCCCGCCCGGCGTAACGCTACGTCGGGCGGCTTGTTGAAAGTGGGCTGATCTATGAAAGCGATTGATCTGCGGAGCGATACGGTGAGCTGGCCCACGCCTGAAATGCGCGAGGCGATGGCCAATGCCGACGTCGGGGACGATGTGTTTGGCGAGGACCCGACCGTCAACCGGCTTCAGCAAGCCGCGGCGCGGCGCCTGGGCAAAGAGGCAGGCTTGTTCGTCACCAGCGGCACGATGGGCAACCTGGTCGCCCTGCTGACCCACTGTGGGCGCGGCGACGAGGTCATCCTGGGCGACAAGGCACACACGTTCGTCTACGAAGTGGGCGGGATCGCGGCGTTGGGCGGCATCCACCCGCATACCGTGCCGGTCCAGCCGGACGGTACGCTGCCTTTGGACGCCATTCGCGGCGCGATCCGTCCCGATAACGTCCACATGCCGCGCACCCGGCTGATCGCGCTCGAAAACACGCAGGGCACGGTCGGCGGCATCCCGATCCCCAAGTCGTATATCGACGCGGTGGGCGACATCGCCCGGCAGCATCACCTGGCGCTGCACATCGACGGCGCGCGTATCTTCAACGCCGCCACGGCGCTGCGCTGCGACGTGGCCGACCTGGTGGCGGCAGCCGACAGCGTGACCTTCTGCCTGTCCAAAGGACTTTGCGCCCCGGTGGGATCGGTGCTGGTCGGATCGCACGCGTTCATCGCGGAAGCGCAGCGAATGCGCAAGATCGTCGGCGGTGGGATGCGCCAGGCGGGGGTGCTGGCAGCAGCGGGCTTGATCGCGCTGGAAAAGATGACGCTGCGCCTCGACGAAGACCATCAAAATGCCCGCCACCTGGCCGAGGGGTTGGCCCGGCTGCCGCAGATCGACATCGACCTGAGCAGCGTGCAGACCAATATGGTTTTTTTCAACCTGCGCGCCGACGTCAAACTGACCGCGCCGGAACTGGCGGAGAAGCTGAAAGCCCAGAATATCCTGATCATGGATATGGGGCCGCGCCGCTTCCGCGCCGTGACCCATTACTGGATTCGTCCGGAGCATATCGATCAGGTTCTGGCCGCTATCCAGAAGGCCCTGGCGTGAACGTCCCCCCCGATCAGCGCCCTGACGACGCCGAGCAGCCCGCTCCCCGACGGCCCATGCTGCCGCGTGATCGCCGCTTGCGGATCGGTCACCCGCCCCAGGCTATCCCCGTCCGGCGCGACGAGGCGGAAGAGAGTTGGGGCGACGATCCCGAAGAAGCCGCCCCGGCGCCGCGCAGCCACCGTCAGGATTTCGACCCGGTATTGGGCTACATCATGGCGATGGCGCTCAGCATCGGTTTGACGCCGGTGCAGACCAATATGCGCTACGTTTTGCTGTGGACGCTGCTCGCCGCGATGGGCGGGATCGCTTTCCTGATCGGGACCGGCATCCGGCTCAAAGTGACCGATCCGGGCGACCTGCTGTGGGGCATCGCGCTGGGGATCTTCACCGGCGGGGCGCTGATGTTGGTCGGCTGGGATACGCTGGCGACGGTGTCACACCGCCTGTTCAGCGCCGGGCAGGATAACAACAAGCTGTTTGAAACCTGGGTGTTCCAGGCAACTGTGTTTGCCATGCCGGTCGCGGAATCGCTGTTTTTCCGGGGGGCCATGCAGCGCACCTATTCCATCCCGGTCGTGGCCGTGCTGGCCAGCCTGTGGTCGGTCCTGATGTTCTTCCCTCATTTGAACCTGAGCGAAACGCCGGTGGTCGGCGTCGTGTTCGGGACCGCCGTGGTGCTCTTGAATTTCCTCTACGGCTATGTGAACTGGCGGCATGGCCTGGCGGCCAGCTTTTTCTGCCAGATCAGCGCCGGAAGTATGCTGCTGCTGGTTCCCACCCTCGTCAAGTTTTAGCCGCCGCTTCCTCAAGCTGGCGCAGCAGGGGCAGCAGCCGTCTGCCGATGCGGTGCCGCAGCCGGAAATAGGTGGTGCTGGCGGGGTGAGGAAACCACTGGTGAGGATGAAAATTGATGTAAAGGCCCGCGTCCCGGCGGGCCAATTCGTTTTTGATCCGGTTGAGCGACGTGACCTCGCCGGTGAGGCCGGGCTGGTAATGGCTGTAGCGGTGCCACGTCCAGGTGGCGTCTGACAGGTAGGTCACTTTCGCGAAATTGAAACTCAGCGTCGTTTCGCCCAGCAGTCCGGCCCGCTCGAACAGGTCGGGCCGTTTGGCGAAGAGATCCAGGTTCCTGACATAGGTCGGGGCCGTGGGGGTACTGCCGTGCGCCGCCACTGTCCGGATCGTCAGCCCTGCCGCGCGCAGCTCGGTCAGGTGATCGAGCAGCAGCGCCTCCGCCTGGTCGAAATCCCCCTGACACGTATCCAGCGTCTCGAAATGATAGCCTACCTCATGTTCGAGAGCGGCGACGGCGCGCATAGTTTCCAGGTCGAAGCCGCGCCGGAAATAGAACGTCCCGCGCAGGTCGTAACGTTCGGCGATGCGGGCCATGTAGAGGGCGTGGCGCTCCCGGTAATCGACGTCCAGGCGCAGGATCAGAAAAGGCGTTGGGGGCGGGGTGGTGCGCGCCAGGTAACCGGCGACGGTGAAGACCGGCATGTGCGTCAGCCGCTGGCAGAACTCGTCAAACGCGCTCAGGGTGAAATCTAGCGGCACGGCGCGCCTCACTCCGGTTCCCAGATGCGCAGGCGTTCCAGGCGGCAGGTCGTAGGCACGGTTTCCGCGTAACAGAAGAAGGCGATGGAGCCGCCGTCAAAGGTGCTATCGACGAACGTGGCGACCTGTTCCCCGTTGATGCCGAGCGTCACCTGCCCACCATCCTCTTTCTTGATGCTCAAGACGTTGGTGGCAGCCCCAGACCGGACCACCGGATTAGAGGTCCAGTTCTGGATTTCGATCCGGTTGCTGTTGCTCTGGATCACGGCGACCCGGTATTCACCCGTGTTGGAGATGCCAAAATAGATGAAGTTGTAGTCGTCCTGGTAGTCGAACCAGATGCCGTAGCGCGCATTCAGCGCATCGTCTTCGACCAGCTGGACCCCGGCTTCCAGGTCGTAGTTCTGGAACCGTTCGTCTTCCATCGATCCCCACGACAGTCCGAAATCGCGCTGGATGATCTGCGTCAGGCGGATCTGGTAGGCACCATCGATTATCGCGTTGGCATACGTATTATCCTGGCCTTCGTACCAGTGATGCGCGCTGGCCCCGCTCAAGAAGTCTTCGTCCACGCGCAGCTTGTATCCGGCGTGCTCGTCGAACGGGGTGGGTGAGGGCAACAGCGACGCCTCCGATGCCGAGAGATGCTGCACGCTGTACACGACGTTCAAACCACCGTCGGCGGATCGCTGCGACGCGAGGCCGACATCCCAGTTGTCACCGGCGCGCAGCGTGATCATGTCCTGGCCGAGGACGTCGATGCTGCCGAACCAGTCAAACAGACTGCCGTCGGAGGCGCTGACCACTGCCGCCAGGGGATCATCCTGCGGATCGCCGCTGTTCAGCCAATGGCGCAGACCCATGCCCAAACTGGCCGCCAGCGCATCCAGGCCGAACTGCTCGGCAGTTTCGTACCCGGTATTGTGGACGGCCAGCACCCACAGCGACGCTGTGGCGGTGTTTTGGTCGAGACTGATGTCGAGCGGAGTCGTGGTGAGATCGATCTGGGTCGTCGCCGCCCCGGCGCGGTTGGCCGGATAGACCAGGTAGGCATAACTGCCGTCGGGATCGACCAGAATCACGAAAACCTGGACGTCGTCCACCAGGTAGGGCTTGAGCAGCTTGATCGAGGGCAGCGTGACCCGCAGACGCGCCCCGCCTGCCGACGCGCCATTGACCCGCAGCCGGTCGGTGGAGGGGGTAGGGGGCGGTGTCGGGGCGTGTCCCCGCGAGGTTGCATGGTTGTCGCTACAGGCAGCGAGCAGTACGGCCAGGGCCAGGCCGGTCAGAACTGCTGCCCACCGTCGTCGGTTCATGGGCGCTCCATCAGGTGCGCGTGCTGCGCGTGTGCTTGCGCGCGAAGTATCCGTGAATCCAGCGCAGGGCTTCCAGCGCGGTCTGCGGACGGCGCTGGCCGGTTTCCAACTGCCGCCCAGCCCCGCCGTCGGAGCCGAACCGGTCGCTGGACTTGTCGGCCATCAGGCTCATCACGTCCGCGAGCTGCTGGCAGTCACGGGCGAAGGTCTCCTGGGTGCGGCGCTGCTGGTAGAGGGATAGACTGCTCCACAGGCTGGCCAGTTCGTCGGCCAGGGCCTGGGGCGTGGTCGCGCTGCTGTCCTGGGTTTCAAACGCCGCTTTCAGGCCGGTGAGCAGTTTGGCCATCGCCGTCGTTTCGCGCAGGAACATGGCTGCCGAGCGCGATCCCAGCAGGTGGGCCATCTCTTCGCGTCCCAGGTTGATCGGGATGACCTGTCGTTCGGCGAAGTAGCCGCCGATGAAGCGCAGCAGGTCTACCCCATTCTGAGGCGCTGCCTGTCCCTGGACCAGCAGCTCTTCGACCGGGGGCTTGCCTTTCTTGCGCGACCGCTCGCGTCCCATCTCGTGGATCAGGCGGGGGATCAGCAGCGTGTTCTGAGCCACCTGCTGGCGTTCCGGTTCCGACAGCCCGCCCGGCATGGTGTCCAGGTCGTGGCGCAGTCGGTGAATCGGCGGGAGTTCCCGGTTGGTGTGGTAGGTGACGGCCATGTCGGTCAGCATTTCCGCCGCGATGTGCACGCTCTCGGCGGCTTGCAGCACGTCCATGTCGCCCAGCACTTGCCGCATGAGATAGGTGGCGCGCAGCGTTTCGCCCACTGCCGGACCCAATTGGGTGGTGAAATAGGTGAGCAGCGCCGGAATCTGGCGCACCGGCACGCCCCGCAGGAAGCGTTTGGTCAGTTCGATGGCGGCCTCGGTCGCGGCCTGGTTCCAGGTGATCGAGGGCCACATGCGGACGATCAGCGCGGCGCCCTCGGTCCCTTGATGCAGCGACTGGTCGATCAGGGCTGCCGCCACCCGGAGCGAATCGAGCGCGTTTTGGGAGCGTGCGTAAAAGTCGAGCAGCCGCAGGACGTTGTCCTGCCCGATCGCGCTGACCAGGTTGTGATCGTTGAAGATCATCGTGGTCAGGCGCCGCGCCGCGTAATCCTGATCCGGGGCCCACTGCCGGTTGATCAGCGCATTGCAGTAAATCGCGGCGCGCGGCTCAGGACGCAGGGGGCTGCCTTCGAGGACGGTCAGGGCTTCGTTGAGGGCCTCAGGCGCGAGCGCCGCCATCCGGTATAGTTCTCCGGCCAGGGTCGTGAATTCGCCGAGTCGTTCGAGGCCGAAGACCGAATTCTGGTAGAACTCCAACATGCCAACCACGCCGTTGAAATCGCGCGTTTGCAGCAAAAGCTGGAGCAGCACGCGCGGTCCCGGCGGCTCTAGCACCTGGATGGCCGAGGGTTGGCTCAGGCTGTCCACGACCTGCTGGATCAGGCCCTGGTAATCTTCCGCCGAGGCCGACTGCGTCATGACCAGCAGCCCTTGCAGTGCCGCCGTGTCGAGCAGTTCGGGCCGCTCCAGGTACATGGCGGCTTCTACCAGGCGGGCCAGTACGGTCATGCGGTGTCCGTCGCCAAACGCGCGGGCGCCCTGGTCCAGGACGTGCGGCGGGACCGGCGTGCGCGGCTCAGGTTGCAGATAGGTGAGGGCGATCTGCATCTCGCGTGGGAGCTGGCTTACGAACGGCTGATCGCCCAACACGCGGCGTAGTTCCCCGGCGGGCAGGGCTTTGACCGCCATCAAAAAGACGGCGCTGGCGACCTGCGGATTGGTCCGCCCGGCCTGGACGGCGAAGCGTACCACGTCGGGGATCACCTCGTTCATGCGCAGCGCCGGAGCGGCTTTTTCCAGCGTGTTCATGAACTCGACCGCGGGCTCGATCTCTTGCTTGCGCAGCAGATTCTTGAAGTGCTGTTTCGCGGCGGCGTGCAGCACCGGATGCCAGGGGATCGCCGAGGCTTCGGGGACGCGCAGCAGCCAGCGTTCCAGCAGGGCGTACACGGTCTGCGCCTGCTTGTGGTTGATGGCAGCCCGTAGCTGCTCGTTGACCGCTTTCACGAGGTCCTGGTTCGTCACGCACACGGTGGGGATCACGTCCGCCGAGTCGGGATCGTTCAGCGCCAGCGCGAAGGCCAGCAGATGCCGCACATACGCCTGCCGCAGTTCGTCGGAGAGGGTCGGGTCCTCGCGTAGGATCGCGGCGACCGTGTCGCGGTCGGCGGGCTGTCCATCGCTCACGATCTGGTCCAGGGCCGCCCGGCGGGATACCCAGGCCAACGCCCGCCCCAGGTTTTCGCGATGCATGGCCCGCCATACGGCGGTGCGCGAAAGCTGCTCGGTCTGTTCGACTACGAGCGAGGGGTCCAGCCGCAGTTGGGCCACCATGTAGTGGCTGTAGGAGTGATCGGGCGGCGGGGTGACTATTTCGCCCTGACCCCAATCGTAGACCAGGTGCTGCGCCGGGACTACCCGTTGGCTGGTGAACTTGACCTGGGCCGCACAGGATGCCGGGTCGGCCAGGTGAGTCGCAAAAGTGATCCCTACCCGCGCCGGGATCGGCAGCAGGCAGAGCAGTCCTTGTAAGAACCGCAGCCGCATGTCCACCGACGGCGGCGCATTCACGATGGCGAGCGGCCACCCCTGGACGAGCGCGGCCAGAATGCCCTCCACGTTCTTGAACGAGTCCTGGCAGAACAGCAGCAGGTCCAGCAGGGCCTCGGCCTGTGCGTCCCGATCCGGGGGGATCGCGTTGTTCAGCTCGAACGGCACCAGGTTGTTCTTGACCGTCGCAAACGTGGTCATTTCCATGAGTGCCAGCGAGCGCAGCGCCAGCACGTTGCCGCCCAGCGCCCGCAGCAGGGTCGCGGGAGTCAGCACATACAGCACCTGCGGGACCCCGGCGCTGTTGTACTGGGCTTTCGCCAGCACAAAGTCGATGGTCTCGCCGCGGAAGATCGCCAGCGCACCGGGCATGTCGGGCGTGGTCTCCTGGGGGGAGGGGGGCGCGATCTTGGCCAGGTGCAGACACTCGGAGATCTGAGTCGGCGTTACGTCAGGTGTGCGCGCGATGACGCCCGGGGTGGTGGAGCTTCGTGCTCCTCCGGTGACGAGATGACCATAGTACAACCGCGCCAATTGAAAGACTTGTGATTCGGACACAGGTCCACCCCAAATAGTCTACCCGAAGGATTACTCTCTAATTCTATTTTACAGGAGACGCTTTGTGAAAGCGAAGCAGTGCTATCGATTCTCTTGACTTCGCCGGGTTCTAGCAAATATTGCTGGGCTCACTGCGCGAGATAGGCCTTCAGCTTGTCCAGCGCCCGGGTGCGCATCGAAATCTGCATTTTGGCTTCGCGCGGCATTTCGCCATAGGTGACGGCGTAGCCGTCCGGCTGAAAGATACTGTCCCAGCCAAACCCGAACTCGCCGCGCGGTTCGGGCGTGATGATCCCCTGCGTTTGCCCGGTGAAGGTGAGCATGTCCTGTCCGCCGAACAAGCACAGCGCCACCGTCGCTGTGACCCGGCGATCGGGCCAGGCGTCGAGCTGGCGGCACAGTCCCGCCTCGCCGACGGCGCCCAGGACCCATTTGATCAGCGCCCCCGGATAGCCGTTCCAGGCATGGATAGCCAGCCCGGTATCCTCGACCAGCACCAGGCCGCTCCGCAGGTGATCGTAGGCCCGCCGGGCTTTGTACGAGGCGACTTCGACCGGGTTGATCGACTGGATTTCGGGCAGATCGAGCACCACGCGCTCGGCCTCCACGGGGCAGGTCTCCAAGGCGCCGCGCATCTCGCGGTATTTCTCCTCATTCGAGGAGACGAAATAGAGCTTGGGATAGGCCATGACCATCCTGATCCTTGGTGAATAAAGGTCACGCGTACCATTGTACCGCGCCCTGCCAAAAGTTACTTTTTCATCCGACGTTCGTTATGCCACGCCTGACAGGGGCGACAACATCAGGTATCATGAGTCATGTAAACATTTTTTAAGACCAATGGAGACACAACTCACATGACCACCTTGACGCCTGAGCAGATCAAACAAAGCCATACCCTGCTGGCCGAGTTTAACTATGAACTGCGCCCGGTCGAACGTGGGTATGCGAACCGGACGTTGTACATCAACCTCTCGGACAACGTGATTCACAGCAAGCCGGTCAGCCAGTTGATGAAAGATACCTTCACGGGTGGGAAAGGTTTTTGCGTCTGGCTGCTGTGGAATGCGGTCCACGGCACCACGAAGTGGGACTCCCCTGAAAACGAGATCGTCATTGCGGGCGGGCCGATTGGCGGTATCACGGCCTATCCCGGATCGGGCAAATCGACGGTCGTCACCGTCTCGCCGCTGACCGGGTCCGTGATCGACAGCAACGCCGGCGGTTATTTCGGCCCCTATCTCAAGTTTGCGGGTTTTGATGCGCTGGAGATTCAGGGTGTTGCCGCCCGCGAGGTGATCATCGTGATCGACGGCGATACGGGCCGCGTGACGATTGAAGAGGCCCCGCTCGAAGCTCTGGATACCCACCTGATCGGCGGTTTGCTGACCGAGATGTATGCCCACGACGAAAAAGATCGCCGCAATGTCTCGGTGGTCTCGTCGGGTCAGGGGGCGGAATATTCGCGTTATGCCGGGCTGAACTTTAGCTGGTACGACGTGCGCCGCAAAGAAGCCCGTATCAAGCAGGCCGGGCGCGGGGGATCGGGGCGGGTGTTCCGCCACAAGCACCTCAAGGCGATTGTCGTGCGCTACAGCGGCATGAAAGGCGACAGCAACCACCCGGCCCATATGGAATTGATTCGCCGGGCGGGACAGCGCATCAACAAGGAAATTTCCGATCTGGACGACAAGCAGAACAGTATGCGCAAGGTGGGCACCGGCCATCTGCCCCCGATCATGAATGAGTTCGATCTGCTGCCCACCCATAACTACCGCTACGGCTCGCACCCGGATGCTCCCCAGATCGATACCACCGTCTGGCACCGGCTGTACACGCAGGGGATGCCGGACGGCTGCTGGTACGGCTGCACGCTGTCGTGCGCGCACGGCGTGGATCATTTCCACCTGCGCACCGGTCCCTACAAAGACCAGGTTGTGCTCGTCGATGGCCCGGAGTACGAGACCATCGCCGGGGAGGGGTCCAACATCGGCGTGTTTGATCCGCTGGCCATTACCGAGATGAATTTCTACTGCGATACGTATGGCATCGACACGATTTCTTTCGGAAATTCGGTCGCTTTCGCGATGGAATGTTATGCCGAAGGGATCATCGACGACCAGATCACAGGCGGTCTGAAGTTGACCTGGGGCAACGCCGAGGCGGCGCTCGAACTGCTGCACCAGATGGCGCGCGGCGAAGGCTTTGGCCTGATCGTCGGCCAGGGCGTGCGCCACATGAAACACTATTTTGCCGAGCACTACGGCGCTGATCCGAAGTTCTTGCAGGACATCGGCATGGAAGTCAAGGGGATGGAAATCTCCGAGTACATGACGAAAGAATCCCTGGCGCAGCAGGGCGGCTACGGCATGGCCATCAAGGGCGCGCAGCACGACGAAGCCTGGCTGATCTTCATGGATATGGTGCGCAAACAGCTTCCCACCTTCGAGGCCAAAGCCGAGGCGCTGCACTACTTCCCCCTGTGGCGGACCTGGTTCAGCCTGCACGGGCTGTGTAAACTGCCCTGGAACGACATCCAACCCGCCAATAATGCGCAGACGGCTGAGCCGCACAAAGTGCCGGAGCACTTGGAGAACTACTGCTGGCTGTATGAAGGGCTGTCCGGCAAGCCGACCACGCCCGATGACCTGATCGCCCAGTCTGAAAAGGTCTATAACTTCCAGCGGCTGCTGGCGCTCAAGCTGGGTTTCGGCACGCGCGAGCACGATTTCCCGCCCTATCGCGCGATGGGTCCGGTGACGGTAGACGAGTATGAATCCCGGGTCGAACGCTACGACGGCCAACTGCGCGACCTGGTTGGCGTTGATCCGTCCACCCTGACCTCGCAGGAAAAAGTCGCCCGGCTGCGCGAATATCGTGAGGCGCAGTATGCGCACCTCATGGACGCGGTATATCGCCGGCGCGGCTGGGATGAGAATGGCATTCCGACGCTCGAAAAAATCCACGAACTGGGGATCGATTTCCCGGATGTAGTGGCTCTGGTGAAGCAGAAGACGGGCGTTAACTCCTGAGCCTGGCCAGGTCACAGCGTATAATGATCATCAGCCCCCCTCCATCACGGTCGGGGGCTTTTTGTTCGGGGTCCGGTCCGTACCCCTTGAAAGGTTACTGCCGGGGGGGGCTGCGATGCAGTATAATGTTTTTCACGTCCGATGTTTTGTTCAACATAGATGGGCAGGTCAGGTTGATTATGGAATCTCATGGAACTTCTCAACCGCAACCAACTCCGAAGATCAGGAGAA
>CAYRWY010000002.1:0-35392 GCA_964427955.1 uncultured Anaerolineaceae bacterium
GGAAGTACAGGGTCAGTTCGGTACCGTCGGCATTCCATTCCCATTTTTCGGCCAGGCCAGGCTGTACCGGATCGTTGGGATCACGCGGCCAACGCAGCACCGGGTCGTAAATCAGGCGGCCAAAGCAGTGGAAGTCATTCACGCCACGCCAGCCGCGGTTCCACGTGCCACCGTACACGCCGATGGTATCACCCTCGGCCAGCGGGACCACACGGGGATTCTCGGGCAGGCGTTCGTCCACCGCAGGGAGTTCACCAGAAGCCACTTTCGCAGCCAGCGCGGGGGCTTCTTTATACTTCGATTCTTGCGCCCGGGCGGAAGGCAAAACCGGGACCACCAAAGCAGCCATCAACACCAGGGTGATGACCATAAGGACTGTACGCTTGTTCGACATCTTTTGCTCCTAAAAACTAAATTTACTAACGGACGAGAAGAGCGTCGGATGAGTTTGCTTTACTGCTCCGCGTCCTCCTTTCTCCGTAAAACACCTTGCTACGGCGCACTGGCACGAATAACCAGTTCTGGCTCAATCACAATATCATCACAACTGTCCGCGCATCCGTTGATGTGTTCCAGCAAGAGCTGCATGGCCTGGGAGCCTAGATCGTACTTCGGGATATGGCAGGAGGTGAGCGCGGGAGTCACCAGTGAGGCCAGGGGAATATCATCAAATCCGACAATCGCGACGTCATCAGGCACCCGGCGTCCCAAGTCCACACAGGCTTGCAGGGCACCGACGGCGCTCAGATCGTTATAGCAGAACAACGCTGTAATTTCGGGATAGTGGGTCAGGAGAGAACAGGCTTCTTGACGCCCGGATTCAACCATCGGCAGACAGTGGCGTTCCCAATTGGGATTGGGCGAAAGCCCCGCCAGCCGCAGCGTATCACGGAAGCCCTTACCACGCAGTTGGCCGCTGTACGCGCGCTCAGGGCCGGACAGGAACCCAATCGTCCGGTGGCCGCGGCTCAACAGGTGTTCGGCCACCAGCCGCCCGCCGTACTCGTCATTCATCACCACCACCCCAAAGCGTCGATCTTCCAGGCGACGGTTGATCAAAACCACGGCGGAGTGGGGTTCGAGGGCATCGTGCAGCAGGTCGGCATCGAGGCGCGGGCTGCATACAATCACGCCATCGACGCGCTTTTCCTCCAGAGAACGGAGCACCGCGCGTTCGCGCTGCGTATCTTCCTCGGTGTTGCACAGAAATACGTTGTAGCCGTTGGCGTAGGCTTCATGCTCTACCCCACGCGCAATTTCGGAAAAGAAAGGGTTCGAGTTGTCGATCACGACCAATCCTACGGTGCCGGTGCGATCCGTGACCAGGCTGCGAGCGATCTCGCTGGGGCGGTACCCCATCCGCTCGATGAGTTCAAGAATCCGCTGCCGGGTCGCACCGCTGATCCCATCTTTGTCGTTGATGGCACGCGATACGGTCATCAGAGAAACCCCAGCTTCGCGGGCTACATCAGCCATCGTGATACGCTGCTTAGGCATCGCCGGAACCCTTCACGTTAACGCTATCGTTAGCGTTAACTCAGCTTAGCACGGTTTTTCCTAGATTGTCAACCATTTCACAAAAACAAGGTCTGCAAGTCCGTCACTTTTCGCGATCAGATGGGAGAAAAATAGCAAAAGCGGCACCGATGGGAATCGATACCGCTCGCTGACTGGCCGGAGAGAGGAAAGGCCGGGCTATTTGTCGCGGGTCAGGGTGAAGCCGCTCATGAACTGCTTTTGCAGCAGAATGAACACGAGCACAGGCGGCAGACTGGTGAACACGGCCCCCAGCATCAAGGGTCCAAAGCGCAGCGCCCCACCCCCCAGTCGCAGCGCCCCAATGCCGGTCTGGATGGTCTGCATGTCCGGATTCGAGATCACCAGATTGGGCCACAGGTACATGTTCCAGGCATAGATCGTCTGGACCACGGCCAGCGCGCCAATCGTGTTCCAGCTCATCGGGACCAGCACGCGGAACAGAAATTGCAGCGGATTGGCCCCGTCCAATTGGGCGGCTTCCGAAAGCTCGGCGGGGATGCTGGCAAAGTGCTGCCGGAAGAGGAAGGTCCCCGTCGCGCTGGCGGTGAACGGCACGATCAACGCCCAATAGGTATTTTGCCACTTGAGATCGTTGATGAAGCGGAACAGCGCGATGATCAGCACTTCGGTGGGCATCATCAAGGTGATCAGCACGAAGCCAAACACCAGCCACTTGCCCGGAAACCGGAAGTAGACAAACGCCAGGCCCGACAGCAGCGAAAAGATCGTCTTGCCGACGGTGATGCCCAGGGTCATGATCACGCTGTTGATCATGTATTCGTGCAAATGGCGTTCGTGGAAGACCACATTCCAGTTGGAGACCAGGCCCGATCCTGCCGTGAACTGGTAGCGAAAGACCTCCGCATTGGTCTGCGTGCTGACCAACAGCGCATAGAACAGGGGAATGCCGGATAGGAAGCAGGCTGCGATGAGCACCAGGTGAGCATACCAGCGTTTGGGTACCCAACGGCGGAGGGTTTCTTGCCGAGTCATGACTCCGGCGCCTGCGTGAACGATCTCTTGTGATGAACTCGTCATGGGTTCACACTCCGTAGTTGACCTGGCGTCCGCCGGTCCGGAACAAGACCAGGGTCATGCCAATCACGGTCAGGAACAGCACAATCGACTGTGCGGCGGCCTTGCCCATATCATTGTTGTACACCCCCAGTTGGATGACCCGGTACATCATGGTGGTGGTGGATTGGAGCGGCCCACCGCCCGGCGTCAGGTAGTCAATGGTGGCGTACGTCTCGAAGAACGCATACGTCAGGTTGGTCACCAGCAGGAAGAACGTCGTCGGCGACAGCATGGGCCACACGATATGCCAGAAACGCCGGATCACCCCAGCACCATCCACGGCACCCGCCTCGATCAGGTCCTTGGGGACGTTTTGCAGCGCCGCAATGTAGAACAGGATATTGAAGCCCATCGACTTCCACACGCTGGCCAGGATGATCGTCCAGGGGGCCACCTTGGGATCGTTGAGCCAGCCGAGCTTGATCCCGAACCAGTTGCCTAGCAAGTGATTGACCAAGCCGCCCGACGGGTTGAACATCAGCAGGAAGATAATCCCCGCCACTGCCGGAGACATGGCATAGGGCCACACCAGCAGAATGCGGTAAATCGACGCGCCGCGCACGGGCAGGTGAGCCATCGTGGCGATGAGCAGCGAGAGGCCCATGCTCAGCACGATGATGAAGAAGGACATGAACATGGTGCGCTTGACGATGTCGAAATACTCGGGATCGTCGATCAGGCGCGTGAAATTGCTGACGCAAACGGACACTTCGCGCCGCGCGCCGAGCCGCGAGAGCATGGTCGAAAGGCGCAGCGTCTCTAAAGAAGGGTAGTATAGGAATAAGGCCAGGATAGTCAGCGTCGGCAGCAGCAGCGGGAGGGCGATCCACCAATGTTTGAAGGTCCCCTGCGTGGTCTCTGTGCTGGCAAAGACACTTTCGCCGCGCAGCAGCTTGCGCGCTGCCCAGGCGATGGGCAGCACCACCGTCGCGATCCCGGCGGCGACCAGCAGGTACCCAATCGCCACATCATTCGACGTGCGATCTGCTTCAAAAGTACAATAATTCAGCGGCCTCATGAACAGGGCCGAGCCGACGGCTCCGGTCACAGCGCCGAGCACCAGCCCCGACAGCCGCAGCCATAATCTCGAACGCCAGAACACAAAACCCAGGATGACCAGCCCAACCGCTGCCCCCGCCAGTGTCAAAATCCCTGGAGCAACATTTGCCATGATCGTTGTCTTTCTACTGGAAAAAGAAACAACAGAGAGGGGTAGTGTCTTTCACACTACCCCTCTGCGCCAAACTTATCAGCTTACGGTACGTTCAGCAGGTTGTATTCTTCGATAATCGCGTTGGCTTTCTTCGCGGCATCGTCGAGCACGGCCTTCGGATCGTCGTCCGTCAGCAGCACGCGGTCAATCGCCGCCGTGACCTCGTTACGAATCGAGGGGAAGCCACCCACCAGCGCACCGCTGGTCGCCGGGGTCACCGTGCTCTGGGACAGTTCGTCCGCCGCCACGGTCTGGTTCGGATTCGCATCGAACCAACCCTCAGTCTTCAGCAGTTCGTTCGAGCTGTTGCGGATCGCAACATAGCCGGTGACCTTGTGCCAATCCGCCGCGTTTTCGGTGTTGGTGAAGTACAGCAGGAAGGTCAGCGCCCCATCTTCCACCGCGGGATCGAGACCATCGGTCAGCCACAGGGTCGCGCCGCCGATCAGGTTGCCGGTCCAGCCGGTTGCGTCGTTGTAGGGCAGGAAGGACGCCAGGCTCTCGAAACCGCCGTCCACGCCCATCTGGGTGTAGAGGGTCGTATCCGAGCTGCTGTAGGCCGCCATCGCGACCTGCTGCGTGGAGTAGGCCTGATCGACCGTCGACCAGGAATCGCCACCCTGGGCGCCGCTGTAGTACAGATAACCCTTGTCGTACAGATCGTTGAGCCAGGTCAGAACGGCCACGCCCGCCTCGCTGTTGAAAGCGACTTCGGTCGCGCGCTCGGAACGGCCATTGTCGTTGTTGACGTACAGCGCGTTCTGCTGGGCCAGCCACTGCTCGAAGAACCAGCCGTGATTGGGGAAGGTGAAGCAGTATTCAGGATGGTCCGACAGGGCCATGACCTTCTCGCAGACCGCCTCAACCTCGCCCCAGGTCGCCGGGGGTTTGTCGAAGCCCGCTTCGTTCAAGATTTTCATGTTCGAGAACATGAGGGCCGACGAGGTGTTCCAGGGCATCGAGCTGAACTTGCCATCGACCGTGTAGTACGCGATCACGGGGGCGATGTAGTCTTCGAGATCGACCTTCAGGCCGTTGATCTCGGTGCGGTCGCCAATGGCGTCCGCAATCGGCTTGAACAGGTTGCTATCGCGCGCGTCTTGCGTCGCGGCTTCAAAATACTGGACAATCGCCGGCAATTGGTGCTGTTCCGCAGCGACCGCGACCTGGGCGAACATGGTCTCGTAGCTGTAGCCGCCGGTGATGGTGACTTCATACTGGGGGAACTCCTCATTGAACTTGGCCGCTACGCCCTGCGCCCAGTCCAGGCGATAGTCCTGGAAGGCGATCCAGACATCGATCTTGGTCTTATCTTGCGCACGGGTCGACGACATGGGCACCGCCAGGGCGGCAGCCATCACCACGACTATGCACAGAAACACTAGTTTCTTCATCTTCTTCTCACCTCATGAAATAGTATGACAAACTGACCTTCAGTTGTCAGTCAGCGAGATGCTTTCCGGGGAGGATCATACAGAGAAAGACCAACGCCAGCTTATGACAACTTTAAAGTCATCCCAACGCTTTACTAACTTGTCTTAACGTCTGGGAGTTCTCCTGGACAACCTCCTTCCATGAAGGTCAACACACGGGGTTGATGCGCCAGCCATTGTTCTAATTTTTATATTGTATGTCAAAAAAACCTGGGCGCCAACGACCGGGATGGGCTTGCATTTTGTTCGAATGTGAACATAATCTAACGTAATTCCCGTCGTTTTATGTTGTCATTATAACACGATTTAAGAAAACACAAGTGACGGTCCATGACGGCGCATGAGCGACACAAAGTCATTCTAGAGTGGATTACCAACCAGGGATCGGTCTCCATCGCCGACCTGTGCAGCCATTTCGGCGTATCGGATATGACGATCCGGCGCGACCTGTCGGCGCTGGAAGAGGCGGGCTTGTTACGCCGGATTCATGGCGGGGCGGTCAGCGCGCGCGGGCGCAGCTACGAACCTCCCGTCCTGGCGCGAGTCAACGAAGCGCGCGACGCCAAACAGGCTATCGGCCAGCGGGCCGCCACGCTGGTGCGCGAAGGGCACAGCATCGCGCTGGACATTGGCACCACCACGCTGGAACTGGCGCGCAACCTGCTCCATCTGCGCAACATCACCGTGTTGACCAACTGCCTCCCCATTGCCAACCTGCTGGTCGATCAGCCGGGGATTCAGCTCATCTTGTGCGGGGGCGTCGTGCGCCCTGGCGAGCACTCGCTCATCGGCCCCATCGCCGAAGACACCTTCAACCGCTTTTACATCGATACGGCCTTCATCGGCATTGGCGGAGTTGACCTGGAAGCCGGGTTGACCGAGTATAATCTGGACGATGCCGAAGTGAAGCGGCACATGATCAACAACTGCCAGCGGTGTGTGCTGCTGACGGACAGCCGCAAGTTTGGCTTGAAGACGTTCGCCCGAGTAGCGCCGCTCACGGCAGTACACGAAATTGTCACCGACAGTCACTTGAGTGAGAATTATCGCGAAGCACTCGCGAAACTGAACATCGCCGTTCACACAGTGGATATACCTCATGAAAACTAAAGTCCTGGTCGTAGTCTTTGATGGATGTCGCCCGGATGGTCTGGCCCAGGCGCATACGCCGCACGTCGATGCGTTATGGCAGACCGGCGCTTACAGTTGGTCGGCCCAATCGGTAGCCGCCAGCGTGACGCTGCCCGCGCACCTGTCGATGTGGCGCGGCGTCCCGCCGGAAAAACACGGCGTCACCGATAATGTGTTTCTGCCGTCGGCCTCCGCCTATCCCAGCGTGTTCGAGGTGGCGCACCAGGCCGGGCTGAAAACCGCCATGTTCTATAGTTGGGAGGAACTGCGCGATCTCTCGGCGCCAGGGCACCTGACGATGAGCTACTGCCACGAGGCCAAGTCCAACGACGGCACCGACCAACTCGTCGCCGCTGAAGCCGCCCGCTATCTGATCGCCCACCGCCCCGACCTCGCGTTCGTGTACTTCGGAAACACCGACCTGATTGGGCACGATGACGGCTGGATGTCGCCCCCCTACCTCGCCGCCATCGAACAGCTTGACCAGACGCTCGGCCACCTGCTGGACGACCTGGCGCAGGCCAAACTGCGCGACGAGTACACGCTGCTACTGCTCTCCGATCACGGCGGGCACGGCCACCATCACGGCTCGACCTCGCCCGAAGACCTGACGATCCCCTGGATCATCAATGGATCGGGCGTCAAACGCGGCTACGAAATTCAAGCGCCCGTCTTGATTCAGGATACCGCCGCGACCATCGCCTATCTGCTGGATCTGCCCCGCCCCGCCCAGTGGGACGGCCAACCCGTACTGACCGCGCTCCATGTTTAAGGCGGCCTGGCGGCAAAGCTTTTCACCCCAACGGATTCTGTGGATCGCCGGTCTGGGAGTAGCGCTCTCTCTGCCCGGCGATTTGACGCTGTACATCGTGCTGCCGACGCACGTCAGCGCGGCGGGCATCGCCCTGGCCAACGTCGGGCTGATGCTCTCCGCCAACCGGCTCATCCGCATCGTCATCAACGGGCCGTGCGGCATGATCATCGAGCGCATCCCCCGGCGGCGCATGGCGGTCCCGGCCCTGTTCATCGGCGCGCTGTCGTCGCTGCTGTATACCATTCCCGGCTTCTGGCCGCTGCTGCTCGGGCGTCTGCTGTGGGGCACAGCCTGGGCGGGCGTCTGGCTCAGCGCCAGCACCATCGCGCTGGACGTATCCGATGCTGGCAATCGCGGGCGGTTCGTGGGCTGGCTCCAGATGTGGTATTTCGTCGGCGTCGGCGTCAGCTCGCTGTTGGGCGGTGCACTGACCGACTGGCTGGGCTACGGCGATACCTTCAAGGTGTGTTTCGGGATCACCCTGGCGGCGGCGGTCGGCTGGTGGCTTTTCCTACCTGAGACCAAGTTCCATCGTGCCTCGACCACCCCTACCTCGGCGGACGGCACCCCGGCGCTGGGTACCCCGTATCCCAGTTCGGTCTTCTGGCCGCTGCTCACGGCCATCGTGCTGCTGGGCGTCAACTGGCTGATTTTCCTGGGGATATTGGGCGCCGTGCTGCCCCTGCTGTTGAAAGAGCGGGTAGGCGAAGAAGTCGTGCTGATCGGCCTCGCGATCCCGCTGGCCACCTTCACCGGCGCGCTCTCCGCGAGCAACCAGCTCGTGAGCCTGCTCGTCTCGCCGCTATCGGGCTGGCTGTCCGATTACACCCGGCAGCGCTGGGGGCTGATCCTGGTAGCGCTGGTGTTGGGCAGTGGGGCGATGGCCTTGACCGCCGTGGGCACCGGCTTGATCCTGATCCTGGCGACCATGCTGGGCGCGGTCGCCACCAGTGTGCTGCAAACCCAGGTGATGACGCTCATCGGAGACTACAGCAGCACCAACCGGCGCGGGCGCGTGTTGGGCATCCTCAATACGGTCGGGGACCTGGGCAGTGCCGGGGGTCCCCTGTTAGCTTACGCGCTGCTCCCGCTGATCGAACTGGAGGGCATCTTCTGGCTGGCGACGGCGGTGCTCATCCTGGCCGTGCCCTGGACGTACTGGCTCGTCCGCCGCGAGGTCGCGCAGCGCCCGGCCCCGGTCAGCGGATAGGCAGGCGTTCCGCCCAACGCCCGAAGGCGGGCAGCGGCGTGGCCCGGCTGCTCACGGCACGGATCAGGCCCACGACCCACGTCACCGCGCCAAAAAGAAAGGCGGCGATGACGAGCGTGAACAACGCGATGCTGAGCACAGCCAGGTAGGGGAGCCAGGCCAAGATCCAGGCCACGACTGCCCAACCTACCACAGTTCCCGCCAGGAAGAGAAGCAGGCCGATCACCTGGCGAAGATGGTACATGGCCAGCGGATTCTTACGCTGAAATGACCACACGTACAGCCATCCCACGACCGGAAACAGGTAGACCACGACCGCCGGAAGACGCGAGTGTCCGCTCATGCCTGTGCTCTGACACCTTTCAGGGTTAACGTTTTCGCAAAATGGCAGCTCACGAAATGGCCAGGCACGTTTTCTTCCAGCGCAGGCTCCTGCTGGCTGCATTCCGGATGGGCGTACCGACAGCGGGGGTGAAAAATACAGCCGGACGGAGGATGGGCCGGGCTGGGCACTTCACCTTGCAGCCGGATGCGTTCGGGATGGATGTCCGGATCGGCGGGCGGGATCGCGGACAGCAGCGCCTCCGTGTAGGGATGGAGCGGCTGGTGCAGCAAGGTGCCGGTATCGGCCATCTCGACAATTTTGCCCACGTACATCACCGCGATGCGATCCGAAATGTGCTCCACCACCGACAGATCGTGCGCGATGAACACCAGGGTCAACCCCAGGCGCGCGCGTATATCTTGCAGCAGGTTCAAGACCTGGGCCTGCACCGACACGTCCAGGGCCGACACCGGCTCGTCCGCGATGATCAGGCGGGGATTGAGCGACAGCGTGCGCGCCAGGCCAATGCGCTGGCGCTGCCCACCCGAAAACTCGTGCGGATAGCGGCGCATCAGGGCGGGATTCAACCCCACCGCCTCCATCAACTCGGCCACGCGCTGTTCGGCCACTTTGCCGCGCGCGACCTTGTGAATCTCCAGCGGCTCGCTGATGATGTCCTTGACGGGCAGGCGCGGATTGAGCGAACTGAACGGGTCCTGGAAGATCATGCGCATTTCACGCCGCAGCGGCTTCATCTTTTTCTGGCTGATGTGGGCCAGATCGATCCGCTCACCGGAAGTCCGGTGGTACCAGATCTCGCCGCCGGTCGGGTTGTAGAGGCGGAGGATGGTGCGCCCGACGGTGGTCTTGCCACAGCCGCTTTCGCCCACCAGCCCCAGCACTTCGCCATCCCGCAGGTTGAAGCTGACGCCGTTCACCGCCTTGACATAGCCTACGCGCCGCTGGATCAAGCCGCGATAGATCGGGAAAAAGAGTTGGAGGTCTTTGACCTCTAAGATCAGGTTGTTATTGTCATTCATTGTCATCTGCAATCGTTATTGAGCGGGTACCTGGATGGTCGCCTGTTCCATCAGAATGTCGGGATCGTCCCAGCCCTTTTGGGCCTGCAACGCCGCAAATGCCCGGCGGAATACCAGCCGTACGTTGACGGTGAGCGCCTGGCCGTCCGGCGCGTCGAAGGCGTAGTGAGTCGTGTCGGTCGCCAACGCCGCCAGCCGCGTATCTTCGACGATAGTCACCGGACGCCAGTAAGCGCCGGTCGGTGACTCGCCCGTCCACTCATCCCGCAGCACCTTGGCGAAGGTCTTGCCGGGCAGACCGCCGTAGTTCCCCGAATATTCGGGATTCGTGGGGCCATCCAGCAGGGCCAGCGAATTACCATCCGCCGTCACCACCTCGACCACGAGAATCATGGAGCGGATCGGCGCATCAGTGGGGATGTCGTGCCCGGTCTGGTCGTTGGTAATGCTGACCTCGACCTCCAGCCGGTCGCCGCGGCGCTCGGCCTGGCTGGTCATGGTCACCGAGTTTTGCAGCAGGGTTTCGTCCGCCGCGCCCGGCATGGTGTGATTATGAAGCTGGACGTAGTCGCGGGTCAAGCCGCCGCGCTCCGGAAAGACGAACCAGTCCGCATCCGACACCGGCATGTGACACTGCTGGCAGGTCAATCCCGTCTCGGGATCGCTGTACGGGCTGTCAAGCCATTCGCCGTAGGAATTGTAGATCAGCGTGCCGCCCGCCACCGATCCCACCCCGACCACGCCGCCAAAGACGCCGTAATGACAGGGGGCACAGAATTCACTTTCGGATTCCAGCGGCAGGTAGCTCACCCGGCGATTGACGTCCAGGACCGTCCCGAAGAAGATCTGCTCGCCCTCGGCGGGCCGGTACAACAGCATGGACAGGATGCCCGGCATGTCCGGCTTAGGCAGGCGCGTCTCCGAGTCGAGGACCACGCCGCCGATCTTGTGGCAGAAATCGCAGGTGATCCCCTCCTGGGAGAAGCCCGCTGTGGTGAGGGGATTGGCCGGTTGGGCGATGAACAGCGGCGACCGCTCGACGGTCAGGTTGGTGTGGCAGCCGGACCAGGCGCAGTTCTGATTGTTGGGCGCCTTGGAGGCTAACGGCGTGTGGCAGGTCGCGCAGTTCCCCGTGCGGTTAGGATAGTCCAGCAGGTAGCCCGGACCATGATAGGGCTGCGCGGGATCGGGCAGCAGCGCCGCCCCATCGTCGCCCCACCGGGTAAGCTGGCCCGGATCGCCGGTCACGTCCGCCCCGGTATACATGGTGATGAAGCGTGGATTGACGGCGGCTTGAGAATGCTGATCCGCCTGCCATTCGGCGTATTCCCGGTGGCACAGGCCGCAGCTCGCCGTCCCCTCGACCCCTTCGAAGGAGAACCAGGCATAGTCGTTGTTATCGTGCTGAGCGAGTGGTTTCAGCGTGATCTGGATCTGATCGGCGCCGGGCCACTCCGGCGCGTTGGGGTCCAACGACACCCAGCCCACGTAATGACCCTCGATCCAGGCCACGACGACTACCGGGGGCGTGCTCGCGATCCCCGTCAGCGTGAACACGCCATGCTCATTCGTCTGCGTACGGTTGGACGTGCCCTGCACCTGGACGACGGCCCCTTGCACCGGGCCGTTCGCGTCCACGACGACCCCGGAAAGGGTGGCAGGCATGGGCGTCTGCTGCGCCAGGCCCGCATGGGCGGCGGTATAGCCTGCCAGGACGAAAAGGATGCCAACCGTGATTAAGATCGTCGTCCCCAGCTTGGTGGTCATGCGTTCCTCCCAACTTACCGTCCAGCGTAAGGATCAGCCGCGTCGCGCAGGCCATCGCCCAGGAAATTGAACCCTAACACTGCCGTCACGATGAAGGCAATCGGCGCCAAAATCCAGGGATTCTGGCCCAGGGTTTGGATGCTTTGCGTATTGCGCATCATCAAGCCCCAACTGATGAGCGGCTCGGTGATGCCGATCCCCAAAAAGCTCAGGAAAGATTCGGCCAGGATCACGGTGGGGACCGTCAGCGTCAGGATCACGATCACGTGGCTCAGGGTATTGGGGAACAAGTGGCGGAAGATGATGCGCGCATCCGACGCCCCCATCTCCTTGGCCGCGAGGATGAAGTCCGTCTCGCGCAAGGACAGCACCTTGCCGCGCACTTCACGCGCCAGCGTGGTCCACGACAGCAGCGCGAAAATACACGACATGATGACGAAGATGGTGAACGAGTCGGCGGTTTTGGGCACGACAGCCGCCAGGGCCATCCACAGCGGCAGGCTGGGAAAAGCCGCCACGAACTCGGTGAAACGCTGCAAGACGTTATCGACCCAGCCCCCATAATACCCGGACGCGATCCCCAGGATCGAGCCGGAAATGATGCTGATGAAGGTGCCAAACAGGCTCATGCTCAACGAGATGCGCCCGGCCTCGCACGCCTTGCCCCACAGGTCGCGGCCCAGTTTGTCGGTGCCGAGCAGATAAATCGTGCCGCCTTCGTCCACGCCGTAGAGGTGCAGATCGGAGGAGACCAGACCCAGCAAGTCGTATCTGGCCCCGTGCACGAAGAACTTGATCTCGTACCGCCGGGCGGTGTCCTCTTTCCAATTGACCTTGAAGGTCAGCGGGTCCACCGTGTACGTGTAGTTGTAGACAAAGGGCCGCAGGTGAAAATGCCCGTCGTGATCGACAAAATGCACTTTCTGAGGGGGGATAAAGGCGGACTGCAAGTCGATAGTGTCAAGGGCAGTCGGGCTGAAGAAGTCGGCAAAGATGGCCAGAAAAACCAGCATCAGGACCATGAGCGCGCCCACAATCGAAACCGGGCTGCGCCGGAAACGCCGCCAAACGAGCTGGTAATAGCCTTCGTTCTCTTCGGCGTGGCCTGAAACGGCCAGGTTGAGCACAGGGCTGTCTGCTGTTTCGTCGATCATGCCCATGTTATTTCCCTTATCAGCTATAACGGATGCGAGGATCCAGGATAGACAGGAAGATATCCGCCAGCAGATTGCCGAGCAGGATCAGCGCGCCATACATTAAGAGCAGCGAACCGGAAATGTAGATGTCCTGGTTGACCAACGATTCGTAGAATAAGGGACCCATCGTCGGCAGGCCCAACACGATTGCGACCTCCAACTCCCCCTGCATCATGTACGGCAGCACCGTGCCCTGGTAGGCGACGATGGTGTGCAGCGCATTGGGGGTCGCGTGTTTCACGATGACGGTGCGCTCCTTCAAGCCCTTCGAGCGCGCCGTCTGGACGTACTGCGCCCCTAAGACGTCCAGCAGGTTGCCGCGCATCACGCGCAGGTTGCGGGCGACGCCCCCCAGCCCGGCGATGAGCACAACGGGCCAGATATGCTTGAACATATCGACGACTTTGTCCCAGCTCCACGGGGCGACTGCGTATTGAGGCGAGAAAAAGGAGGAGATACTCGGCTGGCCGAGCTTGATCACCATTACATATAACAGAATAATAGCAATCGAGAACCGCGGTACAGAAGTAAAGATGAACGTCAAAACCGCCCAAAAATTATCCCAAAACCCATATTTTCTGGTCGCCACGAAGATGCCCAGCCCGACGCCTACGACAGTCGAGATCAGGTGAGCCAGCGCCGCGACCAGAAGGGTTCGAGGGAGGCGCTCCTGGATCAACTCGCCCACGTCTCTGCGATAGGCCAGCGAATAACCGAACTTGCCTTCGGTGACCATATCCTTGATCCAGGTGTAATACTGGACCATCAAGGGGCGATCCAGGCCATACATTTTTCGCACATTATCCGCGGCGCGTTCGGCTTCTGCCTGCGGGGTACCTCGCCCCATCAGGTAACCCTGATAGCGGGTAGCAAAGTCTCCAGGGGGCAGCTTGATCACGATAAACGAGACGAAACTGATCCCAATCAGAAGAAAAAACGCGGTGATCAAACGGCGAATAACATAATTCAGCATACCGCCTCCGCCAGTCCGGGCAGGGGTTGGAGGATCGCTCCCCAACCCCTGCCGCTGCCTAGTTATTTGTAAACAGGGATCGTATCCGGGCGAACCTGAGGCATCTGCTGGTCCGCCGGAGTCCACAGCGTATCGAGCAGGATGGCATCTTCCACCCACTGATACAGGAACACGGGCGTGCCGTCCGGAACATTCTTGACCCGCGTCGCCAGGCCCAGACCATAGCGCCCGACGAAGATACCGAGGTCATAGACGTTCTCGGTGACGATCTGGTTGTAGTCGAACATCAACGCCTTGCGGCCTTCGGCGTCGTAGGTCGAGCGGTACTGGGTGACGATGTCCACCAACTGCTGCTCGAAGTCCATCATCACACGCGGCTCGCTGCCTTCGCGATGCCATTCGAAATTCGAGGTGATAGGCGCCAGTCCCGTCACATTCTTGAAGGGCAGCGCAAATTCCTGAGGACCGCGATTCACCAACATGTCCCACGTGCCCGCGTTGACCACATCGGTGCGCGTGGCGCTGTCGATCACGCGCAGGTTGACCTGGATGCCGACCGCGCCCCACTGGTTGACCAGCGCATCGGCAATGCTCTGGGTTTCGGTCTGGTCCTGCGGGACACCCAACTGCACGACAATCGACTCGCCCGCCATCGGACCTTCGGCCCATTCGCGGACGCCGTCGCCGTTGGTATCTTTCAGCCCCATCTCGTCCAGAAGGATGTTGGCCGAAGCGACGTCGTAAGGATAGTACACCACCGATTCCTTGTCGAAGTCGGGAGCGCCCGGATACAGCCCACCAGCCCAACCGCGCAGGAACGGCCCGCGCATGATGGATTGGGCGATGCCATCGCGGTCGGTCGCGTAGCTCAACGCCTGGCGGAAGCGCAGGTCACGGAACAGGGTGCGAACGGCGGTATCACGATTCTGATCCTCAATACCCACGTTCAGCGCGTAGTTGAATTCGATGTAGTAACCCAGCGTTTCAGGTCCCCAGGTGACGGAGTATTTGGCATCCGCTTCCTGGGCCTGGACCATCGCCTCGACAAAGGTGCTGGGGTTCTCCAGGTTCATGTGGTCGCAGTCGCCCGCGATGGTGCACAGGTCACGCCCCGCACCGCTGGGGCCTTTTTTGTACTGGATTTCGTCGAAGTACGGCAGTTGGTTGCCGTTCTCGTCCACTTTCCAGTAGTACGGATTGCGGCGCATGATCATCAGTTCGTCGGTGATGTATTCGGTGATCGCCCAGGGTCCCATCGTCACCAGCGGCACATCGTCCGGGCCGGGGAAGTCCGCGAAGTCTTTATAGGTGGGCTTGGGGTCCGCCGTGCTCCACAGGGGGTGCATCGGCTGAAGCTGATGAGCGGGCATCACATGGAAGACGTCCTCGGCCAGCAGGTACCACATATCCAGCGGCTTGGAGACGGGGAAGGTAAAGCGGATGGTATAGTCGTCCACTTTTTCCAGGGAAGCGGCCTGCCCATCCCAGGTCCAGGCATCCAGGTGACGCGGGGCGTTCACGTTCGTGTCCACCACATAACCATCCCAGGTGAACATCACGTCGTCCGCGTTGAACGGCACGCCGTCCGACCAGAAAGCGCCTTCGATCAGGTGCATGGTAAGCTGCTTGCCGTCTTCGGACCATTCCCAGCTCTTGGCCAGGCTGGGGATAGGTTCGATGTCCTGGTCAGCACGGAACAGCGGGCCAGTCTTGATCAGGCTCTGATAACGGGAGGTGTACGACTCGATGCCGAACCAGCCCATCGTCGTACCGGCCATATCGTTGTAGCCCGCCGTGGGGCAAGCCGAGAAGCCGCGCCACACATCGCCATAGACGCCAATACCATCTTTCAAGGACGCCGTCGAGACCACCTGCGGCTCCTTGGGGAGACGCTGCTCGACCGGAGGCAGTTCGCCCGAGGCGACCAGCGCATCCATCCAGGCCGGTTGATGGTATTCGGGCAGGGCCTTGTAGGACACCATCTCGCTGATGGGCAGCCGTACCACTTCCCCGCCACCGACTTCAATCGGATTGGGATCGGGATATGGGATCGGAGGCTTCACGCCACCATCCTGGGCCGAGACCATCGGGGCAATCATGAACGTCAGACAGATGAGCAAGAAGAGCACGCGCCGCCGCAGTTGATTGGCTTTCATGGTTAATTCTCCTCTTCAAACGCTAGTAAAAAGTGATATTTCACTGGATCGCGCCTTATTCAGCAATGAAAGCACCATGTACGCATCAATCAAACACAGATCTCAGGCTCACTAGGCATTCCCCCTCTGGATTGCTCCGCTAAGACAAAGTGTCACGCATTCTCGTACAGCCAACATGCCGTCTGGTGATTCGAATGCACTTCACGCAAGGGTGGCTGCTGCTCGTGGCAGACTTTCATGGCCCGAGGGCAGCGCGGCGCAAACGCGCAGCCGGGGATGATCTCGGTAGGCATAGGTACCATACCTTTGATGGGCACCAACTGTTTGCGCCCTTTTCTCCCCAGCACCGGCACCGAGTTCAGGAGGCCCACCGTGTACGGGTGGAGTGGGTGATGGAATAATTCAGGCGTGGCGGCAAACTCGACGACCTTGCCGAGGTACATGACCGCCACCTGGACCGCCATTTGGGATACCACGCCCAGGTTGTGGGTGATCAGCACGATCGACGCCTCGAAATCGGCCTGGAGTTCGTTCATCAGGTCCAGAATCTGCGACTGGACCGTCACGTCCAGCGCCGTGGTGGGTTCGTCGGCGAACAGAATCGAGGGATTACACGACAGCGCCAGGGCGATCATGATGCGCTGGCGCATTCCCCCGCTCAACTGGTGGGGATACTCGTTCAGACGCTGCTTGGGGGCACTGATCTGCACCCTGGTGAGCATTTCCAACGCGCGATCCAGGGCGTCTTTGCGCCCCATGCCCTGGTGGATTCTGACCGCTTCCGCGATTTGTTCTCCGACCTTGTAGAGCGGATTGAGGGACATCATCGGTTCCTGAAAGACGATGGCGATCTCCCCGCCCCGAATATCGCGCATCTCAGGTCCGCGCGGGTTGAGCTGGGCAATGTCGATCACGCCCTTTTCGCCTTTGGTGCGATACAGGTTGATCTGCCCCTCGACGATCTTGCCCGGCGGGGATTGGATCAGGCGCATGACGGACATCGCCATGACACTTTTGCCACAGCCGCTTTCGCCGACGACGCCCAACGTGCTCTGGCGCGGCAGCGTCAGGTCTACGCCGTCCACGGCCCGCACCGTACTCCGCTCTAGAAAAAAATAGGTTTTGAGATTTTTGATCTCCAGGATCGGAGACGTCGCAGTTGCTTCGGGCACGCTTAGACTCCCTGGGCTGATTTATCTCTCGCGATTTGTTCGACCGTGCGGGTCTGTAGGCGGGCCGCACCGGCGGTTTGCTGCAATTTCACGCGGGTACCCTGCGCGACATGCGCCTCAAGCCGGGCGCGGGCGGCTTCGATCTCGTGCTTGTAGTTCGGCAGCCATTGGGCCTGGGCCACCAACATTTCATCGGTCATCTGCCAGATTTCTTCGGTATTGCACACGGCTCCCACCAGGGGGTCATGCAGCATGGCCTGCTTGAGCAGCGTCACATCGCCGTGTACGGCGGCTTCCATCCCCAACTGCTGCACGTGAACACTGGCCGACAGGGTCGGGACACAGCCCAGCGGCAGATCCCCCACGACGGGCATGTTGATTCCATTGTGGTCCACATAACCCGGAATCTCGATCACGCAGCCGTCGGGCAGGTTGGTGATGTGGCCGTGGTTGATGATGTTGAAGTGACCGCGATAGGCCCGCCCGGTCTCCAGCCCCTCGATGATGTAGGAGCCGTGCTCCGTGCTGCGATTCTGGGCCGCGATCACGGGAGGGGTATCCTTCAGCCAGTTCGGGAAATCGGTCTCGAACCAGTTCCGGTTTTCCGTACAGACCCGCAGGTATCCCCCTGTCTCGCCATGAATCCATTCGGACAGATCGATCCACTGCGGAATCTCGCTCACGCGCTTGCGGTACCAGGGCACATATTCGCTGAGATGCCCATTGGACTCGGTGCTGTAGTAGCCCAGGCGGCGGAGCAGGTCGATCCGCACTTTCTCCTGCTGGGAGTAGACCGGATGGTTCTCGAACAACTCCAACATCAGCGGGAGCATATCCATCCCGCGCCACTGCACTTTGGTATACCAGGTCTGGTGATTGATCCCGGCGCAGATGATGTCCACGTCGCGCATGGTGACGCGCTCATCGGCGGCGATCAGTCCCTTTTTCCTGGCCCACAGTTCGATGCAGTTGGCGATCTGCTCGTGGCCGTGCTGCACGCCGTGGCACAGGCCAATGGTCTTGACACCGCCGTATTGGTTGCAGGCCCAGGTGTTCATCGCCATCGGGTTGGAGTAATTCAAGAACAGCGCGCCGGGCTGCGCGACTTCGCGGATGTCCTGGCAGATGCCGAGCAGCACGGGGATGGTGCGCTGCGCGTACATGATCCCCCCGGCGCAGATCGTATCGCCCACGCACTGATCCACGCCGTATTTCAGGGGGATGTTGATGTCGAGTTCGAACGCTTCCAGCCCGCCCTGACGGATCATGCAGATCACGTAATCGGCCTCGGTGATCGCCTCGCGCTGGCTCGTCGTGGGTTCTATCCTGGCAGGAAGCTGGTTGGCGGCGATATCGTGGCGGCATAGCTCGGTGACCATGCCCAGATTACGTTCTGAAATGTCCATGAAGGCAAAGGTCGTGTCGGCAAATTCGGGCACGGCCAACAGATCGTGCATCAAACGGCGGGTGAACCCGATGGAACCCGCGCCTATCATGGCTACTTTGATGGACATGACTTCGTCTCCTGACAACAAGGATCGCCAATACACCAAGACCCTGATCCACACTGCCAGGATCGAGGATCTATTGTTTCGAGATAAGGTCCGGTGTTAGAGTTTGAACAGCTTAGGATAATGACGGACGCGTGCGTGCTTGGGGAAAGTTCCCGACCACTGCCGGAACAAGCCAGGGTAGAATCCACCTGGCCAGGGATGAAAAAAGCTGGGTAGTTGAATAATTCGCGCATTAGATATATGATAAAACTAAGTGTTCGTTCAAACTTATCTACTGTTTATTCAATCACTAAATGGGTGTCGTGTCAAGAAAGCCGTCTATAGTAATCGTATTCATTTGTTTCGGCAGAAACCACCCTTTGTTCGAACGAACAGGACCGATCATGACCAAACAGCAACGCCATAACGCCATTCTGGAAGTGCTCCAACAAGACGGTCGAGAACGCGTCGTGAGCACCCGAGAACTTGCCGATCGTCTCCAGGTATCGGAGATGACCGTCCGCCGCGATCTGCACGAAATGGATCAGGCGGGCCTGGTCGAACGGCTGCATGGCGGGGCCACGCTGCCCCATGGCGGGACGATCTCCGCCGGACACCGGGGACAGATCGGCATCTTGCTGACGTCGGGCAAAAACAAATACACGGACCCGTTTTTTAGCGAGGTGCTGCAAGGGGCGGATCGCAAGCTGCAAGAGTCCGGCTACCGGGCGGCCTATATCTTCAGCTTTTCCGAGGTGTATACCAAAGACCAGGCGCGCGATCTGCTGGTCAATTACCCGGCGGATGCCATCGTCCTGATCGGCGCCCACTTCTCGCGAAGCGTGGACTACCTGAAGAAGAACGTCAAGATCCTGGTGACCACCAACTACTCGCTCGGCCCCGCCCACGACGCGATTCTGCTGGACGGCGACACGGGGATTCACGCGCTGGTCGATCACCTGGCTAAGTTGGGCCGCCGCCGGTTGGGCTTCATCACCGGGTACCGCGATTCGCGCGAGGAAGGGTTCATCAAAGGGATCAGAGCCAACGGTCTGCCCGACGATCCGGACCTGCGCATCCGGCTGGTGCAGGGGAACTTCGAATCCTGGACGCCGGAGCTGGGCCAGCAAGGGGCCAGTCTTCTGATGCAGCAGATCAATCCTCCGGACGCCATCGTGTGTGCTTCGGACCGGATCGCCATCGGGGCGATGCAGTGGCTGCACCAGCACGGCTACCGGGTGCCGGATGATATTGCCATCACCGGCTTTGACAACATCACGGGGTCGGAATTCACCATCCCGCCCCTGACGACGGTCCACGTCCACAAGGAATTGATCGGCGAACTGGCCGTCGAGCGCGCGGTCCGCCGCATCGAGAATCCGAACGAGGTTCCGCTACAGATTTTGACGCCCACCGCGGTCATCGTGCGCCGGTCGTGTGGGACCAATCGCGATGGGTCTGCAAATTAGTCATTTTGGAGTACGCGAGAAAGGATAAATCACATGGCCAAAATTGCGTTTATCGGAGCAGGCAGCACGGTTTTTGCCAAAAACTTGATGGGGGATATTCTGAGTTTCCCCGAACTGGCCGACAGCACCCTCAGCCTGATGGATATCGATCCCAAGCGCCTGCGGACCTCAGAGGCGGTAGCCCATAAGATCAATGCCGGCGTGGGCGCTCGCGCCACCATCGAAGCCACCACCGACCGGCGCGCGGCGCTGGAGGGCGCCGATTACGCCGTGTGCATGATCCAGGTGGGAGGCTACAAGCCCGGCACGGTGAACGATTTCGAGATTCCCAAGAAATACGGGCTGCGCCAGACCATTGCCGACACGCTCGGCATCGGGGGCATCATGCGGGCGCTGCGCACGATCCCCGTGCTGCTGGACATCGCGCACGACATGGAAGAACTGTGTCCCGACGCGCTGTTCATCAACTACGTCAACCCGATGGCCATGAACCAATGGGCGCTCAGCCGCGGCTCGAAGATCAAGACGGTCGGGCTGTGCCACAGCGTGCAGCACACCGCGCACGAACTGTCCAGGGACATCGGGGTGCCCATCGAGGACATCAACTACCTGGTCGCGGGCATCAACCACATGGCGTTCTACCTCAAGTTCGAAAACAAGCACACCCGCGAGGATCTGTACCCAAAGATCCGGCAGGTGGTCGAGGAAGGCCGCGTGCCGGAGTGGAACCGGGTGCGCTACGAGATGTTCACCCGTCTCGGCTATTTCGTCACCGAAAGCAGCGAGCACTTCAGCGAATATGTGCCCTGGTTCATCAAGCGCAATCAGCCGGAACTCATCGAGCAGTACAACATCCCGCTGGACGAATATATCGAACGTTGCGAAGCCCTGATCATCGCCTGGACCTTCATGGAACAACGCCAGGAGGCCGGGCATACCTTCAGCGAAAGCGAGATTCGCGATCTGCTCAAGGACGCGCATCCCATGCCGACCCTCAAAGAGGGCATGATCCAGGGGATGATGAATTTCGACCGGATCGAGCGCAGTGTGGAGTACGGATCGAGCATCATCCACAGCATCGAGACCGATACGCCGCGCATCGTCTACGGGAATGTGCCCAACACGCGCCTGATCGACAACCTGCCGGAGGGGTGCTGTGTCGAGGTCCCCTGCGTGGTGAACAGCAGCGGCATCCAACCTACCCACGTAGGTGCGCTGCCGCCGCACCTGGCGGCCTTGATGCAGACCAACATCAACGTTCAGGGTCTCACGGTAGAAGCCGCCCTGACCGGAAAACGCGAACATATCTATCACGCGGCGATGTTGGACCCGCACACCGCCGCGGAGCTGTCGCTCGACAACATCTGGGCGATGGTGGACGAACTGCTCGCCGCGCACGGCCTGGGATAACACGCCACGCCCTTCAACTCACCAAGCACCTGTTTCAAAATGAGGCCACAGCGCCTCATTTTGATTGGAAAGCGTTGCGCGGCGGGCCAATTGCCGGTACTATTTCCTGCTGGATCAGAAATGCCCCCGTTCTCAGGTCTTGAATCCCTAATAGCCTTTCAAGGATGATTTCATGTTCACAAAAATCAGGAGCTTCCTGTTCGCATTTCTGATCGCGGCTATCGTGGCGCTGCCGGTATCGACTCTCGCCGTAGCCCAGGGCGACGGAGCGCGTCCGGCTCCCGTGCCACCCACGACCGGCGCTTTCTACAGCGGTGAATACCGCAATATGCTCAAGGAATGGGGCAAAACCGACGAAGAAATCCAGGCGCGCATCGACGCCACCTGGAACCAGTTGTTTTATGGCAGCGATGCTTCGGAACGCGTCTATTATCCCGTCGGGGACGACATGGCCTACATGCTGGACACCGGCAACGACGACGTGCGCACCGAAGGACAGTCCTACGGCATGATGATCGCGGTCCAGCTCGACAAAAAGGCGGAATTCGACCGCCTGTGGAAGTGGACCAGGACCTACATGTACAACGAGTCCGGGGCGTACAAGGGCTATTTCGCCTGGCACTGTCGCCCCGAAGATGGCTCTAAGATCGACGAGAATCCTGCCTCGGACGGCGAAACCTGGTACGTGACCGCGCTGTTTTTCGCCGCAGGACGGTGGGGCAACGGCGAAGGGATCTTCAACTACCAGGCCGAGGCCAACGCGACTTTGCATACCATGCTGCACCAGGAAGACGATCCCCGCAGCGCCTCGACCAACATGTTCAACGCCGAGCACAAGCAGGTCGTGTTCGTGCCGAGCTATGGGCGCGAGAGTTCCTACACCGATCCGTCGTACCACACGCCGTACTACTACGATCTCTGGGCGCGGTGGGCGGCTGAAGACAACGAGTTCTGGGCGGAAGCCGCCCAGGCCAGCCGCGAATTCTTCAAGAAAGCCGCGAACCCGGACACAGGTTTGATGGCCGACTACACCGAATTCGATGGCCAGCCCAAGGTGCGCGGCGACTACGGCGAGTTTTTCTACGCCGATGCCTGGCGCGTGCCGATGAACGTGGCTGTCGATTACGCCTGGTTTGCCGCCGACGCCTGGGAGATCGAACAGAGCGACCGCATCCAGGCGTTCTTCTACGACAAGGGCCTCTACACGTATTCCGACAAGTGGCGGGTGGACGGCAGCGAATCGCTCACGCCCTGGCATTCGGAAGGGCTGGTCGCCACCAATGCCGCCGCCAGCCTGGCCGCCAGCAACGCCGTCGCCTGGGACTTCATCGAGGAATTCTGGAATACACCGGTGCCCACCGGGCAGTATCGTTACTACAGTGGGCTGCTCTACCTGATGAGCCTGCTGCATCTGAGCGGCCAATTCAGGATTTACGATCCGGCGCTCGGCCCTATCGTGAACTAAGCTGCCGCTACCTTCTGCTCCCCGACAACGCCTGGACCGGCCTGGTTCCAGGCGTTTTTTCTGACTCAGACACCCCATCACGATCATGTCAGGTTTGTAATGTCATTGTAAGCCCTCTGTCATCTGGCTCTTTTATCATTCCACTGTAGACAGATGGTAAAGAGAGGATCACGATGGCGTCCAAAGCACAAGCCATACCCGCCCCTGTGGCACGCGTTTCCCGTTCATCGCCCGGGATTATCCACCAGGTGGCGACCCTGCTGCTCCAACCGCGAGCGTTCTTCCGCCGGATGCCCCAGAGCCGTCAATGGCTGTGGATCGCAGCCCTGATCCTGATCATCTTCGGCCTGGCCGCTTCCAACCAGGTCCAGTCGGGCACTTCCACCAGCACCACCACCCAGGATCAGGGATTCAATGTGGCGATGCTGGCAGACGACACTGCCGCTACGACGACGACCGCCAGCACGCCCACTGCCACCACGACCACCACCGACACCGGCAGCACCGGCACCAATACCGCCCTGATGTCGGCGCTGCAAGCGGCGTGCGGGGTACTGGCCCTCTGGGCGGGACAGGCGATCTTGCTGGGCCTGGTCCCGATGCAGGCGGGGCGCCGGCCCAAACTGGGGCGTAACCTGCAAATTGCCATCTGGGCCAGCCTGCCCCTGGCGCTGATGCTGGGCTTGCGGCAGATCTACTTTGCCGCCGGAGGAACGGGAGGCACAGTAGGGTTAGCTCTGCTGCTGGAAAAGTGGAGCGGCTACGCAGACCTCTCGTCCGGCGCCCAACGGCTGCTGGCAGCCCTGATGAGCAACATTTCCCTGTTCTGGCTGTGGAGCCTGGTGCTGCTCTACTGCGGCGCCCGCTACACGCTGGGGGGGAAGTATTGGGTTGCCACCCTGCTGATCGCGATCTGGATCGCCGTCGTTCCCGCCGTCACGGTGTTGGTGAGCGATCCGGTGACGACCGTAGCGCCGCGCACGACGACCTCCGATACCACCAACACGTCGTCAAGCGATAACTCCAGTAGCGGGACCTCCTCTACCACCACCACCTCGCCGATGATGGATATGGGCGGCGGACAGCCGCCGTCGGGGAATATGGGCGGCGGTCCGGGCAGCATGGCCCCCGGTGGTTGATCGTCACAGGAGATCGGATATGGAACAGCCCATCATTACCGTCCGGCGGCTCGTCAAAACCTTCAGCATGGGGGATGAAGTCCTGACCGTGCTGAAGGGAGTAGACCTGACCATCCCCTCGGGGCAGTTTGTGAGCATCATGGGACCCAGCGGGTCCGGCAAAAGCACGCTGTTGTATCTGCTCGGCGGGCTGGACTATCCCACCCAGGGGGATATTTACGTCGCGGGCGACGAAGTGAGCACGTTGAACAGCGATGCGCTGGCGGCCTTTCGCAGCCGGACGGTGGGCTTCGTGTTCCAGGCGTTTCACCTCGTCCCCACCCTGACTGCGCTGGAAAACGTCGGCCTGCCTGGGATTTTCCTGGGAATGTCGCGCCCGGTGCGCGATGCGCGTGCCCAACACCTGCTGGGTGTGCTGGGCCTCGAAGATCGTGCCGATCACCGCCCTTCCCAACTGTCGGGCGGCCAGCAGCAGCGGGTGGCCATCGCCCGCGCGCTGTTCAACCAGCCGCCCATTTTGATGTGCGACGAACCCACCGGGGCGCTCGACAGCAAGACCGGCCACACCGTGATGAAGCTGCTGCGCGCGCTGTGTGATAGACAAAAGAAAACCGTGATTCTGGTCACCCACGATCCTACCACCGCCGAATATGCCGACCGGGTTGTGTTCATTAAAGATGGTCTGATTGTCGATGATTACATGACATCCGAGAAAAAGGTGGTACACAGCCATGCGGCCTAAAACAGCTTACGTACGCTTCATCGTCATTATCACCGTCCTGGTGTTGAGCGCCCTGGTGGCCGGCAACCTCTGGGCGCAGGACGACTCTTCAGGCGAGACGCCGACCAGTACGCCCACCAGTACGCCGACCGAAACACCGACGCCCACCAGCACGCCGACGGAACTGCCGACGGCGACACCGACCAGTACACCGTCTGTGACGCCGACGGTGGTGCCCACATCGGTGCCGCAGATATCGGTCACGCACAATGAGCCGTCCACGGTCACCGCCGGGCAGAGCAGCACCCTGTCCATCGTGGGCGCGAATTTCACGCAGTCCACCAGCGTGCGTCTCCTGAGCTACGGTTTCCTGGCGACGACGTTCATCAACAGCAGTGCGCTCACTGCGGCGCTGCCGTCCAACCTGCCGGTCGGCCAATACACGGTCGAAGTGAGCGATCCGATGCACGGCACCACCGTCGCGCCGAGCACGTTGAAAGTCGTCGCGGGCGAGGTCACGGCCACGCCGACCGCCACGCTCACACCGGGCGAACCCAGCCTGATCGTGCGCACCTTCAGCGCCTCTCCGGCAAGCATCTATCCCGGCAACACCACCCAACTGATGCTGGAAATCGTCAACGTGGGCAGCCGGACCGCGCTAGGCGGCGTGATCACGCTGGGACAGAGCAGCTTCGCTCCGGCCAACGGCCAGGCTAGCGCAATGCTGCCCGATCTGGCTCCGTCCGCATCGACGATCACCTATTTTGCGGTGACGGCGGCGTCGGACGCGGCAGAAGGCACGGTGACGATCCCGATCGTGATGAGTTCGCGGGATGTCAGCGGCCAGACCTACTCGGATGAGGCGACGCTGAGCGTCACGATCCTGGCGGAAGAAACGGGCGAAGCCCAGGTGGTCCTGGGGGCCTACAGCGTTACCCCTGAGTCGGCAGCGCCGGGCGAAGCCGTGACGGTAGAGGCGACGTTCGTCAACGAAGGCACCGAGACGGCTTCTCAAGTGCTGGTAGACCTGGATACCGCCGGGGGCGTTCTGATCGCGGGCAGCCAGGGCAGCAGCTTCCCGGTGGGCGATCTGCTCCCCGGCGCCAGTGCCCGGATCACCATGCCCCTGGTCGTGTCGGCCAGCGCCGCCTCCGGCGTCCAGGCGCAGTCGTTCAGCATCAGCTATCTTCAGGACAGCGAGACACGCCAGACCAGTACCAGCATTTCGCTCCAGATCGAGCAGGTCGTCGAGGAGTCGCAGGTGCTGCTGCAAAGCTACAGCGTGGTCCCCGGATCGGCATTGCCGGGCGATACGGTGAACGTCGCCGCAACCTTCGCCAACAGCGGCACCGAGACCGCGGCGCAAGTGCTCGTCCAACTGGATACCGCCGGAAGCATTCTGATCGCGGGCAGCCAGGGCAGCAGCTTTTCGGTCGGGGACATCCTGCCCGGATCAAGCGCAACGGTCACCATGCCGCTGGTCGTGGCCAACGAGGCATCCGCGGGGGTTCAGGCGCAGTCTTTCACGCTGAGCTACCTCCAGGGCACTGAAACCAGGCAGACCAGCGCCAGTATTTCGCTCACGGTCGAGCAGGTAATCGAAGGCTCGCCCATTCTGCTGCTCCAGTCCTACAGCACCGGGCAGGACGACGCCTTACAGCCGGGGCAGCAGTTCACCTATACCATGAATCTGCAAAATGCCGGGAGCGTCGCGGTCTCGAATCTGCTCGTCACCTTCAGCCAGACGCAATCGGCCTCGGGCGACACGACGACCTCGACATCTACCTCGTTTTCACCGCTGGGCAGCGGCGACACTGTCTTCGTGGGCGACCTGGCGGCAGGCGCGGCGACCAGCATCACCCAGGCGTTCATCGTCAGCAGCGACCTGTCGAGCGGCGTGTACAAGCTGCCGATCACGGTGCAGTACCAATCCGCCGATGGCACGACCAGCGAACAATCCATGACGGCCAGCCTCATCGTCGTCGTGCCGCCGCGCCTGCGAGTCACCCTGGAAGAAGCACTGGCCGATCCTCTGACGCTCAACCAGACGTACACGCTGTCCCTCAAGATCGCCAACCTGGGATCGTCCGAAGTGGCGCTGACGCAGATGCGGGTGAGCGGGGAAAACCTCAAGGTGACCGACGGCGCGGAAACGCTGCTCGATCCGATCCAATCCGACGACGACACGACCGAAAGCGCCTCGATTATGCCGGACGCGCAGGGCACTTATACCCTCACGGTGGAGGTGGACTACCTGGACGACTTGAACCAAACGCAGACCTACACGACGTCGTTTTCGGGCGAAGTGGGCGAACCGACCCGGCCCGACATGCCCGCCCCATCAGCCCAGCCGACCGAAGACTCGGACGACGAGGATTTCGTAGGACGGCTGCTGCTCGGCTTCTTCGGCTTCGGCGGGTAACCGGATGTTTTACGAACTGGTCAACCTGAGTATTCGCAACTTGCTGCGGGTGCGGGTCCGGCTGCTGATGACCTCCGGCGGCGTCATGATCGGGACCACCGCGATTGTCCTGCTCATCGCGCTCACGACCGGGCTGCAACAGGCCGCTGAAGCCGGGATCGGCGACAGCGCCTCGCTCACGCAGATCACCGTCCGCAGCAGCTTCCGCCGGGATGACAGCAGCCCAACGCTGGACATGGACGCCGTCACCGAGATCGCCGATCTGTCCGGGGTGGGCGCGGTCGTCCCGGTGCTGTCGCTCGACGGGTCAATCGACCTGCGCGCGAACGGCCTGCGAGGATCAGCCCAGGTCTACGGCATTTACCCGGCGACGGCGGCTTATCTTGGCGTCGAGGCGGCCCAGGGCACCCTGGCCCTGAGTTCGACCGATCCTTACGGGGCCATCGTGGGGGCGTCGGTTTCAGAAAACTTCTACGACGTAGACGCGGACACCTTCACGGCCACGAACATCGATTTGATGTCCTCCGACGTCGAAATGCGGGTTTACAGCCAGGGCAGCAGCAGCTATCGCACGGTATCCTTGAAGGTGAATGCCGTCCTAGAATCCGGCTCATCGCAAGATTTCGCCATCTTCCTACCCATGTCCACCGTGATCGATCTGAACGAGCGGATTTCGGGCACGGAAATCGACCTGGACAGTCTCGTCTTCGATCAACTGATCGTCCAGGCGTCCAGCCGGGAAACCGCCGGACCGGTGCTCGACAAGCTGACCGACCTGGGTTACAACGCGAGCGGCATGGGGTCGTATCTCTCGCGGATCAACAACTTCTTTGGCACCATGCGGATGATGCTGGGCGGGGTCGGCGGCATTGCGCTGCTCGTGGCGGCGTTCGGCGTCGCCAACACCATGATGATGGCCATCCTCGAACGCACCCGCGAAATCGGCCTGATGAAGGCCGTGGGAGCGACCGACCGGGCGATCCTGACCGTGTTCCTGATCGAGGCGGGCCTGGTTGGATTGGTCGGCGGGACGGCGGGCCTGCTGGTCTGTTACTCGCTGCAATATGGGGTCAACGCGGCGTTGTCCAACATGGGAAACTCGACGGACACCATCAGCTTCATGAATACCAACATTGCAGTCTCGGAACTGAGCGGGACGCTGATCGTCATCCCGGCGCAGTTGGCCGGGTTTGCCCTGGTCCTGGCGTCGTGTATTGGCGTGGTTGCCGGGCTGTATCCGGCGCTGCGGGCGGCGCGCATGACCACAGTCCTCGCGCTGAAGTCGGAGTGAGCCAGTGATAAAAGACCCCCGGGCGATGTCCACTCGGAGGTCTTTTACAGGGGGGAAGGAACGGTTACCCGGCCTTGACCTTTTCCAGGTAGGCGGGCGTCACGGCATAGTCGCTTTCCTGCTCGACAAAGCCCATGTCCACCAGCGCCTTCTGAATGTTCTCATTCTGCATGAACAGGTTCCACACGAATCCATCCTGGGCGTTGGTGATCATGAGCAGGATGTCGCCTTCATCGATGCCAATGTGATCGACGGAATACCAGTCTACGTCGGCATTGATCGCGCTGACAAACCCGTACTCACGCCATACTTTCGTCCCGTACTGCTGCAACATGGCCCGCATGGACGAGAACGCGGCGTCCGGGGTGAAGGGCAGGCAGGCTATCGACGCATAGGGCGCAATCGTGCCGTCCTGGTTGCCGGTGCCATACGCCTGGTAGCCACGCGGACCGTCCGAGGCGCTGATGCCCCAGACGCCGTTCTGGTAGGTCTTGAAGGTAGCGGCGTGATCGGCGGCAAACTTCTCGTGCCGCTCGCAGGCGCGCACCGTGTTATTGAAGTAATTGGCGTAGGCATCCTCGTGGTTGCGCAGGTTCAGGTACGCCAGCGGATACTGGTAGACGAACAGCGGGTCCCCGGTGAGGTAGATAAATTCCCCTTGCGGATCGACCGGGCGTTTCCACTCCGCCCACGACGAGGCGGAAATGAGATGAGTGGGCGATCCGATGGCCAGCGGGTAGATCAGGAGGCTTTCGTCAAAGTGATCCCAGAAAGCCGACAGGAAACCGATGTCCGGTTTCCAGCCCATCGAGACCATGTCGCCATTCGAGAGCATCCACTGCCAGTCCATCTGCTCGTAGAGCTGCTCAGCCAGCGCCGCAACCTCGGTCTCCTGGAAGTACTGCGCCGCCGTGAGCGCCCCCGCGATGAATAGAGTCGAGTCAATCGACGACACTTCGCTGCTCCACACCCGCTCGCCCGTCTGCATATCGACGAAGTGGTAGAAGAAACCATGTTCGCCCTGCACGCCGCCGTTGGCAAAGGTCTGGAGCGTAGTCAGCGCGCGCTCGTAGCCCTGATCGTAGGTGATCCAGCCGCGATCCACGCCGATGGGGAGCGCCGCCAGGCCAAATCCGACCGAGGCAATGCTGGCCGGGGAATCCGCCGTGCTGCGGTCTTTGATCAGGCCGTTGGCCGGATTCGCTTCGTACCAGAAGAAATCGAACGTCTCGTGCGCGACGGCATCCAGCAGCGCGACGTCGTCGAACGAGAGCAGCAGATCGACCTCGGATTGGTAGACCGCGTCTTGCGAATACTCGCCCGGCGCCGTGACTACCACCGGTTCAGACAGGTACATGCTGCCGAGGTAGAACGGCTCGGTCAGGGGCGGTTTGCCGGTGGCATCTTCGTAGAAGAACGACAGGTACAGCATATATTTGCCATCGGCTTTCGGCTGGCGCATCGGATCGAGCGGGGTGTAGACTACCCGGTTCCAGCCCGCCTCAAGCGTGGTGGTCGTCGTGCCGCCGAAAATGCCCCCCACCCAGCTCCATTCGCCCGTCACGTCGCCCATGCCCATGAAGAACTTGTTGGGATTCATGGCATTTTCGGCAGGCAGATAAACGTCCAGTTCCACTTTGGTGAAACCCGACCAATCCTGTAATTCCGCCGCGCTGATCGGGAAAGCGAGCTTGGTCTCTGCCGACGTGCCGCCGGGCATGATTTGCAGGCTGGGCTTGCCATCCGCTGTCAGGACCTCATTGCTGAGCGCGAACGTCGATCCGGAGTTGTCATCGCCCAGGACGGCGAGATCCTTACTTTCCCAGACCGGCCAGACCACCGCGGTGGGCACCGGCGTGGCTTCGGGCGCGTTGGTCAGATAGCCGCTGCCGAGATAGAACGGCTCGGTGAGCACGGTCTTGTTCTTGTTCTCGTCCAGGTTGATGCTGGCCAGGTACACCATATAGGCGCCGTTCGGGTTGGGCTGCTGCATCATCGGATCGAGCGGGAAGACAATCCGCGTCCAGCCTGAGTCGCCCTGCAAGATGCCCCAGACACCGCCGACCCAGGCCCATTCGCCGGTGATGTCGGCCATGCCCAGGAAGAAGCTGTTAGGATTGACGCTGTTTTCCGGGGGCAGGTAGATTTCCAGCTCGAACTGGCTGTGCGTGGCCCAGTCCTGAAGGTTCGCACCGCTGACCGGGAAGGCGAACTTGGTCTCGTCAATCGTGCCGCCGGGGATGATTTCCAGCGAGTTCGCGCCGGAGGGGGTGAGGATGTCCGCGCTTTGGGCGAAGTTCGTCCCGGTGTTGTCATCACCGAACATGCCCGGATTCTTGCCTTCCCAGACTTTCCAGAGCACGGTCTCGGCCACCGGTTCGGCAGCCGCTGTCTCGCCACCCGCCGCCGCGGCTTCGCCCGCGCCGGACAGGTAGGCGCCGCCCAGGTAGAACGCTTCGGTCAGGTTGACTTTATTCTTGTTCTCGTCCTCGCTGAAGAAGGAGAGGTAGAGCATGTACTGGCCGTCGGCTTTGGGCTGGCGCATGGCCGGATCGAGCACGTAGACCAGCCGGTTCCAGCCGGTCTGGACCGCCGTCTCGCTGAAGATGCCGCCGACCCAGGCCCATTCGCCGGTCACGTCGCCTTCGCCCAGGAAGAACTTGTTCGCGTTGAGCGCGTTCTCCGGGGGCAGGTAGACTTCCAGTTCCAACTGGCCGTAGGTCGTCCAGTCTTGCAGATCGGCACCGCTCACCGGCACGGCCACTTTCGTCTCGCCCGACGTGCCGCTCGGCATGACTTGCAGCGACGGCTGCCCACCGGGTGTCAATACGTCTTCGCTCATCGCGACTTTCGAGCCGCTGTTGTCATCGCCCAACGTGCTGAGGTCTTTGTTCTCCCAGGGGGCCCAGGGTGTCTCACCCTGCCGCGCACTGGTCGTGGAGGGCCGCAGCCCGATAGCCAGGACCAGGATCAAAAGTCCGGAAAATGAAATAAGTAGCAGTCGCTTGCGCATGGGTCAACTCCTGTAGGGATAATGCCGCAGCCAGCCACCACCGGCGGTGACCACCCGCAGCCGATCTTTTTTGAGTGCAGGCTTCAGGTACAACTTTTGTGTCAAAGCGCTTTTACAACTTACACTATAATCCAGATCAAAACCGGAGTCAACTCCGCACTGTAAGCCGGTCATTGAGCATAAGATAATTTCGCGAACTGCATTTCAAGGCGAAAATGAGATGCTTGCATTATCCGCATTGTCCCACTATAATGATCAAAACGCTTTTACTTCATGCGAGGATTATGGCCACCATTTTTGACGTCGCTAAGCGTGCCGGGGTCTCGATTGGGACCGTGTCGCGCGTGATCAACAACCGGGATCGCGTTCATCCCGAAACCCGCGAACGGGTCCTCCAGGCGATTCGCGAGCTGGACTATCATGCTAACGCGTTCGCGCGGGGCTTAGCGGCGCAACAGACCGATACGCTGGGGCTGGTCATCCCCCAGGTCAACGATCCATTCTTCTACCAGATCGTGCGGGGCGTCGAAGAGTCGGCCAACTCCTCCGGCTACAGCTTGCTGATCGCCAGCCAGCCCCGCGATCCCTCCGAGCACCGTTATCTGCGCCTCTTCCAGCGCGGGCGCGTCGATGCGATGGTGCTGGCCTCGATTGATGTCAACAAACACGACATCGTCCAGATCACCAAACAGGGGATGCCGATTGTCCTGGTCCAGTTGGACCTCAGCACGAACATACCGACGTTCCTGGCCGACAATTACGGCGGCAGCCACGCGCTGACCGAACATCTCCTGGAACACGGCTACCGCCGGTTGGGCTATATCACCGGGACGAATTACACCCAGGACAGCCGGGAGCGTCTGCGCGGAATGCGCGATGCGCTGGCCGAACAGGGACTCGACATCCCTGCCCCGTACATCGTTCAAGGGGATTACCTGCGCGACAGCGGCTACCACGCCATGCAGCAGCTCTTGGATCTGCCCGAACCGCCCGAGGCGGTCTTTGCGGCGAATGACCAGATGGCCATCGACGCCATCAAAGCCGCCCAGGAGCGCGGGCTGCGGGTTCCGGACGATATCGCCGTGGTCGGGTTCGACGACATCCCGATGGCCAGCTACGTCTCGCCGTCGCTCACGACCGTGCACCAACCCGTGTACGAACTGGGCTGGCACGCTGCCCAAATGGCGCTCGAAATGATCAAAACCGCCGAGGGCGATGTCGGCCACACGCTGACCACCCCGCGGGTCCTGGTGCTGCCCACGACGCTGGTGATCCGGCGTTCCTGCGGCTGCCTGTCTTAGTATCAGCGGCCTTCATCATGAGGCCGTTTTCTTACACATGTTGTAAAAGCGCTTTTACAAGCTGTCGAAGAAAGGAATGTCGTCGTCTATAAGAAATCCGCAGGTCAAACCCAAAGACAGAGAGCGTGAAAAGGAGACTGAAAAATGTTGATTTTGCGAAGTCGTTTAGTCCGTGTCGTCTTGATGGCGCTGCTGATCACTACCCTCAGCATCCCGGCCATCTCCCAGGCTCAAGATACGCCCATGTCCAAATCCATCCGCGTCTCGATTGTCGCGGGCGCGATGCAGGACACGATGGCCAAAATCGTCCAAAGATATCAGGAAGCCAACCCGGACGTCGAAGTGACGCTCGAACTGGAACCCGAAGGCGGGGCATTCCAGGCCCTGATCGCCGCCGGAAACCAACCGGACCTGATCATCACCTCGTTTGGTCCGATGTTGGGCACCCTGGCCGAACAAGATTCGGCGGTCGCGCTCGACGATCTGCCCGGCTCGGAAGACCTGTTTGGCCGCCTGGAACCGCTGTCGCTCCAGAAGTTGTACGGCCATTACTACTATCTCCCGGTGGGCGCCGACGTCACGCTGATGATCTACAACAAAGCCCTGTTCGAAGAAGCAGGACTTGACCCGAATACCCCGCCGGCCACCTGGGACGAATTCCTGGCCGCCGCCGCCGCAATCGATGCCCTGCCGACGCGCTCCAATGGGGACGAGGTCTACGGCACAGTCTTGTGGAACGAGGCGCTGCAATGGGGCGGCTGGTATTGGAATATGCTGCAACCCATGTATCTCAACGCCAACCAGGGGAAATGCCAACTGCTGAACAACCTGGCTACGGACATCGTGTTCGACCGGGAAGAGTGCCAACTGGGCCAGTTCTTCGAGTTCCTCAAGGCCGCCCAGCAGTTTGCCCCGCCCACGATGGAGAAGAACTTCTTTGGCCGTGCCATCGGCATGTGGCTCCAGTACGGCTATTCCTGGCAGCCCAACTTGGAGTCGGCAGCCGGAGAGCCGATGGTGATCGGGCAGGATGTCGGCGTGGCGCCGGTGCCGGTGCCCGACGCGGGCGACACCAGCTTCACCACCTTTGGCGGACGGGCCATGATGGTGCTCAAGACCAACCCGGAGCGTGAAGCGCGCGCCTGGGACTTCGCCAAATTCCTGATGCAGGACGAGAACAACTACCAGTTCATCACCGAACTGGGCTATCTGCCGGTGATCACGGCCCTGAAGGCCGATCCGTACTTCCAGGACCCGACCCGGCTGCCGTTCGTCCAACTGCTCGAACACGGTTATGTGCCCGAACAGTACGCGACGGCGGAACGCGTCGCCGCGGCGCTGCAAGGTGTCTACTTCCAGGTCGTGGTCGAAGGTTCTGTCCCGCTGGAGGATGCGGTCGCCACGGCGGCTCAAAAAGCCCGCGAGGCCATTCAGACAAAGTAACACGATCCCGTCTTCATCGGGCGGTGCGAGTCGCACCGCCCGATGCTCATGCCGTCTAAGTGGGCGAGTTCGGAGTTGAGTGGATTATTATGGACTCTGTAGCCGTCATGAACGAATCACCGGGCCGCGGACGCCTGTGGCTGCGCATCCGTCACAACGGATGGGGGTATGTTTTTGTCTCCCCCTGGGTCGTCCTCTACCTGATTTTTGGATTGTATCCGCTGATCCTGTCGTTTTACCTGACGTTCTTCAACTATTCTTTCGTCAACCCGGAGAGTCGCGTTTTCGTGGGTCTGGGCAACTGGATTCGCGGGATCACCGACGACCTGTTCTGGAAGAGCCTGTACAACATCGTCATCAACCAGTCGGTCTTCATCTTGCTAAAAAATGGGGCGGGACTGTTCTTCGCCCTGATGCTCTCGCGCATCACGTGGGGATCGCGAATCTTCCGCACCATCTACTTTCTGCCCGTCATCACGTCTACCGTGGTGTTGATGACAATTGGCGATCAGATGGTGGGTCCGGGAGGCGTGATCCAGCGGTGGCTGATCGAGAATGCCCACCTGCTGTCCAAGCCGGTCTTCTGGAAATCGTATACCACGCTCCCGATGGTGGTCATCGCCTTCATCAACGCCTGGAAGTGGTTTGGCATCAGCACCATCATTTTCCTGGCCGGAATCTATGGCGTCGATCCGCGCCTCTACGAAGCGGCAGCGGTGGACGGGGCCAACGGGTGGCAGATGTTCCGCAGCATTACCATCCCGATGCTGCGCCCGCAGATCTTCTTTCTTCTGGTCGTAGACCTCATCTACGGCCTGCAAATGTTCGGCGAGATCCTGAGCATCGGCTTCAACGTCTACGGCGGGATCAAAAACCAGGCGCTAACACCGGTCCTCTACCTCTACGCCGAGGCGTTCGACCGCGCCAACGTCGGCTATGCTTCCACCGTGGGCCTGCTGCTGGCGTTCTTGATCGCCCTGCTGACGTTCTTTCAGTTCAAATTCATCCCGTCGCGTTTGGATTAAGGTAGGATCATGAGACCATCCAAACATATCACACCTGGGCTTATGCTCACGTATCTCGTCCTGTTAGCGGGGGCGGCCATCGTGATCTATCCGTTCGCCTTCATGGTCTCGAATTCGTTCAAAACAGGCCAAGAGATCATGCACTCGCCCAAAC
>CAYRWY010000002.1:35492-55701 GCA_964427955.1 uncultured Anaerolineaceae bacterium
TTCATGGTCTCGAATTCGTTCAAAACAGGCCAAGAGATCATGCACTCGCCCAAACAACTGCTGCCGTCGGAACCCACCGTGCGCGGCTACGAAAGCGTCTTCGACAAACTGAACGTGATGCGCCAGTTCCGCAACACGATGATCTACGCCGTGTCGGTGACGCTCGAAAATATCATCCTGGGATCTCTGGCCGGGTACGCCTTTGCCAAGATTCCATTTCCGGGACGCAACCGGATTTTCGCTTTCATGCTGCTGACCATGATGATTCCGGGCATCCTGTTCCTGATTCCAACGTATGTGTTGATGTACCGCATCGGTTGGGTCGGTCGCTTCGAAGCGTTGATCATTCCAGGGGCGGTGTCGGTCTTCAACATCTTTCTGATCCGCCAGTTCATCGACGGCATACCGGACGAACTGGTCGAAGCCGCCCGGATCGACGGCGCGCGCGAGACGGCGATTTTCAGGCGCGTGATCCTGCCGCTGCTGCGTCCCGCGCTGGGCACCGTCGCGATCATGACGTTCATGGGCTGCTGGAACGACTTCATGGGACCGCTGCTCTACCTGAATCGTCCGGACCACTACACCCTGCAACTGGGGCTGCTGCAATTTCGGGGCACCGTCCCCGGCGAAAATGCCGAGCAAATCTGGGCGCTGACGACGCTGATCACGATCCCGATCCTGATCCTGTACTTCTTCATCCAGGAACAGTTCGTCAAAGCCTTTGCTAACGTGTCGCTGAGTAAATAACACTATGGCCGAGCAAACGACTCCTAAGCCAACCAGGACCAACCGCTCACGCTGGATCATCTTGATCGTCAGCGCCGCGGTCATTTTCCTCGGGACCTATCTGCTGGCCTGGTGGGATGCCTACCACCTCTCGAAGACCTACCTCCATAACGCGAATACCAGCTATGACGAGGGCCGCTTTCTGGACGCCCTGGTCGGTTATGAACAATACGACCAGTCCACGAAGAAATACGTCGAATACGGCGGCTATATGCAGGTCAAGAATATCTGGTCGGATGATTACGCGTTCCCTAAGCCCTCGGAAGTCGAACGCGCCCAGACTCGCATTGACGATATAATCTACTCGCGCCTCACGATTGAAGATGCTGAGCAGTTTGTGCAAGAGAATATCGGGCGAAACAGCCCTTATATGGGACTGATTTATCTGCGCCTGGGTGAGCTGTATGAAGCCAACGGCCAGGCAGCCGATGCTCAAGACATCTACACGTCGGTCGCCGATCTTTTTCCTGGCGAGACCTCTCTCATCGAACGGGCGCGGCTGGATCTGGAGCACCTTCAGCAGAAACCAAACTAGGCGGCCTGGCAGAAAAGAACAACCTATGCACAATCAATACGGTCATTTCAGCGACGATGGCAAAGAGTACGTGATCACCCGCGCCGATACGCCCATGCCCTGGGTCAACGTGCTGACCAACGGCGATTACGGGCTGATCCTTTCCCAGGCGGGGAGCGGCTACAGTTGGCGGACCCATGCCAGCCTCAACCGTATCACCCGGTGGGACCAGGACTTGATCCGTGATGAGTGGGGAAAGTACCTGTATCTGCGCGATGCCGCCCGTGGTGAATTCTGGTCGCCCAGTGCCCAACCGTGCGGTGATGCGCTCGACGAGTACCGCGTGCGGCACGGCCTGGGCTATTCGGTGATCGAGGCGCGCCGGGATACCCTCGCCAGTGCCACCACGTACTTTGTACCGCTGGATGCCCCCTGCGAAGTCTGGCTGCTGCGTTTGGAAAACCGGGGCGATCAACCGCGCGCGCTGCAAATCTTCACCTACCTGGAATGGCTACTCGGCGCCGCACCGGACTGGCACCGCGAGTTTCACCGCACGTTCATCGAGACACACTTCGACGCCGCGCACGGGGCGCTGCTCGCCAGCAAAGTGCTGTGGGAACTCCCCGTTGAGAGCACGACGCATTGGAACCAGTCGTGGCCGTATGTGGCCTTCTTCAGCGCGTCGGAAGCGCCCGCCGGATTCGACGCGGACAAGCGCGACTTCGTGGGACGCAATGGCAATCTGCGCCAGCCGCACGCCGTCGTCACCGGGCAGTCCAGCCGCCGCGCCGGACGGTGGAGCGATCCGATTGGCAGCCTTCACCTGGAAATCACCCTGGCGCCCGGCGAAGCGCGCGAAATCGCTTTCACGCTGGGCGCCGCCGATCACACCGATCAGGCGTTGGGCATCGTGGATCGCTTCAAGGACCTCGCGGCAGTGCATGAGGCGCTCGACCGCGTGCGCGACTATTGGCAGACGGCGACCCGCCAGCCTAGCTTCGAGACCCCCGATCCCGCGCTGAACCGGCTCGCCAACGGTTGGCTGCAATACCAGGCCATCGCGGGCCGCCTGGGAGCACGCACGGCCTACTACCAGACCGGCGGCGCCTACGGCTTCCGCGACCAGCTTCAGGACAGCCTGGTCTGCCTGCTGACCGGGAACCCGGAGCGCACGCTGGAACAGATCCGGCTGCACGCCGCCCACCAGTACCAGGACGGGGTCGTGCTGCACTGGTGGCATCCGCTGGCCGAAACGGGGCTGCGCTCCGAGTACAGCGACGATCTCTTGTGGCTGGCCTTCGTGGTGCTGCATTACCTTTACGAAACAGGGAACATGGCCTGCCTGGACGAGGAGCTGCCCTTTTACGATGGCGGCACGGCCTCGCTGCACGAGCACTGCCTGCGCTCCTTCGAGATGGCGCTTCAACGGCGCAGCGCGCGCGGTTTGCCCTTCATCCTCAAAGGCGATTGGAATGATGGACTCAACGCGGTGGGCGCAGCAGGACGCGGCGAAAGCGTCTGGATGGCCCATTTCCTGCATTACCTGCTGATCGCCTGGGCCGATCTGCCAGCGTGCGACAGCGCCACGGCGGCCCGCTTCCGCCGCGAGGCAGCGGCGCTGCGCGAGGCGGTGAACCGCTATGCGTGGGACGGGGCGTGGTACTGGCGCGCTTCGACCGACTCCGGCAACTTGATCGGCTCCCGCCAATCTCCCGAGGGGCAGATCTTCCTCAATGCCCAGACGTGGGCCGTCCTGAGCGGCACGGCTGATCCTGACCGCGCGCGGCAGGCGATGGCCGCGGCCCGCGAGCAGCTCTTTTCGCCGTATGGGCCGCTGCTGCTGGCTCCGGCGTATACCCACCCCGATCCTGAAGTAGGCTACCTGTCACGCTACGCGCCGGGCGCGCGGGAAAATGGCGGCGTCTACAGCCATGCGGCCTGCTGGGCGGTCCTGGCCGAACGACGGCAGAATGGCGCGCAAGCCGCCTACGAGGTGTGGCGCACGTTCTGCCCTCCGGCCCGCGCTCAACTCGATCCGGACCGGTATTCCGGAGAGCCGTACGTCATGCCCGGCAACGTCTCCGGCCCGCTGGCCCCGGTGCCGGGGCAGGCCGGTTGGACGTGGTACACCGGGGCGGCGGCGTGGTATCTGCGGGCGCTGGTCGAAGGCGTGTTGGGGATCGAGGCGCGGCTGGAAGGGCTGCGCGTACACGCCGGGCTGCCGGAGGACTGGGATCAGTTCCGCGTCCGGCGTCCGTTCCGGGGAGCCACCTACGACATCACGATCCGGTGGGGTGCCGCGGCAGGCTGCCGGGTGAACGGCGCGGCCTGGGCGGGCGAGTTTCTGCCGCTGGCCGATCCCGGCACTATCCAGGTCGTGGAGATCACCGTGCCATCGACTTCAACGTCTCTTCGCGGATCGCTTCGAGGATGGCCTGCTTGAGCGCGACGAATTCCGGGGACAGCATCACCTCGTAGCGCCGGGGATGCGCCAGGTCCACCCGGAATTCCTTTTTGATTTCGCCGGGACGAGCCGTCATGACCAGCACGCGATCCGACATGAAGATCGCCTCGTCCACGTCGTGCGTGATGAACAGCACCGTGATCCGGTGTTCCTCCCAGACGCGCAGCAGCAGTTCCTGCATCATGCCGCGCGTTTGAGCGTCCAGTGCCCCAAACGGCTCGTCCATCAGGAGCACGGCGGGCTTGTACACGAGCGCGCGCGCAATCGCCACCCGCTGGCGCATCCCGCCCGACAACTGGTTGGGATAGGCCCGCTCGAACCCTTTCAGCCCCACCGTCTCGATGTAGTGAGCGACCAGATCGCGCTTCTCCTGCTTGGAGAAAGTGCTTTTCTTCAGGGCAAACTCGACGTTTTTCCAGACGGGCATCCAGGGAAACAGGGTATAGGTTTGAAAGACCACGCCGCGATCCCGCCCCGGCCCCAACACCGGGCGACCATCCACCAGCACTTCCCCCGCCTGGGGATCGATCAGCCCGGCGACCACGTTGAGCAGGGTGGACTTGCCGCAGCCGGACGTGCCGACCACCGACACGAATTCATTGTCGGCCAGCGTGAGCGAGACGTCGTTGAGCACCATGAGGCGGTTGCGAGAAGTCCCGAACCAGTGCGACAGATTCTTGATCGCGATCTTGGGCTGCTCCACGCTCAACGCTCCTTGGTCCACTTGAACAGGTAGGTGCCGGTGGTCTTGAAGAAATAGTCCGTCACCAGTCCCAGGAAGCCGATGAAAATGATGCCAAAGATAATCTGCTCGGTCGCCAGGTAGCGCTGCGCCTCCATGATGCGGCGTCCCAGGCCGTTCCGGGCAGCGACCAGTTCGGCCACGACCAGGTACGTCCAGGTCCAACCCAGGGTGATGCGGAAAGTATCCCAGATGCCGGGCAGCGAGGCGGGCAGAATGATGTCGCGCAGGATCTCGAAGCGATTCATGCCCAGGGTATAGCCGACCCGGATCAGATCGTGGGGGACATTCTTGACGTTGTCCATGATCATCAGCACCTCTTGAAAGAACGTGCCGATGAACAGGATCAGAAACTTCTGCTGATCGCCAATCCCGGCCCACAGGATAGTGAGCGGGACCAGGGCCACGACCGGCATGTAGCGCACCAGGTCGATGAACGGTTCCAGCAGACCCTCGATCAGCTTGAAATTGCCCATCAACACGCCCACCGGCACGGCGCCGCCGGTCGCGATCAGCCACCCGACCACGATCCGGTAGATGCTGGCGCGGGCGTCGCTCACCAGAATGCCCCGGTGATACTGGCGCAGCCCTTCGTCGATGATGGCGGTCGGCGTCGGCAGGAACAGCTCGGAGATATAGCCGCCATAGGTGGCGATGCTCCAGGCGACCAGCACCGCGCCGATGAAACCGCCCCCGGCCAGCCAATACACGCGGCGGGGGATGTCCTCGCGCAGCGCCAACAACTTCAGGCGTTTTTTCCGTGGCATAATCATCATTTCCAGTTGCGATAAAAACGATAAGGATTATTCGTCAGGCCGTCGGGCGGCAGGGCGGAATGGCCGCGATGCGTCAGGTTGTACAGGTGATTCTGCTCGCGATACTGCTGGCGCGCTTCGTCCACCAGGTGCGGGTAGAGATCGGCCTTGGTCATACCTTCGGCATCGCGCGACAGCTCGGCGAGGATGCGGCCATCGAAATTGACGATCATGCTGCGCCCGGTGTAGGTGTACATCGGGTCGGTGCCGACTTGATTCACGCCCACCACGTACATCAGGTTTTCCCAGGCGCGCGCCTGGTTGGTGAACACCCAGGGATCGCCGTAGGGTTCCATGTAGGCAGCCCCCCGGATCAGGACGTTGGCCCCTAACATGGCGACTTCGCGCGCGCTTTCGGGCAGATCGCCATCGTAACAGGTGATGACGCCCAGCCGGGACCCCTTCGGCCCATCGACCACGCAGAACTGGTCGCCGGGCGTACACTCTTCCAGCGGCACCCAGGGATTGACCTTGACGTAGCGCAGGGCGATCTCGCCCGCGTCGTTGATCAGGATCGACGTATTGAAGGGTTTTTCGCCGTGGGGATGGCGCTCCAACAGGGAGAAGTGCGCCCACACCTGCCGCTTTTGACAGTGCGCCGCCAGGGCGGTCACTTCGGGACCGTCCAGATCGACCACGGTATTCAGCCACGCGGTGACGTGATACCCTTGCAGCGATCCTTCGGGGAAAACGACCAGATCGGCGCCCGGATAGCCCACCTTCGCCCGGTCGATCCAGGCGCAGAGGGTCGCGACGTTTTGCCCAACCTCCGCCAGGTTGGCGGCGCTGATCGGGCGCATCTGGACGATGACCACTGACAGGGCACTCGCCACACCGTGAGCACTTCCGAGAGTCATCGGGGTCCCCTTCTCCAATCAAGCTGACCGGGGATGGCAGGCGCGCCACCCCCGGCAGGGTGGTCTATTTCGCGGGTAAATACTCCGCCAGATGATCGACCGCCAGCACATCCGCCGGATCGGGGGCGACGGTGATTTCATCGGGGTTGAGCGTCATCATGATATCCGCGACGGTGGTGAACGTATCCTGGAATTCGCCGGAAAACTGGACGGCGTTCTCTGCCAGGTCGAAGACCTGCACGCCCTCAAAGGCCACCTGGAACTCTTCGATGGGACTGCCGACCGCATCCGCGATAATCTGCCCACCTTCGTCGGGGTTCTCGCGGAGATAGGTGATCGAGTCATTCCAGGCCAGGGCCAGCGCGGCGATCACTTCGGGATGTTCTGCGATGTACTCCCGCTGGGCGATCATGACGTCGCTGATCAGGCCCGGACGCTCCGCTGCCGTGTACAGGACGCCGTAATCGTCGCGCCCCTTCAAAGCTGCCGAGATATACGGCTCGTAGGTCACGGCGACATCGACCTGCCCGGCGATCAGCGTCACCCCAACGTCGGCAGCGGCAATCGGCACGGGCTTAATATCGTCAATCGACATCCCGGCCTCGCTCAGCGCATAATTGAGCAGGAGATCGCTCGTGCTGCCCGGCTCGTAGGCGACTTCGCGGCCCTTCAGATCTTCGATGCTCTTGATATTGTTGTGCGCGATGATCGCGTCCGCCTGGAAGGAGGCATCCAGCAGCAGGAACGCCTGCGCGTCCACTCCCTGGTTGATCATCGCGATCATGGTGTTCGTGGCGACCGCCTCGACGTCGAGCCGCCCGCTCGCCATAGCCGCGTTCATGTCCTGATCCCAGGTGAAGTCGATCACCTCGACGTCCAGACCATGATCGGCAAAGAAGCCCTGCTCGGCGGCGATCCACCAGGGACCGTAGCCCAGCCAGGGCTGGACACCCAACTTGACCTTGGGATTCGACTGTCCCTGCACCGGGACGGCCATCACGCCCAGAAGCGCGATCAGGAGAAACACCAAGAGTAATTTGGATTTTTGTTTCATGTTTCTTCTCCCTTAGCTGCCAGCACTCGACCATCGAAGGTGGATTATAACCAGCCGATCAAGAATTACGGTGGGCAATTCTACCAAACGCCCGGCGTGGAACAATAGCGCCGGAAGAGGCATAATGGAAGCGCAGGCGGGTTAGACGAAGGAGTTGTCCATGAAGGTTTTTATCTCTGCCGATATTGAAGGCGTGACCGGGGCAGCCCACTGGCACGAGACGGATAAATCGCACGCCGATTACGCCGAATTTCGCGAGCAGATGACCGCAGAAGTCGCTGCCGCGTGCGAAGCGGCACTCCAGGCGGGCGCGACCGAGATCGTGGTCAAGGATGCGCACGACACCGGGCGCAACCTGATCGCCGCGAAACTGCCGCGCGAGGTCCGCTTGATCCGGGGCTGGACCGAGGACCCCTATTCGATGATGGCCGGGCTGGACCGGACATTCCAGGCCGTGCTGATGACCGGCTACCATTCGCGCGCGGGGTCGGACGCCTCGCCCCTGGCGCATACGCTCACCGGGCGCGTCACCTATCTGAAGATCAACCATCGCTACGCCTCGGAATTCCTGATCAACGCCTATACGGCGGGCTGGCTGCGCGTGCCCGTCGTCTTCCTGTCCGGTGATGCCGGAATCTGCCAGGACGCGCAGTCCTTTCTCCCCGGGTTGACGACCACGGCGGTGATGGAAGGGGCCGGGGAAGCGACCAGCAGTCTCCACCCGGCGGTCGCCATCGAGCGCATTCGCCACGGAGTCGAAACTGCGTTGAAAGGTGACCTCACGGAATGCCAGGTCCCCATGCCGCCGCATTTTGCCGTCGAGATCCGCTACCGGGCGCACAGCCACGCCCGCCAGGCCAGCTTCTATCCCGGCGCGCGCCTGGTCGAGCCGCACATCGTACAGTTCGACGCGGATGACTATTTCGAGGTGCTGCGCTTTTTCATGTTCGGGATTTCGATAAACTGCTGAGGGTTAAGGGTCCCCACGGAGAACCGGTGGTTCTCAGCCCCGGCTGGGGACCCTCCTGTTAATCGTCGTCTACCCGGTGATCTGATTGTCGCCGACGGCGACACCGGGCTGGCCGTCCAACTGGATCGCGCTCACGACGTTGGCGGAGAAGGTGTTGCCCGCCACCGAACAGTCTGTCACGCGGGCGAAGCGCGCGCCGATGCGGTTGTTGCTCAGGGTATTGCCGCGCAGGTGATAGCCGTGACACTCCTGATCGGTCGTCTCTGGGCCGGTGTAACCGGCAAAGCCGACCGTATTGGACTCGATCACGTTGTCTTCGATAGTGAAATTATAGGACACTTCGTGGCCAGGCCAAAAAGGCACCACCGATCCCCCGCGCGTCCACAGGCGGATGCCTTCTTCGTTCTGGCGGATGCGGTTGTGGCGAATGACGAAGTCGTGCCCGTGCTCGACCGCGATCCCGACGAAGTGATTCATCTCGATCAGGTTGTCTTCGAGCGTATTTTCCCACGAAAAGCCCATCCAGAAGCCGTAATTGGAACGGCTGCAATCGTTGCCCCGGAAGATATTCCCCCGCGAGAAGGTCGATTCGATAGCGTTGTTCGAGCTGTAACGGCAGTCGTTCGCCTCGAACAGGTTGTCGTTGCAGGGTCCCTGGTTGCCCTTGTGGTCGTACCCGGCGACAAAGATCCCATCACCGCCGCACAGACAGGAGTTGCGCACGAACTGGCTGCGCGACGAGCCGTACACCAGCACGATCCCGGCAGCATCGGCCTCGACGCGAATCAGGCCACTGTCGGGGCGGCGATACAGGCGGTTGCAGAAGTCGAAGTGGTTATCCTGCACACGGAGATCGTTCGACGACGAGAGGTACAGCCCCCAGCCGCTGTTGAACGAGGCGTTGTTCTGCTCGATGGTCAGGCCATTGGAACCATAGAGCAGGAGGCCGTTCATCTGGTGCTGCACATCGCAGCCGTGCAGCGCGCCACCCTGCACGTCATGCAGCAGCACCGCCGCGCCATAGGCTTGTTCGAGCGGCTGCCAGAGGTAGAGGAAGGTGTCAAAACCTGCGATTTCCGCGGTCGCGCGAATACGCACGTTTTCAATCGTCAAGTCCTGGCAGTGATCGGCGCGAAGGCCGTGATAGTAACCGGAGGTCGCCACACCCCGGATGGTCACGCCGCGCCGCCCTTCGACGCGGATAGCGACGCCGGTCTGATCGGGATTGACCAGCAGCGCGCCGCTGCCATCCAGCGTGACATGGTCGGCGGCGATGGTCAGCCCGTGCGGCAGGGTGTAGACGCCGGGTGCCAGCCGGGTATCCTGGGTGATTCTCATGCCATCGGTAGGAATAATCGTCGTTGGAGTCATCGTCTATTTATCCTTACTCAACTGTCTCGTGGGTCAACACCAATGCCTGTCCAGGCCGGATTTCGCCCTGCCCGCCAGGATAAAAGACCGGGATCGTCCCGGCGTCTACGCTAAACCGTGTCTGCTGGCCGTCGCTACTGAAGCGCACCGGGTGACCCTGCCAGCGAAAGCCGAACTGGACCTGCTGCCACTGTGCGGGCAGCGCGGGCCAGGCGTGCAGGTGAATCCCATCGCTCGCCAGCTCGACCTGGCAAAAGCCGTTCACGACCGTCTGCCAGGCTCCCCCCAGCGCCGCCGTGTGCACGCCCAGATTCCAATGGGGTCCCGTGCCCAGCAGATCGAGCATGGCGGTATGCAGGAAGTAGCGATAAGCCCAATCCGTCATGCCGACATCCGCCGCCACCAGCGCGTAGGCCATCGGGCTGAGGCTGGAATCGTGCGCCGTGCGCGGCTCGTAGTAGTGCCAGTTGGCCTCTTTGACCGCTTTCGAGTAGCGGTGGCGCAGCAGGTAGAGCAGCATGATCACGTCGGCCTGTTTGATCGACTGGGTTGTCTGGTAGGGACCGAGCGGCCCGCCGGGATGCAGATCGGGATGGGCCAGCCGGGGGCGAACGACGTCCGGCAGGGCGTCCTCCAGGGCGAAGTAACCGTCGAACTGCGGGATCAGGCCGCTGGACGGATCAGGCTCAGGCACGAACAGGTGCCCGGCAGTCCACCGCCAAGCTGCGATTTCGTCGTCACTCAAGCCGATCCTGGCGACGAGCGCCGCATAGGCCGCGGGATGATCCGCGCGCAGCGTGTCCAGCGCCGTCAGGGCGGCGTGCAGGCTGAAGCGCGCCAGGGCGTTGGTGTAGGCGTTGTTGTCCACGCGCTCGTGATATTCGTCCGGGCCGAGCACGGTGCGCAGCTCGCCGCGATCCCCGCGGGTGACCACGCGCGAGGCGAAGAAGCGCGCGACCTCGCACACAATCTCCACGCCGTAGCCGGACATGAACCCCCAGTCGCCGGTCGCCTGGAGATACTGCCAGAGTGCATACACCACGTCCGCCGAAATGTGAATCTGCTCGTCCGCGAAGTAGCTGCGGATCTTCTGGCCGGTGCGGGGATCGTCGAACACATACAGCGCACAGGTTTCGTCGCCGGTCTCCTGGCTCTGCCAGGCGTAATAGGCTCCGCGAAAGCCCAATCCTTGCGCTTTGCGGCGCGCGCCGTCGAGGGTGTGATAGCGATAGATCAGGCTGCGGCGGGCGTAGTCCGGTTGGGTATAGGTGAAGAACGGCAGAACGTAGATGTCGCAGTCCCAAAAGATCGATCCCCAGTAATCGGGGCCTTGCAGACCGCGCGCCGACACGCTCACCCGGTCCGAATGCGGCACATTCGCCAGGAGATGGAACAGACAGAATCGCAGCGCGCCCTGGGCCTGCTCGTCGCCGGTGATCACGACGTCCGACGCGTCCCACAGCGCAGCCCAACGCGCGACGTGTTCAGCGCGGATCGCGTCATAACCTGCGGCCTGCGCGGCGGCTAACTCCTGGTCCGCCAGGGCCACCAGATCGCCAGCGGCAAAGCGGCTGTCGTAGACCGCCACCCACTTGACGAAAGTCACCGGCTGGTGGGCTGAAAGGCGCAGCGTGAAATGCTGGACCGCGCGTTGCTCGTCGGCTTCGCTCTGCACGCTGCCGCGCGTAGTATGCTGCGCGGCCACCACTACCCGGCAGCCGGGATTGATGGTATCCACCTCCACCGCGCACCGGTCGCCGTCGGCCCGCGGACGCACAGCCTTGAAATGCGATGCCGCGAAACGATTCGTGATCCCGGCCTCGATGGATGAAAGCAGACCGATCTCGCACGCGCCATCCGCCTCGATCCGCCACTGGATCGCGGCCAGATGCGGGCGGGTCATGCTGACCAGCCGCTCGCTCTGCACCGTGATCGCGGGGCCGCCGGGCACCTGCCAGCGCAGCGCTTGCTGTAACAGCCCTCGCCGCAGATCCAACACGCGCGCGTAACCCTGGACAGCCGGGCCGGTCAGATCAAGAATATGGCCATTCACCTGAAGCTGGAGAGGGGTCCAGGCGGGCAGGTTGATCATTTCGCGGTCCAGAATGCCGCCGGTCGGGGTATCGTACACACCGTTGATGTAATGTCCCACCACGCCGGGAAGGGTCGGCGGGGCGCTTTCGGGCGCGCCGCGCGAACTCATGTAGCCATTGGCCAGGGCAAAAACCGTGGCCCGGCTGACTTCGTTTTGAGGCACATACGGGGCCAGATCGCGAATCGCCCACCCGTCCTCAAACCGATATTGGCTGGTTAATAGGTCATCAGCGTACATTTGCCTGTCCTGACATAAATAGCGATAATCAAAAACCTTTGTGGTTCAGACAGTTCACTGCTTACCGGTACTGCATTGATATTAAGAATGTATAGACACATTGTGCGCCGAGAGCGGCTTCTTGTCAAGACAACTCTTGGATTTTTACGGATCGATCAAAGAAATTGACAGCCACGTAAAAAGATCAGACAATACATTTGTATATACAACTTTTTTTAAATCACGGACAACTCAGTACCGGCTTCTTGAAAGGACCATGATGAGCACCCCTTTGCAGCGAGATAGTGGTGTCCCCCTTTATGCCCAGGTCAGCGAGATTCTGATCCAGCGGATTCTCCATGACGAGTGGGCGCCGGGGACAAACTTACCAGCAGAACCGGAGTTATGTGCCGAACTGGGGGTGGCACGCGGAACCCTGCGGCAGGCGCTCAGCAAGCTGGAACAATTGGGGTATATCCGGCGCGAACGAGGCCGGGGCACCTTTGTCGCCAACAAGGGAGAGCGATCTCGCTCGCAGGGATTGCCCGGCAGCCAGATCGGGTTCATCGTCCCCTACGTGCGCGACTCGTACGTGTCGGCCATTCTGCTGGGAGTCGAGCGCGCCGCCGCCGACCAGGAATTATCCGTCACCTTCAAGCACGTCGAAAACGACCAACAGCGCCAGGCCGAAGTGCTCGAAAGCCTGGCGGCCCAGGGCCTGGCGGGTGTGGTGCTCTACCCCGTCGACTCGGTGCATGTCGAACCGATGAAGCGGCTCATCCGGGCCGGGTACCCGATTGTGCTGGTGGACCGGTACCTGACCGGGGTCGCCTCCGACTACGTGATGTCCGATCACTTTGGCGGCGCAGTCCGGGTGATGCAGCACCTGATCGAGCTGGGACACCGCCGGATTGGCTTCGTCTCCTGGTGCGATCCGGCGATCAGCATGGAACATCGCAAAGCAGGCTACCACCAGGCGTTGATCGAAGCGGACATCCCCTACGATCCGGCACTGGTGTGTGAAGTCGAGGGCTACCCCACCGTGGACCTGGATTCGCTGCGCGATTTCCTGACCCGCCAGTCGAATTTCACCGCCCTTTTCGCCGCCAACGACCAGATCGCCCTGGCCGTTTACCAGGTGGCCCGGCAGATGGACATCCGCATCCCCCAGGACCTCGCCCTGGTCGGATTCGACAACCTGGACTTCACCATGCATCTCGACGTGCCGCTCACGACGGTCGAGCAGTCGGCCTTCGAGATTGGCCGCCGGGCGGTCGAAACCCTGTTGACGCGGATTCAGGTTCCCTCCGGGGCGTGGCAGCAGGTCATCGTCCCCACGCGGCTGATCGTGCGGCGGTCGTGCGGGGCTTACCTGCGGTCCGAAGATCCGGCGGAAAAATCTTGAAGAGTCACTCGGCGGTCGTGCGCCAACACCTGACCTCGCCCTGAGCGCGGGTCAGCGCGCGGAACCAGTCGAAGCTGGGGCGAGCGCGGAAGTGCACCAGGTGGGCCGGACAGTGACAGTCGGACGCCCCAAAACGGGGTACCGGGAGATCGACGCCGGGCTGGCGCATCAGCAACTCAGCCCAGCGATGTTCGAACGACGTCGGGCTGGCCAGGTACCAGATTTGCTCCAGCACCGCGATCTGGCGAAGGTAGTCGATGTGCCAGTGCGGACGGCGGACCGGCGCGAGATGATGTTTCAGCCGCCCGCGCAGACCGCCCGCCTGAAAGGCGCTGCCCACGTACGCATACCACCCCGCCGGAAAATCGAACGCACCAAGCCGCCCAATGTCCAGATGGCCCGGTGCGTCCAGATGCAGGATCAAGAGGTACGTGCCTCGACCGGATTCGGAAAACTCGCGCGGACGCTCCTCCTCCATCGCTGCCCCCCGGTCGGAGACGGTCTAGCGGGAGACCCGCCCCGAAGCGTCGCCGCTCATGAGCTTGATCACTTCGTCGGCGGTGACCAGGTTCACGTCGCCCAACACGGAATGCTTGAGACACGACGCCGCGACGGCAAAATCGAGCGCCTTCTGCTTATCGTCCCCATAACGGAGCAACCCGTGAATCAGGCCACCCATGAACGAATCCCCGGCCCCCACGCGATCTACGATGGGGAGGATGTCGTAGTGGGCCGCGGCGTAGAACGCGCCCTCATGCCACAGCACACCCGACCATTCGTTATGGCTGGCCGAAAGCGAGCCGCGCAGCGTGATCGCGACCGTCTTCAAAGCCGGGAACTGCTGGTGAAGCTGCTCGCACACGTACCGGTAGTGATCGGACTCGACCTTGCCCGCCGTGACGTCCGTCTCCGGCGCGTGAATGCCGAAGACCTTATCGGCGTCCTCTTCGTTCCCGATGGCGACATCGCAGCGCGCGACCAGGGAGGTCATCACCTCGCGGGCGGACTTCCCCCAGTTCCACAGCTTTTTGCGGTAATTGAGGTCGCACGAAACGGTCAAGCCCATCTTCTTGGCCATGACGATGGCTTCTTCACACGCGGCAGCGGCTCCGGCAGAAATCGCCGGGGTGATCCCGGTCCAGTGGAACCACGTGGCCCCCTCGAACACAGCCGCCCAATCGACCATGCCCGGCTCGATGGTGGCCAACGCCGAATGATCCCGGTCGTAGATGACCTTGCTGCCGCGCTGGTTCGCACCATGCTCCAGAAAATAGATGCCCAGCCGCTCGCCGCCGCGCACCACGTGGGCGACCTGGACACCGAACTGGCGCAGATACATCAGGGCCGCGTCGCCCAGATCGTTCTGCGGCAGCCGGGTCACAAATTCCACCGGAGTCCCGTAATTGGCGAGCGAGACGGCGACGTTCGCCTCTCCCCCGCCAAACATGATGTCGAACGAGCGGGCCTGGATGAACCGCTGAAATCCAGGCGGCGCGAGCCGGAGCATGATTTCGCCAAACGTCACGACTTTTTGAGACATAAGCGTTCAATCCTCGCAATCAGTAAGTACAGTGGTGGGCCTCGTCCACAAACGCTTCAATCAATGGGATGTCGGCGTCGAAGAAATGATCTGATGGACAGAGAATATACCCCCCATTGCCGCCCGCCGCATCAAAGCAGCGGCGCACTTCCGCGCGAGTTTCTTCCGGGGTGCAGCCTACAAAGTAATGGAATTGATCGAACCCGCCGATCATACAGACTTTGTCGCCGATGCGCCGTTTCGCTTCGGCCAGGTCCACGTCGGCCCCCATGCCGGGCGGGGTGAAGGTCTCCATCGCGTCCGGGCCCATCGCGGCGACCAGTTCGAGGATCGGCATCATGCCGCCGCAGGTGTGGTAGACGATGCGCTGGCCCGCCGCATGGGCGGTAGCGATCAGCTCGGTATCATAGGGCGCTACGAATTTTTCAAACAGCTTGGGAGAGATCACGGTCGAGGAGGCCGAACCGCCGCCCAACTCGTGCAGATCGAAGTGCGCGCCCTTGAGCGATTCGATGTAAATCTTCTTGCGGCGCTGCAAAATTTTCAGCAGTTCGTGCACCCACTCCGGATCGTCGTAGGTGGCGAAAATCAGGTCTTCCATTTTCATGATGCACGCGGCATCCTGCCAGGTGCCCGGCTGGCCGAACACGTCGAAGCAGCAGATGTGGCCGCGCACCAGACCGCGGTCGCCAAATTCCTCGACCGTCCGGTTGACCGCGTCCACATCGCAGCGCGGAGCCGTCATGAACTCGCCCAGCAGATCGATATCGCTTTTGTTCTTGATGAGATACTCGACCACCCAGGAGGTATAGGCGTTCGACTGGAGGACCATCGACAGCTCACCCTTGGGCGTGACAAATCGATAGCGCACGGTCTTGTAGGTCGGGTCGGGCAGCGGCTCCTCGTAGACCCGCCAGTCATCCGTCGCGATGCGCCGGGATTCCAGGAAGCCGATCTCGCCTTGCAGCGGGTCGAAATATTCTTTCGGGGACGGTCCGGGCTTATGCGGGACCGTCCAGGTAATCGGATCAAAGCCAAACCGGTCGAAAAACTGCTGGATTGGCATTCCGTCCAAATATTTGTCCAGAAAGTAGGGCATGACATGGTGGGTCGCCACCGGCAGCCGGTCGGGGATACGCCGGTCCAGCGCCGCCAACATACGCTGTTTCGAAGTCTGCGTCGCCATACTATTTTTCCTTGCTCTAGAGATGGAGCAGTTCTTTCGTTCTGCGAACGGCGGACGAAGCATCCGGAGCATAACCGTCCGCCCCAATTTCCTGGGCATAAGCCTGCGTGACCGGCGCGCCGCCCACGATCACCACGGTCTGTCCGCGCAGCCCGGATTGGTTCAACGCCTCGATGGTCGTCTTCATGTTGGGCATGGTCGTGGTGAGCAGGGCCGAGAGCGCCACCACCCCTGCGCCGCCGCGCACCGCTTCGACGAACTTCTCCGCAGGCACATCGACGCCGAGATCGATGATCTCGAAACCAGCGCCTTCGAGCATCATAGCCACCAGGGATTTGCCGATGTCGTGCAGATCGCCCTTGACCGTGCCGATGGCCACGCGCCCGATGGGTTTGGCGCCGCTTTGTGCCAGCAGGGGCCGCAGCAGTTTCAAGCCCGCCTGCATGGCCCGCGCCGAGATCAGCATTTCGGGGACGAAATACTCGCCTTTTTCGAAACGATCCCCGACTTCGCTCATGGCCGAGATCAGCGCTTCATTCAGAATCGCATCGGGGGTGATGTGCTCGGCCAGAGCCTGTTCTACCAACTGGGCGACCTGCTTGGCCTGACCTTCGATAACACCGTCGCGGATACTTTGCAAGATAGTCATACTCTAAGCTCCTGAAAAAATGTCATTGTTTGTTTTTGTTCTTTTTTGTTCGCTTGATGTCATTCTCACACGGTTTTGGAGTGCTGTCAAGCAATCTCCCCGTCCGTCAGAGCTGTATTACTTGACAAAAAATCTCATTTGTCTTACGCTTCGATCAGAAACGAAAAAAAACACACTTTCCCAAACAACCTTATGCTACTGGCCGAACGAGAAGAAATCATCCTGGCATTGGTGAACGATCATGGCATCGTCACCGTGCGAGAACTTGCGGAAGCCTGCCAGGTTACGGAAGTTACGATCCGGCGCGATCTCAACAAGCTTGAGGCGCAAAACCTGCTCCGGCGCACGCATGGCGGGGCGGTCCGCTTCGACAAGGCCCTGGGGGAAGTCCCCTGTGATTACGTCTCGACGGTCGAAGCCGACGATATTCCCGAAGCCCTGATCCTGGCCCCGGTACAGAATTCCGCGATCCACACCCTGCGCGAGCGGGCGCTGCGGATGCACATCCCCCTGCTGGCGGAATCGAGTGCCTTTCCGGGCGCTATCTACCTGGGACCCAACAATTATGACGCGGCGCTGACCCTGGGACGCTGGACCGGCCATTACGCCAAACAGCATTTCGACGGCGCCGCCTACGTGCTCGACATCGCCCAGAGTGTCCTGACCAACACGCGCGACCGCAGCCGGGGGTTCCGCGAAGGATTGCAGCAGGTGTTGGACGGCACAGCGCACGTGGTGACGATTGAAGGCCGCGGACTCTACAACGACGTCTACCAGGTCGCCAGCGACGCGCTGCGCGCCCACCCCGAAATCAACGTCATTTTCGGGATCAACGACGATTCCGTGTTGGGCGGTCTCCAGGCGTACCTCGATCTCGAACGGGACCCGGAACGCCTGCTGGCGGTCAATGTCGGGTGTGAGGGCAAAACGCTGCTCGACACGCTGCATCACGGCGGCCCGCTCAAAGCCTGTATCGCCCTGTTCCCGGAGGTCGTCGGGCGGCTCGGTATCGAGGCGGTAATCCGGCTGTGGGCCGGAGAAGAGGTCGGCACAGAGGTCATCACGCCGCACGCCCTGCTGACGCCGGACAACCTGACCGACTACTATACCCCGCACATGCACGGCTGGAAGCTCAACCTGGCGGCGGTCGAACACCTGCGGTATACGCACTGGAACACCCCGCTGCCGCAGGCGGCCAACAAGCGGGTCTCCTTCGTCATCCACTACTGCACCCACGAATGGTATCAAAGCCTGGCCAAAGCCATGCAGGAGCGCGCCGACCAGGCCGGGGTCCGGCTCTCGGTCGAAGACGTCCAGGATGATCTCCGGGCTGAAATTCGCGACCTGCGGCGCTTGATCGGCAAGCTGGCAGCCACCTACGTGACCGACGGCAATACCATCATCCTGGACTCGGGCACGCCGACGACGTATATGGCGCAGTTCTTGAAGGGCTATCGCGACCTGACCGTCATCACCAATTCGCTGGCGGTCTTTCACGTCCTGGAAGATGAGCCGGACATCCGGGTCATCCTGACCGGCGGGGAATTTCACCGCGATTCTGGATCGTTGGTCGGGCGCGGCGGACAGCTTTTCCTGCGCGAAATCCGGGCCGACAAAGCGTTCATCGTAGCCGGCGGCGTATCGTCCACCTTTGGCGTATCGTCCAGGAATCTCCCCGAAGCGGAGATCCGCCGGGCGATGATCAATGCCGCGCGCGAAGTGGTCGTGCTCGCCGATCACTCGGTGTTGGGGGTTGATGCCAACAACCGCGTCACCGATCTGGATAAAGTCGACACGTTGATTACGGATACGGGCGCGCTGGCTGCCCTCCGCCTGGAATTCAACCAGCGCGGCATCAAAGTGATGGTGGCCGGCCAACTTCTGAACGGGGCTTACCCACAACGCTGATGCCAGGAAAGGAGGCGCACTGATCCCACACGCTCGCCCGCATTGCACACTCTCGTTCGCCCGCAATATTGTTGTGACAAGTGAGGAAAATAAACTATGAAGATCCAAAGGTTGCTCGTTTTGCTCCTGATCGCGGCGTTGGCTGTCCCGGTGATCTCGCACACCAAGGCCGTCGCTCAAGAAGTCGTGACCCTCGAATTCTGGGACAACCAGCAGACCGAGTCCGGTCTCAGCCAGTACCAGCAGGCCGCCGTCGACGAATTCGAAGCGTCGCACCCGAACATCAAAATCAACGTCACCACCATCCCCTACGCGGAATATCAAGACCGCCTGACGATTGCCGTGCGCGGCGGCACGCCCCCGGATGTTTCGACCGTCGATCAGATCTGGAACTACGGGTTTGCCACCGGCGGCGCGATCATCCCGCTGGATGACTACATCGCCCAGTCGGATGTCGTGAAGCAAGACGCTTACTTCCCCGGCGCGTGGAATTCCGCCGCGTTCGAGGGCAAGGTGTGGGGCGTTCCGTTCAACGTCGATGTATGGCAGTTCACGTTCTACAACAAAGCACTGCTCGAAGCCGCGGGTGTCGATCCGCAGGCGCTGACCACCTGGGAAGGGCTGTTGGACGCCGCCCCGAAACTGACCAATCGTGACAAGGGTCAGTATGCGGTTGGGTTGGTGGGCCACCTGGGCGAAGACACCGTCGTGATCATGGACTCGTTCATCTATTCGAACGGCGGTTCCGTGCTGAACGAAGACGGCACCTGCGCCCTGGATCAGCCCGAAGCGGTGGACGCGCTGAAGTACATGGTCAGCCTGCTGCCCTACGCGCCCGAAGGCGTGGCGAATGCCTCCACCGGCGACATGCGCGAACTGTTCCTGAATGGCTCGCTGGCGACCGAGTGGTGGCCCGCGCTGGAACAGCCGACCCTGCAACAAAGCAGCCTGGATTGGGACTTCGTCAACGGCACGGCCCCCGAAGGCAAGACCGCGGTGGGCACCTATGGTGGTTGGAACCTGGTGGTCTACGACCAGTCCAAGCACCAAGACGAAGCCTGGGAATTCGTCCAGTTCTTGACCAGCCCCGAAGTCAACGGCAAGGTCGTGGACCTGATCCCCGCCAACATCGAAGCGGCGACTGCCTTCTTGAACGCGAACCGCCTCGGCCCGGATCGTATCCTGGAACACCTGAACAATGCCCGCCCGCGCCCGCTGTCGCCGGAATACCTGCAAGTTTCGACCATCCAGCAGGAACTGGCGCAGGCCATCTTCACCGGCACCGCCGTTGAAGACGCCGTCCAGACGGCTTGCGAGCAGATCAACGAACTGGCTGCCGAGTAATCCGGTCCTTCACGTACTGCTGCCTGCTCAGCCCTGCGCCGGGCAGGCAGCCTTGGTTCTCACACAGACAGGGCGCTATGGTCAGCACCGATAATATCACGCCGCTCAACAAGCCCAGCCGCCGCCGCTTCCACGTCAACAGCGACCTCCGGCTGGCTTTGCTGTTCGTCCTTCCGGCAGTGCTGCTGGTCGGCATCTTGATGTACTACCCGATGGCGCGGGCCTTCAACGAGAGCCTGTATAAAACCCCGAAAACGGCCTGGCTCAACCCGGACGCCAAACAAATTTATGTA
>CAYRWY010000003.1:0-42766 GCA_964427955.1 uncultured Anaerolineaceae bacterium
TCCAGCGCGTACTCACGTACGCAGGCTACAAAATTCTGATTGCGACGCGCGCTCTGGACGGGATCGACATGGCCAAAAAGCACCGTCCGGATTTGATCTTGACTGACATCAATCTGCCCGACCTGAGCGGGCATGAGATCACGGTGCGGCTGCGTTCCGATCCGCGCCTGGCCACAGTGCCCATCGTCGCCTTGACGGCGCAAAATCACGATTTCGAGCGGGACAAGGCCTTCGTGGCCGGGGTTAGCGGCTACATCACCAAGCCCATCGACGCCATCGGGCTGATCGGCCAGATCGAAGAGTATTTGCAGGGGCGGCGCGACTCTATCGACGTCAGGGCCCTCCAGAACGCCCAGCGCGCTTATAACCAGGAACTGGTAGAGCGCCTCGAGGCCAACGTCCGCGATCTCGAATCGAGCAACCGGGACCTGCGGCGCCTGGACCGGATCAAGGATGATTTCATCCAGCTTACCGCGCACGAACTGCGCACACCGCTCACCACCGTGTATGGTTACAGCCGCCTGATGCAATCGTCCTTGCCGATCTTGCAGCTCATGGCGCAGGACGCCGAGGTCGGCGCCTGCCTGCTGGGGCTGACCGACTCGATTGAGCGGCTGTACAACGTCGTGAACGAGATCATCACCATCTCGCGGATTGCCACCGGGCGGATCGATCTGAAACCAGGACCGACCAACCTCTTCGAAATCTTCGAGCACGTGACCAGCGGCTACAAACAGGTATTGATGCAGCGTGGGCTGACCATTACCTACCTGCCCCAGGCCTGGCCGCCGCCGTTTTATGCGGATGCCGCCCTGTTGGAGCTGGCATTCAACAACCTGATCGGCAATGCCATCAAATATACGCCGGACGGCGGAACGATCACCGTCGATGCGCGGCTCACCGACGACAACCACATCCGAACCAGCATCAAAGATTCAGGCATCGGGATTGATCCCAAGGACCAGCAGTACATTTTTGACCGGTTTTATACTGCCGGGGATACCCAGCTTCACTCGACCAGCAAAACGGCCTTCCGCGGGGGCGGGCTGGGATTGGGGCTGGCGATCAGCCGGGGCATCATCGAGGCGCACGGGGGTAAAATCTGGGTGGAAAGCCCCGGGTACGACGAAAAGACGCTGCCGGGGAGCACCTTCTTCGTGGAATTCCCGCTGGATACCCATGCCCCCGACCAGATGCGCCGGGCCTTCTTATAAGCGATGGAACCCGAGTCTAATTCCGGGCGAACGACTTCGACCGTGGCGCTGCTGTCCCCCTTGTTTCTGGGAGCAGCTCCCGTTTTGGGCAAACTGGCCCTGCGCGGCGGCTCCGATCCTTTTACGATCGCCGCGCTTCGGACAGGATTGGCCGCCGGGCTGTTGTGGCTGATCTACCTCATCCGCTGGCGGCGGTATATTTACATTTACCCCGCGGGTCTCTTGGGCTGTGCCGTAGTCGGGATGGTGAACGGGATCAGTTCACTGATGTACTACAACGGCCTGTACCGCCTCGACGCGTCGCTGTCACAGCTTCTGAATGGAATGTACCTGGTATTTGTGGTTCTTCTGGTACGGCTGGGTGGACAGACGCTTTCCTGGCGTACCGCCCTGCGCGTCCTGCTGGCGCTGTTCGGAATGCTGCTGATCACGGGCGGGGTGCGTGGCCGGGTGGATTGGCTGGGCGTGGGCTTGATGTTGGGGAACGCCCTGCTCTTCGCCGGAACCATCATGTTGAGCCAGCGGGTCCTGTGGGAAATGCCGTCGCAAACTGTCACGCTGTACGTGATGACGGTGATGGCAGTGGTCGTCACAACAGCGCGCGCGGCGTATGACTTCCGCTGGCTGCCCCAAAGCGGCCAGGCGATCTGGGCGATTCTGGCGCTGACGATCACTACCGCGCTGTCACGTCTGACCCTATTTTCAGGCGTCAAAACCCTGGGCAGCCTGCAAACCACCCTGTTGACCATTTCCGAGATCGCCGTCGCCATTGGGGGCGCATTCCTGTTTTTGGACGAAAGTCTTACGGCGATCCAATGGCTGGGGGTGGCAGCTTTCATCAGCAGCGTGCTGCTGCGCTTCGGAGAAAACACCTCGCCGGAAGTCATGCCGATGCCCAACATGGCAGGCATCGCCTTCCAGCAAATTGCATTCAGACACGCATTTGTGCACCGGGAGATGTCCCAGGATGAACTCGACGCGCTCCGGCACATGATGGGCGCCGATGGTCCGCTGCCTTCAGAGCCGCCGCTGACATATCCTACTCCTCCTGACTCCGCCCCCCCCAGGCTAGACTAGGGTTTGTCCAGGCTGCGCTGTTTGAGAAAGGCGATCAACTTCTTGACCGGCTGAGTGACGCTGCCCAGACGCTCTGGCGGCGGCAGTTGAGACTCTGGCGGCGGGTCGGCAGCACGCTGGATCGGAACCGTATCCGCATTCGACGGGGCAGGTTCGACTACTTTGGCCGGTTCCGCGTGGGCCGGTGGCGGAACAGGAGATACTTCAGCCACCGCTTCCGGCACGTCAGGCGGAACGGGAGGCGCTGGTGCTACCACAGGCGGCGCGACAGGTTCGGCGGATGCTGCGGGGGCCGTCTGAGGGGCAGCCGCCGGGGCAGGCGATCCCCCGGAAGGCAGCGTCGTGAAACGCGCGCGCAAAGCCGCAATCGCATCTGCCGTGCCGATGCGGCGCAGCGCCGCGGCTGCCGTCCGGCGCACGACCGGATTCGGATCGTCCAACGCGGTACTGAGAGGTTCGACCGCCCAGGCAGCCTGGAGCTGACCTAACACGGCAGCGGCATTCCGGCGGACTTCCCACGAGTCACGCCGGAGCGCGCCCAGGAGCGTGACCACTGCCGGAGCACTCTTGAGCTGCAACAGGGCTTCCGCCGCCGCCAGCCTGACCTTGGGCGGGGAGGAGGAGTTCTGGAAGAGAATAACCAGCGGTTCGACGGCGGTGCGGTTGCCCAACTCGCCCAGGGCTTGCGCCGCCGTGACGACGTTCTCCGGGTGGCGGCTTTTCAGCGCGTCGATCAGCCCGTGCACATCTTTGGACTTGATCAGGGACGTCACATCGGTCTGGTGGTCGAGGATATACAGGGCAGCAAACAAGCTCTTGCGAGCCGACTCATCCGTCTCGACTTGCAGCGCGCGTTTGAGGGCGGGCACTGCCGGGTTGGCGTCAATCATCCGCAAGGCAATAGCCGCACGTTTGCGCACTTCCGGATCAGGGAACTGAAGGGCCGCGATCAGGCCTTGCACATCGTGATGGGCTTGAAGCTGCCACACATTGGGTCGGGAGACTTCCACGCTGACTCACCTTATTGGCTGCAATTGCATTAGAATTATGCCATAAGTAGTGCAAAATCCAAACCGATCCGCCCAGGCAATGGCGGCAAAACGCGACGAGGACGGAATTCGACTTGCACCGTAGCCTGGGGGCAGTAAAATCAAGTAGAAGCTACGTTACCGATTCGGAGATTTGGGATGGAAACACGAACGTGTCCAAACTGCGGGCACGCCAATCTGCCACGTGCGGTCTTTTGTTTCCAGTGCGGGACCAATCTGGATGATCCACCTGTCGTGCGTGGAATTCATCAGCAGCGCCGCCATGTCGAAGATGCCATGCGCTATGTCCAGGGACGCGAGAACAGCCTGGAACCCGATCTGGTCAAAAAACTGCGCGAAGCCAAGGCCAAGCTCCCGCCACCTATCGACGGAACGCCCGTGACCTGCCTGCGGTGCGGCACACCCAACAAACCTCTGGCGCGCTATTGCATTGGCTGCGGCGCGACCCTCTCCATTCCCGATGAAGTCGGCCAGTCGCACCCGGTCCCGCGCGCGGCAGCGTTGAGCAATGTAGGCCGCGTGCGCGACAACAACGAAGATCGCGTCGGGCTGTGGGCCCGGCACGGCGTCGTGTTGGCGCTGGTGGCGGATGGCATGGGCGGCGCGGTAGCCGGTGAAGAAGCCAGCCGGCTCGTCGTGGAAGCCGTCCAGGCAGATTTTCTCGGAGAAGCGCGAGGCAGTGAAACCCTGCGCGAAATCTCCGAGGATGAGATCTCCGACAAGCTGCGTTCCGCCGTGCGCCGGGCCAACCGGGCGGTGATCAGCCGGGCGACGGAACATCCCGAATTTCAGGGCATGGGAACGACCATGACACTGGCCTTTGTGCGTGACAGCCGGGTGATCATCGCGCACGTCGGCGACAGCCGCGCCTATCTGGTCGATGGCCGGGAGAACTGGATCAACCAGATCACAGACGATCACAGCTTCGTCGAGGCGCTGCTGGCCTCCGGGCACATCACTGCCGAGCAAGCCGCCGTCCACCCCATGCGCAACGTGCTCTACCGGGCGCTCGGCCAGGTCGAAGATACCGAAGCCGACCTTTACAGCCGGACGCTGGCCGAAGGCGATTGGCTGATCCTGTGCTCGGACGGGTTGACACGCCACGTCACCCCCGCGGAGATCGCCGAAACCGCCGCAACCCACAGCACCCCTGAAGAAGTCGCCCAGGCGCTGATCGACCGGGCCAACAGCCGAGGGGGCGAGGACAATATCAGCGCGGTGGTCATCTTGATGGAAAGCGCCGACGCCATCGCGCCGGAGGCCCCTCCCGATCCTGCGATCTACACCGATACTGAGATCGGTCTGTACCAGGCCCCGCCCACCGACGAGGGGGGTCTCGACGATACGACCCTCGAACTGCCTTCCGGGACGCTCAACGTGGACGATGCCCCGGACGACGAAGCAGAAAATTGATTCTCAAACAACAAGCGCCCCGTGGGGCGCTTGTTCGTCTCAGCCGTATACGGCAAGCGTTGTTCACTCCGCCGTCACGAGTTGAATATCATCGATCCAGATCGTCCCCACCTGGGGATTCTCCCAGTGACCGACGTTGAACGCCATCCACGCCACCTGAGCGGGATCGAACGTACTCACGCCCGCATCGCCAAACCATTCGGCCTTGCTCAAGTCCGACCAGTAGATCGTCACCTGCGACCATGTGTCGCCGCCGGTGGCAAGCTCCACCTCGAACGGAGTCGCCTCCGAACCTCCCGTCGGATCGACCACCGCCGCGGCGAAGACCAGCACCAGATCGGGCTGATCGGCGTGCCAGTAGAAGCTGATACCGTCGGCGTCAGCCCAGGCCGAATCGGGCGCAAAATTCAGCCCGCAGCCCGCGCTGCCGCCGCCCGGAATATCGAATACCAGGCGCAGCGCGTGCTCGCCGCTGTGCGCCGTCGTATCCACATCACAGGCAAAGTGATTGACCGGATCGTTGGTGTAGTCCCACCGGCTGTCCGGCATTTCGGGACCCTCGAAATCGGCCAGCAGATCGCCGGGCGTAGATGAACTGGGGGTAGTATCGCCGAAAGTGGTATCAGGAGCGAGGGCAGGTGCCGCTTCAGGTACAAACTGGCGGATGGCCTGGTCCACAAAATCGGCAAAGAGCGGACCGATGGTGCGGTTAGCCAGTTCGTTAGGATGGCTGTCGGTCGGATCTTCTCCCCGATACGCCGCACGCAGGAAGCCGCTCTCATCCGCCAGCAGATTGAAGAAATCGAAAACGGCCAGATTCGGATGGCCGTCCAGATAGTCTGCCGACGTGAGATATTCCGCCCAACGCCTAGCCCGCGCCGCCGCTTCGGGAGCGGTCGAGTCGGGCACCAGGGGGGGAATGGTGAGTGCGATGAACAGCCTGTCAGGGTGCTGATCGATCACGTCGCGAATGCTCAAAGCATAACTGCGGTAGGTCTCGAATTGATCTTCGCTCTGGATGTCCGCATTGGGGAAACAACTCTTGAAGATGATCACGTCGTACTCGAGCATGTGGCTGAAAGTATTGGACGGCGGATCGGTCACGTCCTGGTTGAAGATGGCATACCAGCCGTCCGGATCGGTGTTGTCACCCGGCACATCCCAGTTGATCCCCAGCGGAACACCGTCGGGACCGGTCAGGCCATCGCCGTTATAACCGTGATCCCAGAACTCGTAGCCGAGACCGGCGAAGGCCGCGCGCACGCCGCCTTGATCGACCAGACCCTGCCCGGTCGAATGGTGCATGAAGATAATCCGCACCGGCTCTCCCTGCGCTTGCGCGGCGTGAGGAACTGGTGTCAGGCCGAACGACATCAACGCTATGATCAACCCTAACGTACGTCTTTTCATCGTCTTCTCTCCTCAACATTCCCCGCGGGCCGGTCATGAAGAAGTCTGCGATGAATCCAACTCCTGTTGGAGGGTGTGTTCGCGGGCCTGCACGCCTTGCACCATCTGGACGAAACTCTGAAGCAGTCCCTGGATCTCGGCATCGGTCTCCGAATCCGGGATCGCTTGCACCGCCTGGTCGTAATGGCCTTCCATGAGCTGCCGGGTGGCATCCATGACCTTCTGGAGATAGGTCGTCGTATAGCGCACTCGCTCGGCCAGGTTGCGCATCATCGACAGGCCGACCAGCGGACGCTCTTTGAGAAAACTCAGGAAGTCCTCACGCTGCAAGATCAGGACCTCCAGATCGTCCGCGGCTGCTGCCGACGCCGAGCGAGGCTGCTGGTCCAGGACCGAAAATTCTCCAAACATCTGGCTGAGATAGCGGAGGGTCAGCTCGTTGCCCTGGGCATCCTGGGTGAAGATCCGAACGCGCCCAGACAGGATGATATACATGGCATGACCGGGATCGCCCTTCCGAAATAGCACCGTCCCGTGGGGGAAAGACCGGCGCTGCATAACTTGAATCAGGGCCTCACGGTCTTCCAGTTTGACCCCCTTGAACAGGGGAGAGTCTTCAAGGTATTCTGCGACGTTCAAGAGTCACCGATCCATCACTGATCAAGATTCTTTGGGTACGCTCCCGGATCGCATCACATTTTCGCGCTGCTGCAAGACCGCCGCCACTTTGGAGAAGAGACTGCCGATCATTGACGGCGTCTCTTCTGAAATGTCGGTCGGCTCCAGCGCGACCGGGGCTTCCTGTGCAGCCATAGAAGAAGGCGCCGCCGCCGGAACTCCCGCCAGCACGGCATAATCCCCCTGCCCGATGCGTTTCATCCAGCTTACACTGGTTTCAATCGAGTCGGTGGTATAGCGCGCTTTCCCGGCCAGGTATTGCAGCATGGCCATCACCACCTGGGGACGACTCTGGATGAACAACTGGAACAGGTTGCGCGGCAGCATCAACAGCCGGACTGCACCGTCGGCCTGCGCCCGGGCCGAGCGCGGCTGGCCATCCAGCAGGGCCAACTCTCCCACGACATTCCCCGGCCCCAGGCTGCGCAGCAGACGTTCCTGGCCGGACCGGTCGTGGACGTAGATGCCGATGTCACCTTCTTCGATCAGGTACATCTCGTTGCCTTCGTCGCCCTCGTTGAACAGGACGTGCCCGCCGTCGAAATTCTGGACGGTGATTCCCCGGCTCAGGTTCTCCAGGTTGGCCAACGAGACATTGCTGAAGATCTCGATCCGGCTCAAACGCTGGGCCATCTCCTCCAACTGCTGCGACGAGAAAGTTCGCGATAGTTCGGCGACCCGCATGAACATGTCGAAGGTGTGCACCAGAGACGGATCGGATTGGGCAAATTCCTGCTGGAGCGCCTCCTGCATCGCCGCGTCATCGCTGGGAAACACCGACTGCACGTACAGCCGCACCGGGGCGTCCAACTTCTTGCGAAGCTGCTCGATCTCCTGGCGGTATTCGGCGATCTCTTCTTCCCAGGCTTTGCGCAGCCGGTCGCTGACATCGCTGTTCAGATTGTTTTGCAGGATGCCAATATTGGCTTGTATCGCCAGCAGGCGGCGGATTTGAGCAATCGGCTCTGCGCCAAACGTCTCGCCCAGCTCGCCGAAGATCTGCTCGATGCTCGCGCCGCCGAGCCGCTGCACGGCTTCCCGCTCGCCCACCGACACCCCGACGTTCAGGCCAAGCGACTGGGCAAAGCGTTTTTTCTCGACGGCCAAACCCTGATTGATCTGCCAGGCGATAAAGATCCCGCCGCCGATCCCGATCCCAATGGCCACCATCAGGAGGGTGAGTCCCTCCAACTGGTGCGCGAGGTTGTTATAGAGCGCATGGACGCCAATGGCCAACGCGATCCCGACCACCGGCAAAATGTCGCGCTGAACGCTGGTCGCCCGGCGCAGCCGTCCCAGCGAAATCCCGACCAGACCGCTGGCCGTGGCGTGCATCAAGGAGGTGGATAGGGTGCGGCTGATGGCGGTGCCCAAGACGGCGTCGCCCGCGCCCGGCAGGTAGATGAACAGGTTTTCGGACAGGGCGAACCCGATCCCGACCGCGATCCCGTATACCGCCCCATCGACGATGTAGCGAAAGCGCGGGTTCCGAACCAGGTAGACCAGCACGACCAGTTTCAGCAGTTCCTCAATCACCGGCGCTGCACCACCGGTCAGGGTGTCATACGTCACGCCGCGATCCAGAATCGCGTTGTTGATAATCCAGGCCAACAAAAACGCGCCCGTGGCTCCCCACCCGACGCAGAGCAAGATCGTGCTGGGCTTGCCGGTGCCAAACACGTCGAGCAGCACAAACAGATAGATCGTGAAAACCGGAATGGTGATGGCGATGATATAGGCAATCAGGGTAACGGCATTCATGGTCAACCTGTCAGAAAAGGCGTGTGCTAGAACCGGCAGCCGCCGTACTCATCATGCTTATTGTAGCAGACGTGGCCATTCAACAAAACCGGGGAGACAGCGTTCGTAAATAATTCCTAAGAACGTGCTCAACAAGGTTGACTCCCAATGACTCAAGTTCTAGAATAGAACGTAGTGTTTCTTCATGGGGTCTTAATGTTATCGGGTGGAGGGAAGGTAACCATGGAATATCCTGATTACTACAAGGTTCTCGGCGTAGAGCGCGATGCCACCAAGAACGACATCCGCAAGGCTTTTCGCCGTCTGGCGCGCAAGTATCACCCTGACGTGAATCCAGGAGACCAGGAAGCTGAAGAAAAATTCAAGCAGATCAACGAAGCGTACGAGGCGCTGTCGGACGATGACAAGCGCCGCAAGTATGACCAACTCGGCCAGAGCTACCAGCAGTGGCAGCGCATGGGTGGCCAGCCGGGTGGCTTCGACTGGTCCGGCTGGACGAACGGTCAGCCGGGCGGCTTCCGGGTGGAATTTACCGACACCGACCTGAGAGGCGATCCGTTCTCGGACTTCTTCCGGTCGATCTTCGGCGGCGGGAACAACGCCTCCCAGTACGGCCACCGGCGCGCTTCGCGGCAGGCGATCCGCGGTCAGGACCTGGAAGTGACCGCCCAGATCACGCTGGAAGATGCCTATCATGGCACGTCGCGGCAGATTCAGGTCGGCACGCGCCAACTGAATGTGAAAATTCCGGCAGGGGCGCGCGAGGGTACCCGCGTGCGCTTGCGCGGTCAGGGCGAGCCAGGGTATGCGGGCGGCGAGCCAGGTGACCTGGACGTCATCGTCAATATCCTGGAGCATCCCCTGTTCCATCGGGATGGCGACGATCTGAACCTGGACCTGAAGGTGCCACTCTATACCGCCGTGCTGGGCGGTACGATCCAGGTGCCGACCCTGGACGCGCCGGTGACGCTCCGCATCCAGCCGGGCACGCAGTCCGGCCAGAGTATTCGCCTGCGCGGCAAAGGACTGCCCCGAATGCGCGAAGAAGACATCTACGGAGACCTGTATGCACGTATACTGATTCAGGTGCCGACCGATCTTTCCAAAGAAGAACTGGCGCTGTTCGAAAAGCTCCGCGATCTGCGCCGTTAGCGATCCGGAAAGCTCCCTTTCGTTATCGTACGGTAGTAGCTAGCGTAGAAGGGTGTCCGAGATGGACTGGAACGACGAGTACGACCTCATAGACGACGACTCCGAAGCTCGCCGCGGAGGAGGACGCTTTTCCGGGTATTTGATTGGCGCCGCCGTCGGTGCGGTGACCCTGGTGCTGGTCACCGCACTGGTCCTGACGACCGTCAACTACTTCTTCACGCCGCAGGACCAGAATCCGCACACGACTACACGCCGCCCGGCTTCGCCCTCCGCTGCCGATCTGAAGAACGCCAACTATCGTCCCAGCCAGTGGAATGCGCCGGATCAGGCCCTCGATCCGACGCCGACGCCGGTCGGGACGGACATCGTCGCCGAAGCGGACGCGGAATATCAACTGCTGACGAATATTTACTACCGCGTGAATCCGTCCGTGGTCAATATCGAGATCTCCTCCGGAGTCCATGCCCAGACGACGGACAGCGGCTCCGACATCATCGACAGCAGCGGCTCCGGCTTCATCCTCGACATGGACGGCCATATCGTCACCAACTCGCACGTCGTGCGCGATGCCCAGGAAATCCTGGTGACGTTCGCCGACGGCTACGTGACGAGTGCGGAACTGATGGGCAACGACGATTACAGCGATCTGGCCGTGATCAAGGTCGATTCGACCTCGGCCCCGCTGGTGCCCGCCGAACTGGGCGACAGCAATACCCTCCAGGTGGGGCAGCGCGTCATCGCCATCGGCAATCCCTTCGGCCTGGACGGCAGCATGACCGTCGGGATCGTCAGCGCGCTGGGGCGCTCCCTGCCCTCGGCGCAACTGCTCGATCCCTCCTACAGTAGGTACAGCAACCCCTCGATCATCCAGGTGGACGCGGCAGTCAATCCCGGCAACTCCGGCGGACCGCTGCTGAACTCCTACGGGCAGGTGATCGGGATCAACACGGCCATCCGCACCGAAAATGGCGGGTTCCAGGGTATCGCGTTTGCCGTGCCGGTCAACACGGTGAAACGGATCGTGCCCCAGTTGATCGCCACCGGTCACGCCCAATATTCCTGGCTGGGGATTTCCAGCCCGGAGACCGACGGGGGCTACAGCGTGGCCGCCCTGGCGGATGAAATGCACTTTCCGGTCCGTAGCGGTATCCTGGTCAGCCTGGTGACGGCAGGCTCACCGGCGGAACGCGCGGGCTTGCAGCCCGGCACGGAGGTCAAAACCGTGCGCGGCATCGATATTCCCGTGGACGCGGACATCATCGTGGCGATCAACGGCATGGTCCTGCGCGATATTGACGACCTGGTGGCCTACCTGGTGGAGAATACCTCGCCCGGCGATACCGTGGTGCTGACCATCGTGCGCGGCGGGCAGACGCTTGACCTGGACGTCACGCTGGACGTGAGACCGTGAACTGGGGAGAGGGGAACATGAGCATTGTTCGAGACGAGCCGTGCTATACCATTGGCGTAGTCGCCCGGCTGGTGGCCCTGCACCCACAAACCCTGCGCGCTTACGAGCAGCTCGGGTTGGTCGTGCCGCAGCGGAGCGAAGGCAACATGCGGTTGTATTCCCAGTCCGAAGTGGAACGGCTGCGCAAGATCAACCGGCTGACCCAGGAATTGGGCGTCAACCTGGCCGGAGTCGAGGTGATCCTGCACATGTCTGACCAGATCGAAGCCCTTCAGTTTCAGATCACTCGGCTCCAACAGGAGTTGGACCAAGTTTTGCCGGAAGCTGCCCGTTCGGGAGACAATCACTTTTCGCGGGTCTAACTTCTGTACCAGGAGCCATACACATGCCACCACAGTCTGTCTTGCCGCGTCTGAGCATCAATACCGATCTGGCGCGCAGCATTTTGGTACGCTTTCTGCGCGACGCGGTGTACAAGGTCGGCTATCAGCGGGCGATTGTCAACCTGAGCGGCGGGATCGACTCGGCTCTCTCCGCGTATCTCGCCGCCGAGGCCGTCGGTCCGGAGAATGTGCTGGCGCTGCGGCTGCCCTACAAAACCTCCTCGCCCGACAGCCTGGAAGATGCCCAGGCCGTGATCGAGGCGCTGGGGATTCACAGCCAGACCATCGACATCACGCCGATGGTCGATCCGCTGTTGGGCCAGTTCGAGGACATGACCTCACTGCGCAAGGGCAATATCATGGCGCGGATGCGGATGATCGTGCTGTACGATCAATCCGCCGCGTTCAATGCGCTGCCGATTGGCACCAGCAACAAGACCGAGACCCTGCTGGGCTATACCACGATCTTCGGGGACAACGCCGCCGGGGTGCAGCCCATCGCCGACCTGTACAAAACCCAGGTGCGCCAGCTTTCCAGGGCGTTGAATATGCCGACGCACGTGATCGACAAGCCGCCCTCGGCGGACCTGTGGATTGGCCAGACCGACGAAGACGAGCTGGGCTACACCTACGAACTGGCCGATCAACTGCTGTACCTGCTGGTGGACGCGCGCTATACCGTCGATGAGGTAGTAGCGGAGGGTTTCGAGCGGCAGTTCGTCGAGCGCATCTGGCGGCGCGTGCGCCTGAACCACTACAAGCGCACCATGCCCAATATCGCCAAACTGGGCACCCGCAGTGTCGGACACGACTTTCTGTACCTGCGCGACTGGAGCGGGTAGCCCCTCACCGTCGTCAGAACAGCCAGCCGTCTTCGGGTGAATTCCGGAAATCGGGCGGCTGGCGTCTTTCCTGCCGGGCCGGGTTGCGGAGGGGCCCGCGCTGCGCCTGATCATGGATCTCGTCGGCGATCTTCCATACCGCGTCGGGCGATCCCAGACGGCGCGCATTTTCAGAACGACAGGCCAACTCCCCCGGATCGCTGGACAGCCAGGCGGCCACCGTTTCCGCCACCCGGTGCGGTCCCGGCGCATAGGCTCCGGCATGGTTGGCGACGACGTGGGTAATATTGCCCTCTTCCTGACCGGGGATGGCGTCGCTGAGCACCATCGGCAGCCCAGCGGCACAGGCTTCGCTGATGGTCGCCGGCCCCGCTTTCGTCACCAACAGGTCGGACGCGGCCATCAATTCGGGCATATTCCCCACGAAGGGATAAATCAGGGTCGGCTGGTTCCAGTGTACAGCTTCCAACCGGCGGAGCAAGCGGTGATTGCGCCCGGCGACGATCACCAACTGCATGTCCAGGCGGCGGCGGTTAAGCCCGTCCGCGATGGGATAGACCGGTCCCATGCCTTCACCGCCCCCGATCAGCAGCACCGTGGGCAGTGAACGATGCCAGGCCAGTTTACCGCGGGCCTCGGTCTTTTCGCGCAGCCCGTCCATGAACTGGGGATGGATTGGCATTCCGGTCAGGCGCAACTGCTCCGGGCGGAGGCCGAATTCCAACCCGCGGTCATACGCCGCCCGCGTGGGCACCAGACAGCGATCCACGGCTTTTTCATACCAGAAGGCATGGGTGGTTACGAGGTCGGTCACGACGGTGACAAAGGGCGTGCGATATGGCGCGAACTCGCGTACCGCGCGCATGACCGGGCGCGAAAACAAGGCGTGCACGCTGACGTAGACGTCGCCCGGATGCTCGTCGATCAGGCGGCGCATCCCGCCGCGCCACAGCCTGTAGATCGCCGCCATGACGGCCCGGTCCAGGGGGGGAGTGTTGGCCAGCTTGTAGCCCCATTCCCAGGTGGGCTTGGCCCACGTGACCCAGCGCGGATAGATCTCCGGAAGATAGCTGAACGGAAACGGGGTATAGCGCCGGTAGACATCGACCAACTCGAAGTCATACGCCCGCGGATAACGCCGCTCCAGCGCCGCGCGAAGCGCATCGGCTACGGAACGGTGTCCGGCGCCCGTATCGGACATGAGAAAAACCACACGCCTGGCTTTCATAGCCCTGCCCCACCTCAGACTTGGGGATCGGTGGGTTCACGCAGCACGTGCTTGACGCCACGCTCGAACTTGCGGCGGGGCAGCATGACGCGATGGTCACAGCCCAGGCAGCACAAACCGACATCCGCGCCAACGCGATACACGCGCCAGCGATCACTCCCACAGGGGTGCGCTTTGCGCATTTGCACCACATCTCCAACACGAATATCCAACGGCGTTCCTCCCATGTCGGGCTAAGAGTAGGCGTTCAGCCCGGCGCTGTCAAGATAGAGTATAGTCAAGACGAGCACCAATTCCCCGGTTCCGTCAGGCAAACACCGCGCAACCGCAAGATCGCTCTACACAACATCCCAGTTTTGATCAAAAATGGTTTACCAGACCATCCACATGCTAGAACTATGATCAACAGCAAGTTACGCAAGGAAACAATGTGACCCAAATACGATCGGATATCCGCAATATCGCCATCATTGCCCATGTAGACCACGGCAAGACGACGCTGGTTGACGGGATGCTCAAACAAGCCAAAGTATTTCGTGACGCCAGCACCGCCGGCGAGCGCATTCTGGATTCGAACGCGCTCGAACGAGAACGCGGTATCACGATTCTCGCCAAGAACACCGCCATCACCTGGAACGGCGTCAAGATCAACATCGTGGATACCCCCGGCCACGCTGATTTTGGCGGCGAGGTCGAGCGCGTGCTCAACATGGTGGACGGCGCGCTGCTGTTGGTGGATGCCGTCGATGGCCCCATGCCGCAGACGCGCTTCGTGCTGCGCAAAGCCCTGGCGCTGGGCCTGCGCGTGATCGTCGTCATCAACAAGGTGGATCGCCCCTTCTCGCGCGCCAGCGAGGTCCTGAACGAGACCTTCGACCTGTTCATCGAACTGGGCGCCAGCGACGAGCAGGCCGATTTCCCGGTCGTCTACACCGTCGGGCTGGAAGGTTACGCCGGATACACGCCGGACAAGCTCGAAAATCACCTGACGCCGCTGTTCGAGACCATTCTCAGCCAAGTCCCTGGCCCCACCATCGACCCGGATGCTCCCATGACACTCCAGATCACGACTCTGGAATACGACAACTATAAGGGGCAGATTGGCGTCGGGCGGCTGCTGTCGGGCACCATGCGCAAGGGGATGGACGTGGTCTGTCTGAGTCCGGATGGTGACCGCACACCGGGCAAGATCGTCTACCTGTTCACCTACCACAACCTGACCAAAGCCGAAGTCAACGAGGTCAGCGCCGGGGATATTGTCGCGTTTGCGGGCATGGAAGGGCTGCGGATCAGCGACACCATTGCCGATCCGGTAATCGAAAAACCCCTGTCGGCCATCAACATCGAGGAACCCACCGTGCGGATGACGTTCGGCGTCAACACGTCGCCCTTTGCCGGGCGTGATGGGAAGACCGGCTGGGGCACCTCCCGCCGCATCCGCCAGCGTTTGATCGATGAAACCCGCAGCAACCTGGCGCTGCGCGTGCAGGACAGCAACCAGGCCGACCGGTTCATCGTCAGCGGTCGCGGGGAACTGCACCTCGCCATCTTGATCGAAACCATGCGCCGCGAAGGCTACGAGTTCGACGTGAGCAAGCCCGAGGTGATCTATCACCAGGACCCCAACACGGGCGAAACGCTCGAACCCTTCGAAGAAGTTCTGATCGAGGTCGTTGACGACATGGTCGGGACGGTGGTCGAACTGCTGGGCGCGCGGCGCGGCCTGATGCAGGACATGCGCAGCCAAAACGGCACGACCTACCTCAAATACATCGTGCCCACGCGCGGCCTGCTCGGCTTTCGGGCGCACTTCCTGCGCGCGACCAGCGGCAACGGCCACATGAATTCCCTCTTCGACAGTTACAAGCCGATGGTGGGACCGATTCCGGGCCGCCAGTTCGGCAGCCTGGTTGCGTGGGAAGCGGGCGAGGCGACGAATTATGCCATGACGCATTCACAGGCGCGCGGCACCTACTTCATCGAGCCGGGCGCGGAAGTCTACGAAGGCATGGTGATCGGCGAGCACATCCGCTCGGAAGACCTGGCGATCAACGTCACGAAGACCAAACACCTGTCGGCCATCCATACCCGGTACTTCGGCGACGCCCTGCGCCTGACCACGCCCCGCATCATGAGCCTGGACGACGCCATCGAATTCCTGGCCGAGGATGAACTGCTGGAAGTCACCCCGCAACGCCTGCGCATTCGCAAGCGCATCTTGAACAACGAAGATCGCCAGAAAGACCAGAAGCGCCGCGAACACCAGTTGGAAGGCGAAAGCTGATCGAAGCGTATGACACGCGCTTCTCTGAAGGCGGCGCTGAGCCGCCTTCGATTTACGATCACCCTGGAAGTCCTCCTCGTGGTGGTCGCCCTGCTGACCAACCCCTCCTTCGGGAAAACCTCCGCCCAATGGATCGAGCGCCTGGGCTATGCGCCGCGTGACCTGTTCCACCTGGGTTGGCACCGGCTGATCACCTCCACGCTGGTGATCACCAACACCCAAAGCTATATCCAGGCGTTCCTGACCATCGGGCTGGCCGGGGGCATCACCGAATGGGTGCTGGGATCGCGCCGGGCGGCGCTGGTCTTCTGGGGCGCGGACCTCGCCGCTACCGTCGGGGAATCGCTCTTTTTCGCCCTCCCCCTGTTTCTGGTCGGATCGGACTTAGGCCAGCAGGCGTTCACCCTGCGCAACGTCGGCGCCTCGGCAGGCTACTTTGGGCTGACCGCGCTTCTGTGCACGCTGCTGCCGCGCCCCTGGCGGTGGCTGGCCGCCGGGTCGGTGTTCGGATTCCTGCTCTCCGGTTTCGTCGTCCCCACGCTGGTCAACACCCACACCCCTGACCGGTGGCTGGACAGCATCGCCCACGTCGTCGCTTTCACGGTCGGATACGTCGCGCCGCGGTGGAATCTCCGTGCAACTCTGCAAAAAAGGGTATGATAGTGGTGAAAATGCTGTGATTGGGCAGTGCAATTTGAAGGAGACAAACCATCGTGACCACTTATCATATCGGCATGGTTGGCCTGGGTGTCATGGGAGCCAACCTGGCGCGTAATTTTGTTTCGCACGGGTTCAGCGTGGCGGGCTACGATCTCGACGCCGCCAAACGCGCGGCCTTCGACCAGCACGCCAGCGAAGGGCCGTTGGCCAGCTTTGCCGACGTCAACCAGTTCCTTGAGGCGCTCGACCAGCCGCGCCGGATTATCCTCCTGGTGCCCGACAAGGCCGTAGACAGCGCGATTGCTTCGCTCCAGCCCCACCTGACCAGCGGGGACCTGCTGCTCGACCTGGGCAACAGCTTCTTCCTCGAAACCGAGCGGCGCTCGATTGCCCTGGAAAAAGAGGGGCTGTTGTTCATCGGCAGCGGCATTTCGGGCGGCGAAAAAGGGGCGCTGCGTGGACCGGCCATCATGCCCGGCGGCCAGCGTGACGCCTACACCCTGGTCGAACCGGCCTTTCGCGCCGTCGCCGCCAAAGTCAACGGCGATCCGTGCGTGACCTACATCGGGCCGCGCGGGGCGGGACATTACGTCAAGATGGTGCACAACGGGATCGAATATGGCATCATGCAGTTGATCGGCGAGACGTACGATCTCCTCAAACGCGGCATTGGGGCCACCGCCGACGAGCTGCACCAGTGGTTCAGCGAATGGAACCAGGCCGAGTTGAACTCGTACCTGATCGAGATCACCGCCGCCATCTTCGCCCACCGCGATCCGGATTCCGGCCAGCCGCTGGTCGAGTTGATGCTCGACGAAGCGCAGCAAAAAGGGACCGGCAAATGGACCAGCCAGAACGCGCTGGACCTGGGCGTGCCGACGCACACCATCAACGCCGCGGTCGAAGGCCGGATCATCTCCGCGCTGAAGACCGAGCGGGTCGCCGCCGCGAAAGTCTTCAAGGGGCCAGACACGACCTACCAGGGCAGCCGTGAAACACTGGTACAGAACGTGCGCGGAGCACTGTTCGCCGCCCTGCTCACCGCCTATGCCCAGGGCATCGCGCTGATGCAGACGGCCAGCCACGATTACCATTTCGACCTGAATATCGAAGACATTGCCCGCATCTGGCGCGGCGGGTGCATCATCCGCGCGGGAATGCTGGAAGACATCCGGCAGGCGTACCGGAACCAGCCCGATCTGCCCAACCTGATGCTGGCCGACGTGTTCCGCACGGCCATCGAGGCGCGGCAGGCGGCCTGGCGCGCGACGATCCAGACCGCGGTGGGTCTCGGCATCCCCGTACCCGGCATGGCGGCCTCGCTGGCCTATTTCGACGCTTACCGCACCGGGCGCCTGCCCGCCAATCTGACGCAGGCTCAGCGCGACTTCTTTGGCTCGCACACCTACCGCCGCATCGACCGGGACGGCGTGTTCCACACGGAATGGGAGTAAACAATCATGGCAAAAGTTGGTTACATCGGCCTGGGATTGATGGGATCGTCCATCGCCCGCAACCTGATGAAGGCGGGCAACACGCTGGTCGTGCACAACCGCAGCCGGGCGATTGTCGATCAGTTGGTCAGCGAAGGGGCGACCGCGGCCACGTCCCCGCGCGAAGTCGCGGAACAGTGTGATTTCGTCTTCACCAACCTCCCCGACTCGCCCGACGTCGAGCAGGTCGATCTCGGTCCGAACGGGATCATCGAAGGCGCGCACCCCGGCCTGATCGTCATCGACAACAGCACGATCAAGTCGGAGACCGCCCGTCAGATCGCCGCCGCGTTCGAAAAAGTCGGTGTGGCGTCGCTGGACGCCCCGGTGAGCGGGGGCGACATCGGCGCGCGGGCGGGCACGCTCAGCATCATGGTCGGCGGGCCGCAGACAGCCTTCGACCGGGCGATGCCGCTGTTCCAGGCGATGGGCAAAACGGTGGTCTGGGTGGGCGAGAGCGGCGCGGGGCAGATCGCCAAAGCCGCCAACCAGATCGTGGTGGCCGGGACGATGGTCGCAATGGCCGAAGCCCTGGTCCTCGCGCAGAAATCCGGCGTGGACCCGGCGCGCGTCGTGCAGGCGATCAGCCGCGGCGCGGCGCAGTGCTGGGCGCTGGACAACAAGCCGCCCAAGATTTTCTCGCGCAACCTGGGGCCGGGCTTCAAAGCGTACATGCAGGCCAAAGACCTGAAGATCGTGATCGACACCGGGCGCACCTACCAGGTTCCGCTGCCGCTGACCGCCATCTCGCACCAGTTGTATGAGGCGATGGTCAGCATGGGCAATGGCGGGCTGGACAACAGTGCCGTGATCACGGTTCTGGAGGCGCTGGCCCAGGTCGTGGTCGGACAGGCCGACGAACCGGCGGAATAACCGGGAAGATTTGCTACAATCTGATCAGCGCGCCCGCCCGATGTGAGCGCGCTGATCACTGGATTGCACGCGGAGGACGCTTTGAACTCTCTTACCATCGAAATCCTGCTGGGGCGCATCCTCGGCCTGGTCATCGGCTTCACGCTGCACGAATGGGGGCACGCCTGGGCCGCGAACCGGCTGGGCGACCGGACGCCCTACTACCAGGGACGCCTGACGCTCGATCCGCGCGCGCACATCGAACCCATCGGCATGGTGATGGCGCTCATCGCGGGCTTCGGCTGGGCCAAGCCCGTCCCGATCAACCCCCGCGCCTTCTATCCCAACGAAAAGCGCGACCTGGTGCTGGTGTCGCTGGCCGGTCCGGTGATGAACCTGATCATCGCGCTGGTAGTGGGCCTGGTGATCCGGGTGATGACCCTGACCACCCTCCTGGAAAGCTACGCCGGGGGATCGATTGGCTATGGCGTCGGCTCCACGGGAATTTTCACGTTCATCTACCACGTTCTGGCCGCGGTGGTCCTGTTCAACCTGGTCATGTTCCTGTTCAACCTGCTGCCCTTCGCCCCGCTGGATGGCTATAAAATCGCGGTCAATACCCTGCCCTACCAATACAGCGATTGGCTGATCCGCTATGAGCGCGAGACCACGCTGGCGTTGATGCTGCTGCTCATGGCGGGCGTGATCAGTTATGGGCGGCTGAATGTCCTGTGGATCGTGCTGGGGCCGCCGCTGCGGGTGCTGTACGAGCTGTTCACCCGCTTCTACCTGCCCTTTTAGCCCGCATGAGCGCAGCGTATCGATTCCGCCAGGGAGTGCGGGCGCTAGCGGCCTGGTTCAGCACCGTGGACGACGATCTGGCCCGGCAGTATTTGACCCCGGACTTGTTCGTCCTGTACCGGCGGATGCGGCGCACCGAGCGGCAGCACAGTGTGCGTGTGCTGCAAGAGTTGATCGCTCGCGGCGCAACGCAGCCCGACCTGCTGACCGCGGCTCTGCTGCACGACGTCGGCAAAAGCCGCACGCACTTTTTTCTGCCGGAGAAAGTGCTGGTCGTGCTCGTCCGCGCCGCCGCGCCGCACCGGATGCAGCAGTGGGGCAGCGGTCCCGCGCAGGGCTGGCGGCGTCCCTTTGCGGTCAGCGTGCAGCACCCGGCCTGGGGCGCGGAGATGGTCGCCGCGGCGGGCGGTTCACCCCGGGCGGTGGATCTGATCCGGCGACATGCCGAGCCAGCCGCCGACACCGATCCGCTGCTCCGCGCGCTGCAAGCCGTCGATGATCAGAATTGAGCCTCGTCAGCCCTTGGCGCGTAGAATCAGTAGATTATCCATTTGATTGAAAAAGGAACCCATCATGCACGTTAACGTCTGTGTGATCGGATTGGACCGGGTGAGCACCTCGCTGGCGCTGGCGCTCAAACGTTATCAGAACCAGTCCAAAGCCCAGCATACTTTTACGATCATCGGCACCGACCCGCTGGCCCAGCCGATGAAAGCCGCTCAAAAACTGGGGGCGCTCGACAATTTCGACATCAAACTTCTCAAAGCGGTCGAAAATGCCGACCTGATCATCATGAATGCTCCGCTCGGTCAGGTCGAAGAGAAGTACATCGCGCTGGGGTCGGAACTGAAGTCGGGTGCCGTGGTGCTCGATCTCACGCCGTTCAAACAGCCGGTGATCGAGTGGGCCGGGGAGCATTTCCCGAAAAACAAGCAGGGGATGCCGCTGGCCTACGTGGTGGGCATCACGCCGATCATCAACGCCAAAGGACTGTATAACGCCGACAACAGCCCCGACGCCGCGACCGCCGACCTGTTCGAAGAAGCCGAATTCCTGGTCGCGCCCGATGCGAAGTGCCCCAGCGAAGCGATCACGCTGGCCGAGGACGTGATCCGGCTGGTGGGCGGCCAGCCGCGCTTCATGGACCCGGTCGAACACGACGGCCTGATCGCCGCGACCGAAGGACTCCCCAACCTGTTGGGCAGCGCCGTATTCTACTACCTCCAGCAGTCCGAGGGCTGGCCCGAACTGCGCCGGATGGTGAATCCATCCCTGGCCCTGGCTATGCAAAGTCTGCGCACGCAGAAACCGGAAGATGGCTTCGCGTTGTTCAGCCGGAACCGCGAAAACCTGGTGCGCCACCTGGAAGGGCTGATCGGCGTGCTGGACGAGATCCGCGATACGCTGGTCGAAAACGATCCCGAACGGCTGGAAGTTTATTTGGGGCGCGTCGCCAAAGAATGGGAAAAATGGGACATCAAGCGCCACAGTGGCCGGTGGGACGAGACGCCCAAGATCGAGGCGCTGGCCGGGCCGTTAGGCTCGATGGGCTTCCTGTCGCCGAAACGGCGCAAGCGCAGTGAAGACGAAGACGAGGACGAATAAGGCGGGAGTGTATGGGAGTCGAACCCACCGCGGCCCGCGCTGAGCGACCCGCCGCCGATTTTGAAGACCGGGAAGCCCACCAGGACTTAGACACTCCCACGTCCACTATAACGCAAACTGGGCCGGAGGGCTATAACCGTTGCAGAAGTTGATCCAGGGTTTTTCGTAGGGGTAGGGCTTGCCCTACCCAGGGCAAGGCAAGCCTTGCCCCTACGGAACCAATGGTGTACCTCAGCCGACGTGTAGCCCTCCCCCTAGCTCAACAGCCGCTCCCAGCGGCCTGACCCAATCACGCGCTCATCCCCTTTACGGCGGGTGATCCCCAAAGCGTCGAGGCGCTCCAAAAAATCGAGCGCATAGCGGCGCGTCGTCTGAAAGTGATCGCGCAGCACGGCGACGGTCAGCGGCTCACCCCGTTCCAGGGTTTCACGGGCGAAATCGATCCAGGCGCGCAGCACATCCGGCGCCAGCAGCACCTCGTCGCTGATCCGGACCAGTTCGCCACGCTCGATCAGGGCCGTCAACACCGCCTCGCCGACGATTTCGCGGGATTGGGTGGCGGTCGGCGGCGTGTGCGGCTGCCGCTCGAATTCGCGCCGGAGCTGGTTCAAGGCAGCGGTCTGGGCGGGTGTGAAGCGAACCTCGTGGTCCGGCAGCCGGAGCGTACCGTTCGACTCGATCACGACCTGCCCCTCGTCCACCAGCGCCGCCAGGACCAGGTCAAAGACCTCTGGTTCCAGGCGCAGCCCACTGCGCAGCGTATCACGCGGCATTCCCCTGCGCAGCGGCTCGGCAGCATGGAAATCGGCCAGGCTCGCGACCGTGCGCTGGACCAGGCGATCCCAGTTCTGGGCGTGAATGATCCACTCCTGGCCCAACTGCCGCGCTCGTCCCGTCTCTAGCGCCCGATCCAGCAGGGTCGGGTCCAGCGGCACCGCCGCGCGTTTTACCGGCCCCTGCGCATCCGCCAGAGCGAGCAGCCCGACCGTGAACGGATCGCCCTTCATCAATTCCTCGAAGCGCCGCACGACCTCCGGTCTGAAGCGCTTCCAACGCTGTCCCGGCGCGGTATCCAGGATCACACCGCCGCCGATGGTCTCCGGCGGAGAAGGGCGGCGCAGAATGTAGCGATCCCCATAGGCCGCGACGAGCGGGCTGTCCAGCCGGACCTGAATCCAGCTTTGCTCGCCGGGCAGCACGCGCTCTTTGTCCAGAAGGCGGACGCGGCCCGACACTTCGGCGGCGCCGACGAACAGCTTGACCGGATCGTCATGTTCGAGCGGCAAATGCGCGCCAGGCAAATAGCGCAGCCAGGCATCGATCAGCGTGGTGGGGTGCCACGCGCCGGGCAAACCCAGCACGTTCCCCCGCGCCAGGTCAGGTTTCTCGACGCCGCGCAGGTTCACAGCAACCCGCTGCCCCGGCCCCGCCTCTTCGACGCTTTGCTCGTGCGATTGCAGCCCGCGCACCCGCGCCCGGAGGCCTGACGGCTGGACTTCGACCTCCTGGCCCACGGCCAGCCGCCCATCCAGCAGCGTGCCGGTGGCCACCACGCCAAAGCCGCTGATGGTGAAAACGCGGTCAATCGGGAGACGGGGATTCCCCAGGTCGGGCCGCGACGGCTGCCGCTCCAAAATGCCGGTGAGCGCCGCGACCAGTCGATCCAGCCCCTCCCCGGTGCGCGCCGACACCGGGATGATCGGCTGGCCGTCGAGGATCGTGCCCTGCACCGTCTCCATGATGTCGAGCTGCACCAATTCCAGCCAATCGGGGTCGCGGACGAGGTCCGTTTTCGTCAGGGCGATCAAGCCGGTGGGGATCGCCAGCAAGTCGAGGATGGCCAAATGCTCGCGGGTCTGGGGCATGACACCTTCATCCGCCGCGATCACCAGCATCGCCGCGTCGATGCCCCCCACTCCGGCCAGCATATTTTCGATGAAATCCCGGTGTCCTGGCACGTCGATGATCCCGATGCGCTCGCCGTTGGGCAGATCGAGCCAGGCGAAGCCAAGATCGATGGTCATCTCGCGCAGTTGTTCTTCGGCCAACCGGTCCGGGTTGATCCCGGTCAGGGCATAGGTCAGCGTCGATTTACCATGATCGACGTGTCCGGCAGTTCCAATCACATGCATGATTTATATCGCTTTCAGGGCGGAGATCACGAGTTCATCCTGTTCGGGCAGCACGGTGCGCGGATCGAGCAGCAGCCGGTCCTCCGCCACGCGCGCGATCACCGGCGGGTGCTGCTGGCGCAGGCGAGCGGCGGCAGCATTGGGCTGCTCGACAGCCGCCGCCAGCGCCCAGGTGGGCAGCGTGTCGCCCGGCAGGCTTCCCCCGCCGACGGTCGATGCCGAGCGTACGACTTCCCCGCCCGCCGCCGCAGCCCAGGCGTCGGCACGAGCGCGCAGCACTTCCAACGAGGCCCCGATCATGCGCCAGACCGGGATCGCGTCTAACGCCTCGCCGCGCCGGTAGTGTTCCAGCGTCGCACCCAGCCCGGCCAGGCACAGCTTGTCCGCCCGCACGGCGCGGGCCAGTGGGTGGCGCTTCAGGGCCTCGATCCACTCGCGCCGCCCCACGACGATCCCGGCCTGCGGCCCGCCGAGCAGCTTGTCGCCGCTGAACAGGACGAGATCGGCCCCCGCCGCCAGGCTCTCCTGGACCACCGGCTCATGCGACAGCCCAAACGGCGCGGTGTCCAGCAGCGCCCCGCTGCCGAGGTCGTCGATCACGATCAGGCTGCGCTCGTGGGCCAACGCCACCAGTTCTTCCAGCGCCACCGCCTCGGTAAAGCCAATCACTTTGAAATTGGAAGGATGCGCGCGTACGATGGCGGCGGTATTGGGCGTGATCGCGCGGGTGTAATCGCCCAGGTGGGTGCGGTTGGTGGTACCCACTTCGACCATCACCGCGCCGCTTTGCGCCATCACGTCCGGGATGCGGAACGCACCGCCGATCTCGACCAGTTGGCCGCGGCTAATGATGGCTTCGCGCCCCTGTACGAGCGCCGTCAAGGCCAGCAGCACGCCCGCCGCGTTGTTATTGACGACCAGCGCCGCCTCCGCCCCGGTCACCTCGACGAGAATGCGCTCGATGTGCCGGTCGCGCTGGCCGCGCGTGCCGGGTTCGAGATCGTATTCGAGCGTGCTGTACCCTTCGCCCACCGCCCGCACCGCCTCCTGGGCCGCCGCCGAGAGCGGCGCGCGTCCCAGGTTGGTATGAATGATCACGCCGGTGGCGTTGATCACGGGCAGCAGGGTGGGACGAAAGTCACGCGCCAGGATGTCGGCAGCGGCGCTCACCAGGGCCGCGCCACTGGGGACAGGCTGACCTTGCAGGACAGCCTGCCGCGCCTGATCGACCACGCGGCGCAAAGCACGGACCGTCTGATCATGGCCGTAGCGGCTCACGAGCGGCGTACTGTCACGCAGCAGCGCGTCGATGGCGGGTAAATGTCGTGGAGAAGTCATAAGGTGATTATAGCCGATGATGAAAAAAGCCGGGCGCACCCGGCTTCTCCAATACTCCTACTGCTCGTCGTCGCCTTTAGTGCTCGCCGTGATGTTCCTTCGGGAACAAGGGCAGGAAACGCAGACCCAACGTAAACATCATGAGGGCATAGCCCAGCACGCCGATAGCCACTCCCCATTCGGTCACCGCCGGGACATATTTCTGCACCGGGAACAGGTCCGCCGCCCCCGGCGACCAGTCCATCGGGACGATCAGGCCGGACAGGGTGACATTCCAACGGTTGGTGATGATCCCCACGATGCCCAGCAGCGCCGCCAGCACGATCAGGCTGTCCATGCGCCGCAGCCGCGGCGTGAGCAGGATGATCGCGGGCACGAGCGCCCCGACGACGATCTCGATCCACCAGAAGGTTACCCCATACGGCGTGATGCTTTCCAGTAGATTCTGCGACTCGACGCGGGCGGGTAGGTGGCTGTAGTACGCCGTCGCCAGATAATCCCACAGCTTGAGGTACAGGTAGGCCAGCGTCATCAGCCCGGCGAACATGGCGATCTGGTTGCGCAGCCGCGAGGTGATCTGGCGCTCGCGCACCATATTTTCGTACAGGACCGTCATCCCCAGGGTGAAGGTGCCCCCCGCCGCTACCGCGGACAGGATGAACATCACCGGCAGCGAGGGCTTGAACCAGATCGGGCGGGCGACCAGGACGCCGTAAGTAGCGCCCAGTGACGATTGGTGCAGCAGCGACAGCCCCAGACCGACCACCGATACGACCGGGGTGAAGCGGTGCATCAGATGCGCCAACTGGGGACCGCGCTTGAAGCCGAGCTTATCGGTCACGATCTTGCTTTCCAGCACCGCCGGACCTAACTCGAAGACCAGCACCGAGGAGTAGAACACCACGCACATGGTGATTTCCCACAGCACCGAGTGGATGTTCCAAAACACGAGCGGGTGCCAGAAGCGGTCGGGGCGCCCGATGTCCATCACCAGCGCCAGCATGGCCGAGGTGTAGCCGACAAACCCCACAAACACGGCGATGCGCGCGATCCGCTCGAAGGGCTTGACGCGCAGGATGTATGCGATGGTCGAGAGCGAGAACGCTCCCGCGCCCAGGGCGATAGCCGACAGGTCCACGGTGATCCACAGCCCCCACGGGACGCTGTTGGTCAGGTTGGTGACTTCCAGGCCATACCACAACACCCGGATCGCCGAGATCAGTCCGATCAGGAGCAGGACGCCCAGGAACAGCAACCAGGCGCTCCATACAGGGTAGGCTTCAGCACGACGCCGAAGCGTGCCGATCATGGTCGTCATACGCCCATTCCCTCCACAGGCACATAGTAAACGTTCGGCTCTGTGCCCAATTCCTCGCGCAGACGGAAGGTGGGCAGCTCGCGCAGGGCGGTCGCGATCCGGCTGGACGGGTCTTTCAGGTCGCCGAAAATACGCGCTTCGACCGGGCAGATGTTCACGCAAGCCGGGGTCGCGGGCCGGTCCACACCGGGGATCAGGCCCTGCGCCAGGCCGCGATCAATCCGGTGGACGCAGAAGGTACACTTTTCGACCACGCCGCGCGGACGCCATTCGACTTCCGCATCGCCCCATTCCGGCTGGTACCCACTGGACTTGGTGCGCTTCTTCCAGTTGAAGCTGCGCGCGCCATAGGGACACGCGACTTCGCAGTAGCGACAGCCAATGCACTTATCGTAATCCATGATAACCAACCCGTCGTCGCGCACGAAGGTGGCCCCCACCGGGCAGACCGAGGTGCACGGCGCATTCTGGCAGTGCAGACAGGGCCGCGTCATGTGGAAGGGCAGCCCGCTGGCCGTGACTTCGGGCTTGTAGACATTCCAGCGCATATCGTCCGGTACGTCGTTCACCGCCTGGCAGGCCCGGATGCAGTATTGGCAGCCGATGCACTTGCGCAGGTCGATCAACATGCCCCAGCTATGCGCGCTGTTACCACGATGGCCATGCTCAGCCTCAGTATTGACTTCGGGCAGCTCGATATCCAGTTCGTCCCGGATCAGCTCCTCGAAGGGTTTGATCTGGCTCAGGGCCGCGGCCACCGCGACGCTGCCGCCCACGGCGGCCATAGCGCCGATAAACTCGCGACGGGTTAGAAATTTCTCATCAGCCATAGGGATAGCTCCCGCTTTACTCTTCTTTTCTGGGTTTGACGATGATATCCGCGTTACGCCGACGCAGGCGAGTCGCGCCAAACACCGCCACGCCGCCGACGGCCAATCCAATGATCAGGCCCTGTCCCAGGCGCAGCGCCGAGGAATTCGCGCCTTCAGCTTCTTTGGTCTTGATTTCCGTTTCGAGTTCGTCGATGCGGACCTGCGCTTCGAGCAGCGGGTGTTCGCTCGTCAGGCCGAGGTCCGCTTGCGCCTGCTCCCCTTCCTTGACGGCTTCCTGCGTCGTGACCTGCTCGTGGCAGCTCACGCAGGCGCGCGTCTCCACCCTGGTCGTGTGGCCGGTGGGGAAGAGGTTGCCGCTGACGCCATGCGCGATCAAGTCCTCGGTATTGCCGCGATGCCAGTGGCAGTCGGAGCATTCGCGTTCGGCGTGCACCAGGTGCACGTAATCATCGCGGGCATCTTCGTTGTGGCAGTTCAGGCAGAGTTCCTTCGCCGTCGCAAAACGGAGGGTCTGCGGGTGAGGCTGGTGGCACGTGGTACAGGCTAACTGCTGCTCGCCATGCTTGCTCTGCTCCCACTCGGTCACAGTCGTGGCATGGCAGGTCGCACAGGTCTCCACGCCGGGATCGATCTTCACCGGCTCTTCGGGATGATTGGCCGGGGTTGCGCCGTGACAGGCTTCACACGTCACGCCCTCGTGGGTGTATTCGCCCGTGCGGGCGACGTAGCCAGTGGTATGGCAGGCCAGACACTTCACATCCTGGCCCGCTTTCTGCCAGGCATCCTGGAAGACGGGATCGGAATAAGCTTGAGCGTGCGACCCGGTCTGCCATTGGGCTACCACATCCACATGGCAGTTCTGGCAGCTTTCGGGCGCTGACTGGCCACTGCCCTGGGTCGGAGCGTCCGCTTCGGCCAACACGGCTCCGATCACCCCGAAAGCGACGACAACCAGGAAACGCAAAAAGTACCGTGAGAGAGAGGAGTAATTCATACGCTGTGTTCCTTATATGAATAGCGGACGCAAGTCTTCGTTTTCGGGAGCGAAGGTGAAATTCCAGAACGCGGTTTGGGCTTCAGTCGCATGAAAACCAGTATGGCGTGCCATGTATAACCGCTGCACGAGGCGCAGTCCCTCCACCGCCACCTCGACGACCGAATGCTGTTTAAGCCCGGCTTCCGCCGATAGACGCGACACGAAGGCCGGTCCGGCCCCATCGGCCACTGCCTGGACGATCCCTTCGGAGTTATACAGTGTCAGGCGGGTCTGCAACATTTCAACACTCATGTCAAACCGCGCCAATTCCCGGTTCAGCGTGAATGTTGTTCCCGAACTAACCTCCCGCAGAATCAGGGGATATTCAGCTAAATCCTCGACTTTGATCGCTCCGGACTTGGTCCAGGGGTGGGCGGGCGGTGCAATCAGCACCAGGAGATCGTCGGCAAAATGGCGGTACTCGACGGCCCGGCGCGGGATGCGCAGACTGCTGACGGCGAGATCGATCTCGCCGGAGACCAGCCGTTCCAGGCCCTGGCTGCGCGGTCCCACCTCGCAGACGATGCGCACATTCGGGTTGCATTCCAGGAAGCGCGTCATAATCCCCGGCAGGATGTACTTGCCCGCCGCCGTGCTGCATCCCATCGTCAACTGGCCCGTGACCGTGCCCCGCCGCAGCGCGACGAACTCCTCCACCTGCTGAGCTTCTTTGAGCAGGTTGCGCGCCACCGGAACCAGAGCCTCGCCCACTTCGTTGAGCTTGATATTCCGCCCGGTACGGTCAAAGAGCTGAGTCTTCAGACGCTGTTCCAGCGCCTGAATGTGCCCACTCACCGCCGGTTGGGAAATCCGCAGAATACGGCCCGTCTCTGAGAAATTCTCGGTCTCGGCGGCCACCAGAAAGACTTGCAGCTCGTATAAATCCAGCATAGCCGCCCCATCCACGGAAATCGACAATGAATACACTCTATTCTTATCAGATTTCGTGATAGTTTTAAATAGACGAATATCATAAGAAAAGTGGATAAACGTTATTGCGTTATATCACGTTCTTCGATTAAACTAAGGCAAGATGAGAATTCTCGACGTGGAGTCTCCATGAAACAGCACGCTAGCCTCCGGCTATTCTTCATTTTGGGCTGTTTGTTATTGACCGGAGCGGCTTTGACTAGCTGCGCCCCTGACAAAACCGCCCCGGAACTCAAGGCCACGCGCACTCCCATTCCTGAAGAACCCTCTGAGCAGACGGCTACCCCGGCTACCGCCAGCGGGGCAGTGATTGCCACGGTGGCCTTCACCGATACCGGGTGCCTGAACTGCCACAGCAACCAGGATATTCTGAAGGCCATGACGTCCGGCCAGGTTGTGGCCGCCTCCGTCGAACGCTGGCAGCAGCTCTGGATCGATCCCGAACCATACTCCGGTGATGCTCATGCCCTGATCAACTGCACCGCCTGTCACGGCGGAGATGCCGCCGGTAATTTCACGACGGCGCATACCGATCTGATCGTCGATCCCTCGGCCAACCCGGAAACGACGTGCGGCACCTGCCATACCGATATTGCGCCCGCCGCCAGCCACAGTCTGCATTACACCCAGGCGGGGATCAAGACCGCCCTGCACACCCGCAGCAGCGACAGCCATGCCGCCGAGTTAGACCAGATCATCGCGCAGAACTGCCCGAACTGTCAGGCCACGTGCGGAAGCTGCCACGTGAGCCAGACCGGTGGGGCCATGCTGAACGGGCACGTCTTTGTCCGCACGCCCCCCGCCGACCAGACCTGCCTCAACTGCCACGGCAGCCAGGAAGGAAAAGAGTATTATGGGCTGAACGAAGGTGTGGCCGCGGATGTTCATGCTCAGGCGGGGATGACCTGCCTGGACTGCCACGACGGCGACCAGATGCACGGCCTGAGCGAACCCGCCGACGCCACCAGCCGTTACCAGGGGCCTCAGCAGCCTAGCTGCGAAAGCTGTCACACCGATCAGGTGGGCGTCGGGTCGGGCATCCTCCTGCACGAGCTGCACGGCACAGAGATTCTGCCCTGCCAGGCGTGCCACAGCGAAGCCTATGTCAACTGCACGAATTGCAGCCTCAACCCGGATGGCAGCTACACGGTGGCGTCCAGCACGATGGGGCTGTACCTGGGCCGGAATACCACGCGCAGCATGGACCGGCCCTGGCGCTACGTCCCAGTGCAGCATCTACCGTTCGACGCGAACAGCCTGGACGCGTTTGGCAGCGGGCTGCTCGACCAATTCCTGAACAGCCCCAGTTGGGTCTACACCACGCCGCATAACATTCAGCGGGAAACGCCGCAAACCCAGACGTGTACGTCCTGCCACAGCAACAACGATCTGTTCCTGACCGTTGACGACCTCGCGGAGATCGAACGCGGCGGGGCCAACCTGGAAGTGATCGTCGAGACCGCGCCCCCCCTGCCCGAAAACTGGATTCAGGTCATGTCGCAGATCGCCCAGCACGGCGCGGTGATGATCCAGCCGACCGGCGAAAGCACCGGGGCCAACTTCTGGGCGACGCCGGTCCCCACCGAGGTTTCAGGCAGCGCGAGCTATTGGGCGGGCGCTACCAACACGCCCGTGCCGCCGACCGCGGTTCCTGACGACGAGGCCGACTCTGAAGCCCCGGTTGACGAAGAAGCAGAGGAATCCGAGGAAAGCCCGGTGATCGAGGAAGAGAGCGCCGCGGACGAGGAAAGTGAGGCCACGCCGACCGCGACCGGTGCCGCAAGCTCGACGAGTTTCTGGGCCGGGACCACCACGCCTCCTGCCGTGAGCAGTTCATTCTGGGAGCAGCAGTAATGGCCCTGATCGTTGCGTATTCCACACCTACCGGTCCAGCCTATGGGCTGGTGATCGATGGCCTCGTGCACGCCTGGGAAGGAGATCCCCTGGTAGACCGGCCAGTCCAGGCGGGCCAGGTCATCGGCACGCCAGACAGCCTGACGCTGCTGCCGCCCGTTCGTCCCAGCAAGATCGTGTGCATCGGGCGTAACTATGCGGCTCATGCCGCGGAACGTCAGGCCGAAGTGCCGGACGAGCCGATGCTCTTTCTCAAGCCGCCCAGCGCGCTGATCGGCCCCCACGCCGCGATTGAAATCCCGGCCAACGCCGGGCGAGTCGATCACGAAGCGGAACTGGCGGTGATCATCGGGAAGCAGGCGAAAAACGTGACGCGGGACGCCGCCCTGACCTACGTGCTGGGCTACACCTGTGCCAACGACGTGAGCGCGCGCGATTATCAGAAGAAAGATGGGCAGTGGGGCCGTGCCAAAGGGTTCGATACCTTCTGCCCGCTCGGCCCCTGGATCAATACCGACCTGAACTCCGCCGATCGGGCGGTGCGCTGTCTCGTGAACGGCGAAGTCCGCCAGGACAGCCGCACCGCGTCCATGATCTTCGACGTCCCGGCGCTGATTGCCTTCATCAGCCACGTGATGACGCTGCTGCCGGGAGACTTGATCCTGACCGGCACACCTGCCGGGGTCAGCCCGCTGGCCGATGGCGACCGCGTGACCATCGAGATCGAGGGCGTCGGCGCGCTGCACAACCCGGTGCGGGTCAGCCAGCAGTGAAACTCAGGACAGGGACCACGCTCCCTGTCCTGTTCTTTTACGGTTCGAAACGCAGCACCGACCCGCTGTAATCCACCAGGTACAATTCCCCGGCCTCGTCCTCGCCAAACGAGCTGATACTGCGGCCCGATTCCAGGGAGACGACGGCCTGCCAGGTGCCTGAGCTGTCCGGCTGGGCAGCCCAGATCGTACCGGTGCACCAATCGCCGTAGAAGTAGTAGCCCTGCAAGGCAGGGAGGCTGGCCCCCCGGTAGACGTAGCCGCCGGTCACCGAGCAGCGCCCGCCATCGTGGCTGTACTCCAACACCGGCATCACGACCTCCGACGCCGCGGGCTGGCCGGAATAGTCATGCGTGCCCTCATACGCATTCCAGCCGTAGTTCTCGCCGCCCGCGCTGGCTGCCGGTTGAAAATCAACCTCTTCCCAGTTATTCTGACCGACATCGGCGATCAAAAAATCGCCGGTTGCGCGGTCGAAACTGAAGCGCCAGGGATTGCGCAGCCCCCAGGCCCAGATTTCGGGCCGGGCGGACGCGCTGCTGGCAAAGGGATTGTTCGCCGGAATCGTATAACCCTGGTCGCCGCTCACGTCCAGGCGGATGATCTTTCCCAGCAGCGTCCCGAGGTTCTGGCCGTTGCCCTGCGGATCGCCGCCAGAGCCGCCATCGCCCAGGGTCATGTACAGATAGCCATCCAGCCCAAAGGCCAGATCACCGCCGTTGTGATTGGCAAACGGCTGCTGCACGTAAAGGAGCTGCTCGGCACTGGCCGGATCGGCGCGATCCGGATCATCTGCCGACACCCGATAGCGCGCCAGGACGGTATTGCCATCCCGGTCGGTATAGTTCACGAAGAAGCGGCCATTGTCGGCGTAGGCCGGGTCGAAAGCCAGGCCCAGCAGCCCGCGCTCCGAATAATCTCCGGACAAGGCTTGCGGGCTGATCAGGTCCGAGAGGTCGAGGAAGGGTGTCGCCAGCACGATGCCATCCCGGACGATCAGGATTTTGCCGACCTGCTCCACGACGAACAACCGCCCGGAGCCATCACTCGCGTGGGTCAGATAGATCGGGCGATCCAGCCCGCCGACGATCTCGACCAACTGGTAAGCCGAAGGTTGCTGGGTCACACTGTGCCGGGTACGTGTACGATGCTCCTGGGTCCACACCACCAGCGCCGCCGCGAGCAGCAGGGGCACCATCAACATACTGAAAAATGCAGTCCGTCTCATTGCTTTCCCTCAAAACTAACCTGAGTCTCAAACGGATCATAAGCAGACGGCGCGGACAGTGACAACCGTTTAATGAGACGCTCATTTGTGTCATCCTTCACATAGAAGTGATTTACGTCATTTCAATCATAGCCAAGCGCCACTGGGGATTAACGCCTAGACTTGCTACCCTAGTCATGTTTGACTACGTGTGTCCGCCGGTCACACCTTTCCCGGCGACCTGCAATGGAGCCTTAGCGGAGTGCCATGAGCCTATATATACTGTCTAAGGAGAAGTTGCCAGAGTTTGTCAAGGCCCTGCAAGGGAAGTTTCGAGTGGTTGGCCCGGTGCGCACCGAAACCGGGTACGAATTTGCAGACATCGTCCAACCGGAACAACTTCAACTTGACTACTCGACAACCATTCTCCCCCCAAAGAAGTACTTCCTACCCCAACGCGAAATCCTGTTCCAGTTCCATGCGGAAGCCAATGAACAGGGAGCGCGGCACTACGAAGTTCGCCCCGTGTATCAGGATGTTCAGCCCACAGTCATTTTCGGTGTGCACACCTGTGATATGAACGGCATCCTGCTCTACGACAAAGTCTTCTCCGAAGGCTTTCGCGATGAGCATTACATGGAACGGCGCGAACAGATCTACATCGTCGGTGTCGAATGCCTGCACCCCTGCGACGAAGCATCGTTCTGCAAGGACATGGGCACTCTCACTGCCCCGCAGGTCTATGATCTTCACCTGACGGAAATGGATGGCCATTACCTGATCGACACCGGCACCGAAAAGGGTGAGCGTCTGCTCCTGGAACACGTCTACGTCCAGATGGCACAGAAGGAAGACATCCAGCGCCTGGGCCTGGTGCTCTCAGCGAAGTGGCCGCGCTTCCGGATGCGTCTGAAGGTCAGCAAAGACCAGACTCCTTCCCTGCTGACGCTGGGCTACAAAGCCAAAATCTGGGAAGAACTGGGCGAACGCTGCCTGGCGTGCGGATCGTGCACCAACGTATGCCCGACCTGCTTCTGCTTTGATGTGCAGGACAATATGGACATCACGATGCAGGACGGCGAGCGAGCGCGCGTCTGGGACTCTTGCCAACTGCGCGAGTTCGCACTGGTCGCGGGTGGGCACAACTTCCGGGGCAAAAAGCCAGAACGCGTGCGCCATCGCATGATGCGCAAGGGCAAATACATCAAACAGGTGCATGGCTTGTTGGGCTGTACGGGATGCGGGCGCTGTGAGCGGGCTTGCCTGGTCAATATCACAGTTCCCGGGACCTTCAACAGCTTACACGACGAAATGCAACTGGAATCGGGCATCTAAAAGGGAGAGCGACCGATGTACGCTACACCCATTGTTAATCATAAAACTACCACTACCCCACAGGCCTATGACGGGCATACCTCGATCTTTCTGCCCGCGATAGCCACCATTGTAGATATCAAACCTGAAACCAAGCTCGAAAAGATTTTTACGGTGCGTCTCCCCAACGGCCAGAATCTCGGTCAGGTTCCCGGCCAGTTCGTGATGGTCTCCATGCCTGGCATCGGTGAAGTACCGATCAGTATCATGTCCTCCCCCAGCCGCACCGCCGACACGTTCAGACTCTGCATCCGCAATGCAGGCGACGTCACCAGCATCATTCACACCCTGAAGGTGGGCGACGAGTTCGGCATTCGCGGCCCGTTTGGGCGCGGCTTCCCGTGGGAGACCTTCGTCGGCAAGGATCTGCTGATCGCCCCCGGTGGCTTGGGCCTCGCGCCCGCGCGCTCGCTCATCGACCAAATCATCGACAATCGCGCGAGCTTCGGACGGCTGATCATCCTGTATGGCGCGCGCAACCCGTCGGAACTGCTGTTCCGCGATGTGCTGGCCGAATGGGAAAAAGACAAGGACATCGAACTGCTGGTTACGGTGGATCGCCCCGACGAGAACTGGCAAGGCCACGTGGGCGTCATCACCACCCTTTTCGAGCAGGTCCAGATCAACCCCTTCAAGACGGTCGCGGTCACGATCGGGCCGCCCATCATGTACCGCTTCGTGACGATGGAATTGTTGGGCAAGGGTCTGAATCCTGAGCAGATCTGGATGAGCTTCGAACGCCGGATGAAATGCGGCGTCGGTAAATGCGGCCACTGCCAGGTCAACCACCGCTATACCTGCCAGGACGGTCCATCGTGGACATATGCCGAAGCACTGGCTTTTGAGGAGGCGCTCTAATGCCTGCCAAACCCAAAATCGCCTTCTTTGATTTCACGAGCTGCGAAGGCTGCCAGCTCACTATCGTAGACCTGCTGCAAACGCACCTGGGGCTGCTCGACCTCGTCGAGATCGTGCAGTTCCGTGAAGCGATGAGCGAGCGTTATGAAGACTACGCCATTGCCTTCATCGAAGGGTCGTGCACGCGGGCCAGCGACGAAGAGCGGCTGAAAAAGATCCGCGCGCAGGCCAAGATGGTCGTGGCGCTGGGAGCGTGCGCCCATCTCGGCGGCGTGAATGCCTTGAAGAACCGCTGGGCCCTGGACAACGTCCAGACCTACGTCTACGGCCAGCACGGGAAAGCCGCGTACGAAAGCTACCCGGCGCGGCCCCTGTCGGCGGTCATCCAGGTCGATGCCGCCATCCCGGGCTGCCCCATCGACCGGCACGAATTTCTGCACGTCGTGCAGCAGGTGCTCCAGGGCCGCAAGCCCAAGCTGCCGGATTACCCGCTGTGCGTGGAATGCAAGCTGTCCGAAAACGCGTGCCTGAACAAGCTCGGCAAAGCCTGCCTGGGCCCCATCACCCGCGCCGGGTGCAACGCGATCTGTACGAGCTACGGCGACGGCTGTGAAGGCTGCCGGGGCTGGGCACCCGAAGCGAATTTCGCCGCGATGCGCGAAGTGCTGCGGATGAACGGCCTGACCGAGTACGAGATCGACATGCGGTTCAGCATGTTCAATCACTACCAGTTGCAGGAGATGGGCGACAACGCCCCGGTGAAGACTCCGCTCTCCGCGCAGGACATTCCCCTCCCGACCTCTACCTTTGCAGCGCCGCAGGAGGATTGACGATGACTGAAAACATCAAAGTCAACGTCCACCATATCACCCGTGTCGAAGGGCACGGCAACATCGTCGTAGACGTGCGCAACGGCACGCTCGAACAGTGTGACCTGCAAATCGTCGAGACGCCGCGCTTCTTCGAAGCGATGCTGCGCGGGCGTCCCTACTCGCAGGCGTCCCACATCACCAGCCGCATCTGCGGGATCTGCGCTATCGGCCACGCGACCGCCAGCCTGCGCGCGACGGAAACCGCGTTGCAGGTCAAGCTCAGCGAACAGACCGTGCTGCTGCGCAAACTGGCCTTTCACGGCGAGATGCTCGACAGCCACATCCTCCACACCTACATGTTGATCGCGCCCGACTTCTTGAACGTCGGCAGCGTGATCCCGCTGGCGTCCAGCCACCCCGAAGTGGTCAAGCGGGCGCTGCGCATGAAGAAGTTCTCCGGAGACCTGTGCCAGGCGATTGTGGGACGCCACACGCACCCCATCGCCATGACGGTCGGCGGTTTCACGCACTATCCCAAGGTCCAGGAACTAGTCGCGCTGCGGGAGCGGGCCGAAGCCCTGCTCGCGGATGTGGATGCGACGGTCGAATTGTTCGGCACCTTGCCCTGGCCCACCTTCGAGCGCGAAACCGAATACGTGGCGCTGGTCCAGCCCGACGAATACGGCTTCATCGACGGCGAGATCGCCAGCACGGATGGCTACAAGCTCCCGATCAGCGAGTATCGCAAGGTTACCAACGAGCGGCTGAATCCGCATTCGACGGCCAAACACGCGGCCTACAACCGCGAGAGCTACATGGTTGGGGCGTTGGCGCGCTTCAACCTCAAGCACGGCCAACTGCACCCGCGCGCCAAAGCGGCGGCGGAACACCTCGGCCTGAAGGCAGTCTGCTACCGGCCTTACATGAACAGCGCCGCCCAGGTGGTCGAAATCGTGCACTGCGTGGACGACGTGATCCGGCTGCTCGATCTGCTGATCGAGCGCGGTGTCGCCTGGGAACAACCGGCGGCGGTCACGATCCGGCCTGGCGCGCGCGGCGCCGGCGGCTGCGATGTGCCGCGAGGAACGCTGTTCCACGAGTACCAGGTCAACGAAGAAGGCTTGATCCAGGAAGCCAACTGCATCATCCCGACCGGGCAAAACCTGGGCAATATCGAACGGGATATGCGGGCGATGGTGCCCACCCTGTTGACCGAAACGGAAGATTTCATCCGGCTCAGGATGGAGATGCTGGTGCGGGCGTACGATCCCTGCATCTCCTGCTCGACGCACTTCCTGAACGTGTCGTTTGTGGGGAAGTAGACTGGGAGTCCACGAGAGACGCTCCGAACGGGGCGTCTCTCTTCACCCCCTGGAGAGGATGCGAGATGGTGGGCGAGACTCCTGAGCGCGACACGCTGATCCTGGGCGTGGGAAACCCGCTGAGGGGTGACGATGCGCTGGGAGTGCTGGTCGTCCAACAGCTTCAGGCCAGAACCGATCTGCCGCCCCACGTGACGGTGATCGATGGCGGCACGGAGGGAATCGGGCTGATCCCGGTGATGGAAACTTATCGCCGGGTGATCGTGGTCGATGCGGTGATGATGGATCTGCCCGCCGGGTCCATCCGGCGTTTCACCTGGAACGACGTCCAACTGAGCAGTGTCGGCCAACCGCTCTCGCTTCACCAATCCGACCTCACGGCGACGCTGCTGCTGGCCGAGGCCCTGGACAGCCTCCCACCTGAGCTTGTCATTTATGGCGTTCAGCCGCACAATACAGAGTGGGACCATCCCCTGAGTCAGGCGGTAGAACGCGCCTTACCCATTTTAGTAGAGGCCCTGATCCACGAAGTCAGGAGTGATGCTTATGGCCAAGAAAGTTCTGATCATTGATGACGATCCGGATGTCGTGCTGGCGCTGCGGATGCCGCTGGAAAGCAGTGGATACCAGGTTCAGGATGCTCATTCCCAGGAAACCGGTCTGGCGGCAGTGGACAGCTTCAAGCCGGACGTCATTATTCTGGACGTGATGATGGAAACGCATACGGCAGGCTTCCAACTGGCCCAGAAACTGCACGGACCATCAGCCGCAGAGGACCACCGCCGCATCCCGATCCTGATGCTGACTGCCGTACACCAGACCACGCCGCTGCGCTTCGGGCCGGATGAAGACTATCTCCCCGTCGATGATTTCATCGAAAAACCCGTGGACCCCAAAGTGCTGATGGCGAAGATCGAGAAGGTCCTAAAAAAGTAGGCTGATTTTTCGCGAGGCATCGTATGAATAATCTTCTGGCCCTTGCCCAACCGGCAAAACGACATGCCTTGCAGCCCAGTTTAGAAGAGTTGAGCCAGAATTCCCGGCTGCTCATCCGACTGCGATGGGTAGCCGGGTTTAGTATTTTGATCGGGACGCTCTCTTCGGAGTACGTGCTCGCCATCGATCTCAAAGCCCCGCCCTTATTGCTCATCGGGCTGCTCGTCCTGGGCTACAACGTCTGGCTCTCCCTGGCGATGCGCGGAGAGGACGAGACGCTTGGCCGTGCCCAGCGGATTGCGTGGGGCCAGATCATTCTGGACTGGTTGGCCATGACCGCGCTGGTCCACTTCACCGGAGGGATCACCAGCCCGGCGTTGATCTATTTCGTCATTCACGCCGCCCTGTCGGGCACGATCCTGCTGCCCTGGCAGACGCGCAGCCTGACCCTGCTGGCGATTGTGATCGTCGGTGGGCTGGGCTGGCTGGAGCGAAGCGGCACTCTTCCTCACGTGGAGATCGGCGAGTTGGGCGTGAACAACGATCTCTACCGAAACACGACCTACCTCGCCGCCATCACGTTCTTTTTCGGGACGACGGTGCTGGCGCTGTCCGAACTGGTGACCCACATCGTCCAACGGCTGCGCCAACGCGAAGAACGCATCCGCGAATTGTCCGAGGCACGCGCCACCTTCGTCCGCGTCGCCACACACGAGTTGCGCGCTCCGCTGGCCGCCGGACTCTCGCTCATGAAGAACATCGAACAGGGTTACGCCGGGGAATTGACCGAACAACAGGCCGCGCTGATCCGGCGTGTCACCCTGCGCCTGGAAGGACTGCGCACCCTGATCGACGATCTGCTCACCCTGGCGGTCAGCCGCGAAGCCAGCGCCGCCCAGGCCCCGCTCACGCCCGAAAGCGTGCGCGCGACACTGGATCGCATGATCGAGCGCGAAAAGCCCCAGATCGACATGAAAAAGATCACGCTGAACTGCCATCTGTCTGACGAGCCGGGCATTGTCATGGCGGGCGACGTGGGGTTGCAGATCATCCTGGGGAATCTGCTGAACAATGCCGTGAAATACACTCCGGATGGCGGGCAGATCAGGGTAGACTACGCGGTGCAGCGATCCAACGTGGAGATCACGATCCAGGACACCGGGATTGGCATCCCTGCCGAGGATCTGCCGCACATCTTCAATGAGTTTTTCCGCGCTCAGAATGCGAAGAAAACGCAGGTAATCGGGACCGGCATCGGGCTGTCCACCGTCCACACGCTGGTCGAACAGTACAAAGGCGCCATCAATCTACAAAGCGAAGAGGGCAAGGGAACGACCGTTACCGTATCGCTGCCGCTTGCCCCCCGACAATCGCTGGATGACCCGGTGCCTAATTCGCTGGGTCGTTGAAGTTCAACCGGTCGCCCACCTTCACCCGTTCCAGCAGCGAAGGCCGCGCCTCGATCAGATAGCGCGCCGGTTTCGCGGGAAAATAGGCCGGACGCCAGGGCTTCGCGAGCTTGGCATCTACCACACATCCCTGGTTATCCATCCATACCGCCGCAATCGAAAAGAACATGAAGAACATGTGGATGCTGGACTGCGAGGTGTTCTCACGCCGGAACACGAACAGCAGCGCCTCATCGTCCGGCAGATTCCGCCGCAGCATCAGTCCCCAAAAGTGGCACCAGAAACTCCGGCACCACTTCGCACGGGCCAGCACCACCGACCCGGTGCTGGCATTGCGCACCACTCGCCAGTTAGCCATTAGGGTATGATCAACACCTGTCCAGGGAAAATGAAATTCGGGTTGAAAAGACCGTTCGCGCGGGCCAGCACATCCCACGTCAGGTTGTACATCAGGCTGATGCGGAACAAATTCTCACCCGACTGCACCACGTGGGTACCGGGCCGCTGGACGACGGGCACCGTCGTCGGGGCTACCGGCGTCGCCGCGGGGACCGGGGTCGGCGTTGCCGCCGTGGGCTGTCCTGCTCCAGGCACCCGCAGCGTCTCGCCGGGGTAGATCAGGTTCGGGTTGACGATGTTGTTCAACTGCGCCAGCGTGGCGACCGTCGTGTTGAAGCGCCGCGCCAGGGCATACATGGTATCGCCGGACTGCACGGTATACGATCCCAGTCCCGATCCGCTGCTTCCCCCGGTGGTGGTACTCGTCGGCTGCGGGATGGGCGTGAAGGTGGGCGGCGTGGTCGCATCACCCTTCACCGGGATCACCAGGGTCTGGCCAATGCTGAGGTACCCGGCATCAGACAACCCGTTGACTTTGGTGATAGCCGCCACCGTGCTCTTGAAACGCTGGGCGATGCCCCAAACCGTATCGCCGGAGACGACGGTATAGACAAAGGAACTCGTGAAATCGTCCGGGAGCACAGGCGTGGCGGTCGGCACCGGCGTCTTGGTCACATTGGAGGTCGGCACGGGCGTTATGGTGCCTTCCTGGGTGGGCGGGATGAAATCGGTGGTCGGGGTCGGCTGGGGGGTCGTCGTGGCGACCGGTCCCGTTCCCAATACTACCAGCGCGGCATCGTCCAGATAGATATTGCTGGTTCCGACGAAGCCCTGCGGCGCGGAACGCACGAACACCGTAACTGCCGTGCCTTGTGAGCGGGCCGTGACCGACAGCTCGCGATATTGATCGTAGAACTCCGAGGCCGTCGACCAGACGATATTCGCGCTCGTCCCATCCGTCCCCCCGGTGGGATCGATCCCCACGCTCACGCTCACGTCGTTGGGATCGTCGCTCACGTCCGGGTTGGCGAAAGTCGCCGAGGACCAGACATATGCATAGATACTGAATTGCAGGTCCGTATTCGGCGTAACCGGCACCCGCTGGTAGACCCCGCCGGTATGTGTCGCGAAGAAGGTGTTGTACTCCTGGGCCGCCGCTCCCGAATGGATGCGATTGGCCGGAGCCGGTTTGTATTCGGGACGCGCATTGATGGACGACGACGACCCTTGTGGCAGACTCCAGGGCTGCCAGTTGCTCGCCACCCGCAGCGAAAGATCGCTGTTGATCGTCACATATGGCTCCTCAAAACCGGGGTTTTGCAGGAGGTTCGTGCCCTGGGCCTGGACCGCGACGTGTGGAACGAGGAAGCTCAACACGACCAGCACACTGACCAGGATAAGTCTGATAGCATAATAACAAGAAAGTCGCCGCATAAGGCCCCCTAACATGAATATTCAGCCATCTGCCCAACGTTCCCTAGTGTAGCACGATTTTTTCTGTGCGACAGTAGGACCAAAGAACATCCGCGAAATAAAAAAAGGTGCTCAACGCACCTGGATTGCTCTCGTGCACGGTCCGGCGAGCGGCTAACCCGCTTCGCGCGCCTGGATACCCGCTTCTTCCAACACCCGGAGAACGCTCGACAGCAGTTCGGACGGGCCAAACGGCTTGGTGATGTAATCGTCCACTTTGGCGATATGCAGGCCCAGCACCTTGTCGATGCTCTGAGCTTTCGCCGTCACCACGATCACCGGAATGTTCTTCATCTGGTCGGTGGCCTTCATCTGCTGGAAGACTTCCCAACCGTCCATGTCTGGCATCATCAAGTCGAGCAGCACCAGATCAGGATTGACTTCCGCAATACGTTCCAACCCTTCTCGCCCACCAATCGCCCCCGTCACCTGATACCCTTTGCGAGTAAGGATCAACTTCACCAGATCTATCATCTCAGCATCATCTTCAATACAGACGATCTTGATCACGTGCGCAGTGTCTGCCATGCCCCTATGCTCCAACCAGAACAGCACCCTGTTCACCCAACCTGCCACAGTAACGCCTGCTCGTGTGCACAAGTCTGTTACTGACTATTACGAGTAGTCTACCATAGGCCGCAAGTCTATGTCTACATAGCAAATGACGTGATTTTACCGGTAATCGAAAAATCGGCAGGCGCATATTCCCACAGTGGGCAGACTTGGTTATAATGAACGACAACATCGGCACGTTGTTCGTCACGGAAACAGGAGCTTCATTGTATGGGTGACACTCCAGGTACCCCACCCTCTAAGCCCGATCCGATCGTGGAAAGCACCCGGCAAGGCCAGGAGTTCATCGCTCAGATTCACCAGAAGATGAGCAAACTGGTGCAGGAATTTGCCACCGGTGCCATCAACCGCACGCAGTTCCACCAGCTCTATGATCGCTACCAACGCCAGATCATGACGGTCGCCCAATTCATCGCCGAGTCCGATCCCGCGCTCTGGAAAGATGCGCTCAACGAAACTGAAGATACCCTTCATCTGAAAAAGCGCCTGACGGCCAAAGCCGTGGGCATGAGCGTCTATTACAACCAGAGCGGGATGCCCATCGAAACCCTGGGCGAGTTCGCCATCGAAGCGGAATTGATCGTGCCGATGTTGAGCAGCTACCGGTCCGCTGCCGCCGAGATCTTCCGAGCCGGGATGCGCAGCACCGAGATGGAAAACGGCCAATGGTTATGCTTCGTGCCAGGCTCCCACACGACCTTGATCGCCCTGTTCTCCCTGGAACCCTCGACCAACCAGCTTCAGATGGTCGAACGAATGCACAAGGATTTCGAGGACGCCAACAAAACCGCGCTCGAAGCCGGTGAGGTCGATCCGGAAAAGCTGGCGTACCCGTTCTACTCCTTTGTCCAGCGCCGCATCAAGCCGGACCCGCAGCCCTAGCGGCGGCGTGCAGCCCTTCCAGATCGCGAATCGTGACCTGGAGCGCCCGCATAT
>CAYRWY010000003.1:42866-51067 GCA_964427955.1 uncultured Anaerolineaceae bacterium
GCGGCGGCGTGCAGCCCTTCCAGATCGCGAATCGTGACCTGGAGCGCCCGCATATCAATCAATCCCCGCTGCCGAAGGATCTCGACCGCTTCCTCAGCTTCGGAGCGGGGGCACCCCAATATCCCGGCAATTTCCCCCTGTGACAGGCGAATCGAGAGGATGACCGCCCCATCGTCGGCTTCGCCATAGCGCTCGCCCAGGTCGTACAGCAGGTGCGCCAGACGCTGCAAGGTCGGCAGCGGGGTGGTTTCATGTTCGGTTTGCTGGGTGGCAAACCGGAGCCGACGGCTGATCAGGACCAGGAGGTTGATCGCCACACTGGGATGCTGCTCCAGGTAGATGAAGAATTCAGGCCGTGTGAGCACCATCAATTCGCTGCGCTCGCACGCGACGGCTCCTGCCGACCGGGGCATTCCATCAAGCAGCCCGAACTCTCCGAAGGTCTGCCCGGGGCCAAATTGGGCCACGACTTGGGTATGCCCCTGGCGGTCGGTCACATCAACCGCCACCAGGCCGGTCTTGACGATATACAGGCTGCTACCCGGGGTGCCTTGCTCGAAAATGCGCTCGCCTTCCCGGTAGCGCCGGACAACCAGGCGCTGGGCCAGCGGTTCCAGCTCAGTGGCCGCAAGATTGGCAAACAAAGAAACGTTGTGAAGAAACTGCAACTCGTTCGTCATCGCCGCCGTTCTCCCGTCTGCTCGATGTGCCTTAGTCACAGCATAGCACATTTTCGCCGCGGGCGAACCTCACGGGATCGAGTTTCCGTCGTGTCGCCTGGCCACGAAGTCAGCCAGCGCCGTCACCAGAGTCGGATGGTTTTCGGGAAACACCACCAGGGCGGGCGAAACGAACATGGTCGCTAACCACCGGTCGAGGGTTTCCGGCAGGCTGAAATCGGCATTCCAGAATTCGCCAGGCGGACCGTAGCGGATTTCAAGGTGCACGTGCATTTCTTCGGAATAACCGCTGCTGCCCACGACGCCGATAACCTGGTCTGGCGTCACGTAATCGCCCAGGCTGACGAGATCGCGGTTGAGGTGGGCATACAGGGCATAAATCGACACTTCGGGATTGTAGGGCGTTTCGACCAACACCAGGCTTCCCCAGCCAAAGTTGTATTGAGGCCACTTCCAGGTTACACGCCCCTGGCGATCACCATCGGCGAAACACAGCGAACAGGTGGAGCGCGCCGTGACGTAGCCGGGTCCAACCGGATAAAAGTAGGTTTCCTTGCCATTCAAATAATCGTCCGGGTTGGCGTAATCCACGCCATAGTGGGGATCGCTCGTGTGCAGCGGGTCCAGAAAGGCCCCCCCGGCGGGAATGATGAAGTGATCCAGGGGACGGCGAGAAAACATCGCCAGCGGGTCCTCGCTGGTGCCCACGATGAAGCGACCGGCTGCCGGGTTACTCAGGCTGGTGAGGCCCAGCCCATCCGGATGGTCAGCGGGAGCAAGCCCTGCATCGCACACGATGTCCGGGTTCCGCGTGCTCTGGCAGTCGTCGAGCGGCAGGGTAGGATGGCGCACCGGGTTGTTCCGGGTCGCCCGCGCCGCCGCCCCAGGGATGAGCAGCGCGCACAAGATCACAAGCATCCCACCAGTTTTTAGCCAACCACCCATGTCATCACCCGGTTGAAAAAAGGTCGTAAAAAGTTCGCGGAGGTCAATTTCGGTCACGCTTTGGTCACGTCTGGCGAAGATAATATCATCAAGTAAGCTGAGTTGCCGCAATCATCCAAACCGATATAAGATAAGTACAGACCGAGTCGATTACACAAGGAGCTTGACATGGCCAAGGAAGAACTCACCACCATCGTTAGCCGCGCGCTGACCGATGAGAAGTATCGTGCCCAACTGCTGTCGGACCCCGAAGCCGCGCTGGCCGGCTATAACCTGGACGAAGCCGAGAAGAAGATGCTGCACAACCTGCCCGCCGACGCGTTCGACGAACTGACCATGGACCTCGAAGATCGCCAATCCAAGAGCGGGTTCCTGGGGGGACTGTCGCTGATGGGTGGTAAGGACGCCGTCGATGCGAGCACGGTCCTGGATCTGCTGACCAACAAGTATGGCGGTCGCTAGTTCCAGCCATCCGGCAATCAAAACGGGCACAATTCTCGACCAGGATTGTGCCCGTTTCTTTTGGAGTCAGCCGCTACTGGCCCAGGGGGATGATGAGTGTATCACCCGGATGGATCAGGTTCGGATTGGTCAGGTTGTTCGCGTCGATGATCACCTGCGGGTCCACACCGTACTGGCGCGCGATGGAATAGATCCCTTCCCCGGACTGGACCACATGGGTCACTGTCCCCGATGCGGCGGTCGGCTGCACCTCAGCGCCGGGCGTGCCCGTCTCGCTGGAGGTCGGCTGCGCGGTCGGCTCCTCGGTGCCGCAGCCCGGCAGTTGCAGTTCCCAGCCGATCTGAAGGATCGTGTTGGGATTGCCGCCGAAGATCGTCGGGTTGGCGGCCACCAACGCGTCGATTTCCACCTCGTCGTCGCGCGCGATGGAATAGAGGGTATCGCCTGACTGCACCACGTGGATACACGGATTCTGGTCCACCGGAATCGAGGTCGGCGTGGGTTGCAGCGCCGGATTCAGGGTGGGAGCCGGAGTGATCGACGGCTGAATATCGCTCATGCCCGGCGTCTCAATCCCGGCACCAGCGGGCGTGGCCGATACCACCGGCGTAAAGCTCGGCGCAAATTGAGGCGTATTCGATGGCCCGGACACGATGATACTGGTCGCCGTCGCCACCGGTGGGTTGAGATCCGCCCCACCCGGAGGCGTGGTCGTCGGGATCAGGGTGCGTGTGGCCGTGATCGCCGGGCCAGGGGTGGGCGTCGCCGTGCTCAAGGCCGTGGGCGGGGCCGCCGTCGTCGGCACGATGTCATTCAGATCGACCCGGTTGGAAGTCGGCTGTACATTCTCGCCCGCGTCCCGGTAACAGGCCGACAATCCCCAGGCTGTCATTCCCAGAACCAAAAATGTGAACACTCGCTTGCACAGATGCTTCTTTGACATCCCAAGCTCTCCTTAACGCCGCCGGAAGAGCAATACGCTATCTTTTTCGTCTATGAGCATACCCTGAACGGCGTGTTTGTACAATGCGTTCTACTAACCAAGGACCAACCGCAACTAGACATCTCCCCTACCAGAAGCCATCCATCCTCTTGAACTGCTAGAATCTGGCATCAGGCTGTTGCAAACCCTCCGTTCATCTTCTATAGTTGAGTCCGTTGTGGTTTTTTCGAAACCAACATGACCGAACTTGTGGGAAGGTAGCGTTAATGATCACACACACTGAAGACCAGTCTCCGACGGTCCCCAGTTTGGTTGCCGGTGTACGGTTCTTTGAAGTAGGCAAGGTCTATCACTTTAGCTGCGACCACCTGGCCGATCTGCTGGCGGGTGATTATGTCATCGTGGAAACTTCGCGGGGGAGCCATCTCGGCCAGGTAATGAATCTGGTCGAGGTCAGCCGGGAAGAAGCGACGCGCGACTATAAACCCATTTTGCGCAAAGCCACTCCGACCGATTTGATGAATCAGAAGTTGTGGAAATCGCGCGAGACCGAGGCCCTGATTGCGTGTCGCGAAAAAGCAGCCGAACAGGGCGGCCTGATCGGAGCGAAATTCGTCGCGGCGCAGTATAACTTCGACGGCAGCTTGCTGACGATCCTGTTCACCGCCGAGGAAAAGCTCAATACGACCAAGCTGCGCACGGCATTACAGCGGAACTTCAAGGCGAAAATCGAGCTGCGCCAGGTCGGCCCGCGCGACGTAGCCAAGCTGCTGGGCGGCATGGGCGCCTGCGGCATTCAACGCTGCTGCAGCACGTTCCTGACCGATTTCAGCCCGATCTCGATCAAGATGGCCAAAGCCCAGGGGATCTCCCTCAATCCCTCCGAGATCACCGGGATGTGTGGCCGTCTGCGCTGCTGCCTGATCTACGAATACGAGCAGTATGTCGAGGCGCGCAAGCAGCTTCCCAAGCGCAACAAGCGGGTCGGCACGCCCCACGGCGAAGGCAAAGTCATCGACGTACACCCGCTGCGGGATGCCGTCACGGTGTTGGTCGAAGACACGCAGTACGTCGTCGAGCGCGAGCAGATCATCCCCCTCGAAGAGTGGGAGGCGCTCAAAGGCAAGGCCGAAGCAGGCTGTTCCAAGGACGAGAACGGGGAATGCGACTGCGGGCAGCACAAAGGCACTCCCCAGGCCAGCAGCGGAGCGAGCAGTGACCTGGACAGCGACCACCTGCTCGACGCGCGCGGCGAGTCGGCCCTGCCCGATACGGATAGTCACGAAGAAGGCCGGCGCGAGCCACGGTCGGATCAGCAGTCCAACCGGAACAGGCCACGCCGAGGAAAAGGCAAACGACCGCGCCACAAACGCGGTCCCAACAACGAAGGAAAGAAAGAGCAGTCATGAGTCCCGACACTGAAACTAACTCGCTGCACCGGGTCATGGGCATTTTTGCCCATCCGGATGATCCTGAATTCTTTTGCGGGGGAACTTTCGCCAAGTGGGCTGCCGAGGGCAAGCACATCACCTTTGTGCTGGCCACCAGCGGAGACAAAGGCAGCAACGATTTCAATATCACCTCCGAGCAGCTCATTGCTATTCGGGAAGCCGAAGAACGCGCCGCGGCGGCCCGCCTGGGCGTACAGGAAGTTATTTTCCTGCGCTACCCGGACGGCGAACTTCAGCCCAGCCTGGACCTGCGCCGCAGTCTGACCCGCCTGATCCGGTTGAAACAACCGGATATCGTGGTGACGAACGATCCGACCGCGCGCTGGCACGGGTCGAATTACATCAACCATCCCGATCATCGGGCGATTGGCGACGTGGCGCTGGATGCGGTGTTTCCGGCGGCGCGCGATCACCTGACCTTCCCCGAACTTTACCGCCAGGAAGGGCTGGCCCCCCACAAAGTGAAGCAGGTTTATCTCTGCGGAACGCACGACCCCACCGCGCGGGTCGATGTGACCGACTACGTGGAGACCAAGATCGCAGCCCTGCGCGAACATAAAAGCCAGATCGCCGACATGGAAGACATGGCCCGCCGCCAGCGTGAAAACACCGATCCGGAGTTCGCCGGTGACGGCCCGCGTTATATCGAGAAATTCAGGGTCTTTTATCTGCGCTGACCAGAGTCAGGGAGAACAACGGTGATCGACTTCAAACCGCAAATCCGCGCCCGCCAGGATGCCTGGATCGCGTGCCGAAGAGATTTGCACCAACACCCCGAACTGGGGTTCAACCTGCCCCGCACCGCCGGGTTGGTCGCGTCGGAACTCGCCCGCCTGGGTCTGGAAGTCCAGACCGGAGTCGGAAAAAGCGGCGTGGTCGCCCTGCTGGAAGGGCCAGCCGAAGGGCCAACCATCATGGTACGGGCCGACATGGACGCCCTGCCGGTCGAGGAAGAAAACCAGACCGACTATGTCTCTCAAACGCCCGGCAAAATGCACGCCTGCGGCCATGATGGACACACCGCCATCGCGCTGGCAGTGGCCGAACTGCTGAGCGCCCACCGTGACCAGATGGCCGGGCGGGTCAAATTCGTCTTCCAACCGGCGGAGGAAATCGGGCTGGGCGCGGAGGCCATGATGGCCGACGGCGTGCTGCGCGACCCGGCGCCCGACGTGGCGCTGGGGCTGCACGTGTGGAACGAAGTCCCCCTGGGATCGGTCGCCCTGGTCGATGGCCCGATGATGGCCGCTTCCGGCGACGTCTCGATCCAGGTGCGGGGCCGGGGTGGGCATGGCGCCCTCCCCCACGAAGCGCACGATCCAATCGTCGCCGCCTGCCAGATCGTCACCGCGCTCCAAACCATCGTCAGCCGGAACGTCAGGCCGACCGATGTGGGCGTCGTCTCGATCACCGAGTTCAAGGCGGGCGATTCGTTCAACGTGATTCCGTCTGCCGCGAACCTGCGCGGCACGATCCGGGCCTTCAATTCCGATGTGATCAAGCTGCTAGGCCAGCGGGTGCGGGAGATTTCGGAAAGCATCGCGGCGGCGATGGGATGCAGCACCGAAGTATCGGTCGCGCAGTTGACGCTACCGCTGATCAACTCCGCCGAGGTGAACGCCCAACTGCGGGGTGTCTTCGCCCAGGTCGAGCCGGACATGCGTCTCCTCACCGACATCCAAACCATGGCCGCTGAAGACATGTCCTACTTCCTGAACGCCGTTCCGGGGACCTTTTTCTTCGTCGGGTCGGCCAACGCGGAGCGTGGGCTGGACTATCCCCATCACCATCCCCGGTTCGACTTCGACGAAGCCGTGATTCCGTTGGCGGTGAATTTGATGGCATCGGCGGTGGCATCCTATGTTTTGCCAGAATAGACTACAATAATTGGGGGCAACATCCATGCCACAAGTCAATATTTTCCAGTGGCTGGCTGGGAACGGCTGGTTAGTGCTGGCAGGCGGCGGTCCGGCAGAGTCCGATGACGTGCTGACCATCGAAGCCGCCATGCTGGGCCATACTGTTTCGCTTGGTCCCATCGCCTATATCTGGGCCGCCAGCGACGTCGAAACCGCCGACCGGCACATGGATGTCCTGCGCGATCTGGGGGCGCGCACCGGCTACCTGGTCGATATCTTGACCGAAGAAGACGATCTGCTGTTTCGCCAGCTCGCCGAGGCCGGGGTGATCATCATTGGCGACGGCCCGGAAAACGAGACCCTGCGCCAGGGCTTGATGGGCACAGCCATTCGCGGCATCGAAGATGCCTTCCGCCGGGGTGCGACCGTCTACGCCATCGGCCAGAGCGCGGCGCTGTTGGGCGCCTATCTCGTGCAGAACGGCAGCGTGCAGTCCGGTTTCGGTTGGTTGGCGCATTCGCTGATCCTGCCCGGCTACACCCCGGAGCAGTCCGACCGGCTGCGCGAATGCCTGCAACAAGCGTCCAAGGGCTTCGGCCTGGGCGTGGGCCAGGGCGCAGCCATCGCGTTTGGAGCACGCGGCGAAGTGGAAGTCTGGGGCAATGCGGCCATTACCGTTGCGTTAGGACCCAATTACGACCCCAACGCCAAGAAAATCAAAAAGAGGAAGGAAAACTGACATGCCTGCAACGGTCTTGATTGGCGCACAATGGGGTGACGAGGGCAAAGGACGCATCGCCGACTGGCTGGCGCGCGACTCCGACGCGATGGCGCGCTATGCGGGCGGCGATAACGCCGGGCATACCGTCACGGTCGGTACCAGGAAATTCAAGCTGCACCTGGTGCCCTCCGGCGTCGTCCATGCTCACATCCAGTGTATCCTGGGCAGCGGCATGGTCATCAACCCGATCCGGCTGGTGCAAGAGCTGGATATGCTGGCCGAGCAGGGCGTCGATGTCTCGCCCGACCGCATCCACATCAGCGAGCGGGCGCAGATCATCACTCCCGGACACCTGGAACTGGACGGCGCCGACGAACGCGCGCGCGGCGAACAATCGATTGGCACCACCCGGCGCGGCATCGGACCGGCCTATCGCGACAAAGCCGCCCGCACCGGCCTGCTGGCCGCCGAAATGACCACCCCGGAAGTCTTTGCGGACAAGGTCGAGGCGTCCGTCGAGCAGACCAACAGACTGCTCACGCGCTACTACGGCCTGGAACCGATGAAAACCGAAGGGCTGGCCGCGCAGTACTGCGAAGCGGCGCAGCGGTTGGCGCCCTACGTCGCCAACGTCACCGACCAGATCAACGATCTGCTCGAAGCGGGCAAGCGCGTGCTGTGCGAAGGTGCGCAGGGCACGCTGCTCGACATCGATCATGGGCATTACCCTTACGTGACCAGTTCGTCCGCCACGACCGGCGGCGCGCTGACCGGGTTGGGCTTCGGACCGCGCTACGTGGATCGCGTGGTAGGCGTCGTCAAAGCCTACTGCACGCGCGTCGGCAACGGCCCCTTCCCCACCGAATTGAACGACGCCATTGGCGAACGCATCCGCACCGCCGGGGTGGAATTCGGCACGACGACCGGACGCCCGCGCCGCTGCGGCTGGCTGGACGCCGTCGCGCTGCACTATGCCCGGCGTGTGAACGGACTCACCGAGGTCGTGATCACCAAACTCGACGTTCTCAGCGGGTTGGACGAACTCCAGCTCGCGACCGCCTACGACGTGGATGGGCAACGCGTGCGCACGATGCCGCTCAATACCGCGGCGATGGAGCGGGCCGTGCCGGTCTACGAAAC
>CAYRWY010000004.1:0-50321 GCA_964427955.1 uncultured Anaerolineaceae bacterium
TTTGGAGAGGGGAACAAGCCCGTTTTCTCCCCTCTCCAGCTTGCCTGGGGAGGGGTGGGGGTGGGGTTTAGATGATCAGTAACGCTCAATCGTGGGGTTCATAGTCGAACCAGTCGAAGTCGGCGGGGGAAGTGCCGTGAGCGTACATCGCGAAATAGACTCCGGTGAAGCCTCCGGCCACTTCGGTGGAGAGATACCGCGTCTCACCTGAGGCGAGCAGGCGGAGGGCTTGCGTTCCCACGGCATAGAAAAACTGGTACCACTCCTGGTCGGCCTGAATGCGCAGCGTCACCAGCCCATCATCAAGCGGGGCCTGTCCGACGACGGCCACCAGGCTGCCGATCCGGCGGCGCACCACCACCTGGCGCTGCCCCTCGATCCGCGTCACGAAGAGGTCGTAGTGGTGGCGTTCGTTCATCAGCACGGTCAGTCCGGCTTCGCCATCGCCGTCGGCGGGCTGATAATCGAGGCCGGTGGTGACGTCGCATTGGAAGTGCTGCTGGCGGCGGCCCACCAGCGCCGTTAGTTCCAGGTCGTCCAGGGTGGCCGCCGAGCCGGTGAGCCGCAGCCAACCGGGCCGGGCGGTCAGTGACCAACTGGCGGGATCGGGATTCCGGCGGAAGTTCCACTCCAGCCCAAGCTGGGGCGCGTCGAAATCATCCCGAGGGGAGCGCGGCGCGTCCCAGACGTGGGGCGGCAGCAGATCGGCTTCCATGACCAGGTCCACCGGGCTGACGACGGGCCACCCGTCGGCGGTCCACTGCACGGGCACCAGGAAAGTTTCCCGGCCCAGGTGGTACACGGAAGGATAACCATGCGGTCGCACGCCCAGCAAGACCAGCCACCACGCGCCGTCGTGTGCCTGGACCAGGTCCGCATGGCCCAGGGCCTGAATCGGGTGGTCGGTGCTGCGATGGGTCAGGATGGGATTGGCGGGACACCCCTCGAACGGTCCCCAGGGATGGTGCGCGCGGGCGATGGTTTCGAAATGCCCGTATTCGGTTCCCCCCTCTGCGGCCATCAGATAGTACCAGCCGTTGATCTTGTACAGGTGGGGGCCTTCGGGGTATTTGCCGCCTGTGCCCGCCCAAATCATCTGTGTCTTGGATGACGCCCGCCCGGTCGCGATGTCGATTTCGAACTGGTAGACCCGCTGTCCGGCGCCCGTGCAGGTGAAGTAGACTCGGCCATCCTCGTCGAAGAACAGGGAGGGATCAATCGAGAACTTCAGTTCCTCCGTATCGGGCTTGATCCACACGGGGTCTGACCATTCACCCTCGGGATGCTGGGTGTGGACGTAAAAATGCCCGCCGCCGCTCACATTGGTCGTGACCATGTAAAAGGTGCCGTGGTGGTAACGGAGCGTGGGCGCATAGATGCCTCCCGAACTGGGCGCGCCCGTGAGCGGAAGTTGGCTGGGTCGTGTCAGGCAGTGGCCGATCTGCCGCCAGTGCACCAAATCGCGGCTGTGAAAAAGGGGGACGCCGGGAAAATACTCAAAGCTGCTGTTGACCAGATAATAATCATGGCCTACCCGGCAAATGCTCGGGTCTGGATAAAAACCGGGGAGGATAGGATTGGTATATTGCATACGATGGTTCCCTCTGACAGATGGCTTCTTTCACCGAAAACTTTTGGTCATGAGCTTATATTTTTGTCCAAAATCTTCGTTTTGAGGGTTCAGCGAGGCCGGTCCGTGAATTCGACCTGGGGACGCGCCAGCCCATGCAGTTCCAGCACGATCAGTTCATTCTCCCCCGCTTTGAGAAACGGCGCCGGGACATACAGGGTACGCTGTGGAGCCTGGTTCCAGTAGCGACCGAGATTAACCCCGTTGATCCAGGCTACTCCCTTCGTCCAGCCCGGCAGCGCCAGGAAAGTATCCTGCGGCGCAGGGAGGGTGAACCTCGCCCGGTAGAAGGCTGGCTCGTGGACGGGCGTTGCGGCATGAAAACGCAACGCAGTGAGATCGTCGAGCGGCAGCGGGAAGATCAGCCAGTCAAACAGGGATTGCTGCCCGAACAAGACCGTCTTGGTGATTCCCTTGCGGTCGTCCATGTCCGCGCCGTAATTCACCCGCCCCATGTTCTCGACCAGAATATCCAGCCGGGTCTCGTCTGCGGTGGTGGTCAGGGGGGTGCTGGAAGGGCCGGACTGACGCTCCAGGGTGGCGAGCGGTTGTCCGTCCACGAAGACCTGTGCGCGGTCGTGGACCTCGTTCAGGGCGAGGGTGCTCTCGCGTAGACCGGTAAGCCGGGTGCGGTAGAGGATGAACCCGTAATTCTGGCCGAGGGCTTCCATCGGCACCGGGGCAGGCCGTTGAACCGGCGTCGCGAGGGTGTCCAGCGCCTCGAACAGCGTCACGGACTCGGTTATTTCCACCGGCCCCAGCGCCAGCTTGGGACGGGGCGCGGGCAGCGGGAGATCGGGCACGGTCGTGTAACGTCCCAGCACTGCGCGAAAAGCCATATATTTCGGCGTTATATCCCCAGCTTCGCTGAGCGGCGCGTCGTAATCGTAGCTGGTGATGGTAGGTTCGTAGCCGGTGGGGGCGTTGTTGGCCCCATTCATGAAGCCGAAGTTCGTCCCACCGTGGAACATGTAGATATTGACCGACGCCCCTGCCGCCAACATCGTGTCCAGCGTGCCCGCGGCCTCGTCGGCGGGGCGGGTATGGTGCTTTTCGCCCCAGTGGTCGAACCAGCCGTTCCAGAATTCCATGCACATCATCGGGCGGTCGGGCTGATATTCGCGCAGTTTTGCCAACGCTTCGCGCGGGTGTGAGCCGAAATTGACCGTCTTCAGGATACCGGGCAGAGTGCCATAGCGCAGCAGGGTATCGTCCGGGCCGTCCGAGGTAAAGAGCAGCACGTCGATACCGCGGGCGCGCAGTCCGTTGTCCAGGTACTTCAGGTAGCGGTGATCGTTCCCGTAGCTGCCATATTCATTTTCGATCTGTAGGGCGATGATCGGCCCGCCCTGGGTGATTTGCAGGGGGGCCAGCCGAGGGATCAGTTCATCGTAGAAGCGATCCACGGCGTGCAGGTAGGGTTCGTAGAGGCAGCGCAGGCGCATCTGCGGATCGCTGAGCAGCCAGGCAGGCAGCCCGCCCATGTCCCACTCGCCACAAATGTAGGGGCCGGGCCGCACGATGACGTACAGCCCCAGTTCGGCGGCGAGTTGGAGGTAGTGTACCAGGTCGAGCATCCCGTCGAACCGGAAGTCGCCGGGGCGCGGTTCGTGCAGGTTCCAGGCGACGTAAGTTTCGAGCGTATTCAAACCCATCGCGCGCAGCAGGTACAGCCGGTCTTGCCAGTAGGCTTGTGGGACGCGGAAATAGTGCATCGCGCCGGACAGGATTCTGAACGGCTGTCCCTCCAGCCAGAACTGATCGTGATGGTCCACCAGACCGGGCATCGTCCACCTCATGAGCCGCGCGGATGATAACCGCACGACTCGCGAATGACCAGTTCGTGAGGCAGGGTGACCGAAATCGGCGTAGGATCGTCGGTCCTGGCCCGGTCGATCAGCATCTTCACCACCTGGCGTCCCAGTTCCAGCTTGGGCAGGCGCACGGTGGTCAGCGGCGGGGTGAGATAGGTCGCCAGTTGAATGTCGTCTACGCCGACCAGGGCCACGTCTTCGGGCACGCGGATGCCGTTTTGATACAGAAAGCTGATGACGCCCGACGCGACTTCGTCATTCCCGGTGAAAATCGCCGTCGGGCGCGGCGATAGCGCCATCGCCGAGAGGGCTCCGGCGTAACCCTCCGGGGCAATGTTGACGATACCCGGGTGAAAAACCAGGCTCGGATCGAACTGGATTCCGGCGTCCAGCAGGGCATGGCGGTAGCCATCGACGCGTCGATCCGGCCCGCCAATATAGGCGATCCGGCGGTGCCCCAGGCTGGTCAGGTGCGAGACGCCCTGGTAAGCGGCGCCAAACAGGTCGTAGTTTACGACCGGAAACCGCCCGGCGTTATCTTCCGCGCAGACGATGTAGTCGACGCGTTCGGCAATGCGGTCGAGCAGCGCCCGATCTTCATCTGTTTTCAACGCCTGGTGCAGCGAGATGAGGATCAGGCCCGACACCTCCTCGGGGTGAATCAGATCGTTGAACAGCACCGGGTCTTTCAATTCCTCCCAGAATTGCAGAAACCGGATGCGTTTGCCGTTTTGAAAGGCTTCCTGATAAATCCCCGCCAGCACCTCGCCGTAGAAAATGCTGCGCAGCATCATCGTAATGGTACCGCCCAGGATGATGCCAAACTGGACGATTTCCCTGGACCCCCACTTTTCCCGCATGACCAACTGGCGCTGCGCATAGGGGCGGTAGCCCAGTTCCTCGATTGCCTGCAAGACCCGCTGGCGGGTTTCTTCCGACACCGAGCGCGGGCCATTGTTGATCACATAGGAGACCACGGAAGTAGACACGCCCGCCCGACGCGCCACGTCTTTCTGGCCTACACGGGGGCTGTCTTTCGGTTTGCGTTTATTCATGAGGTTCCTCCAACCGCTAATTGTGCCACCTACTTGACAACCTGACACTATTCAATTATATTCGATTTAAATTGTCAATACAAATCGACAACTTCAAAACAGCCTACGTCGCGCTCCAGAGTGAGGTCCTAAACGCAGCTAGTATTTTTTAAGAGAAAAGGAAGCCTAAAATGAAAGCTCTCAAGAAGTTCTCGCTCGTGCTCCTCGTTTTAGCGTTGGCCGTTCCCTTGATGTCGCTCAGCCGGGTGTCAGCCCAGGATAAAGTCGAGATCGTCTACTGGTCGATGTGGAATGAAGACGAAGCCCAGGGCCAGGTCATCAAGCAGGCCATCAGCGATTTCGAAGCGGCTAACCCCACTATCAAAGTCAAAGTGGTCTGGAATGGCCGCGATAACCGCAACCTGGTTGGCCCGGCGCTCGAAGCGGGCGAAAACATCGACGTGTTCGACACCGGCATGGATCTGATCATCAGCAACCTGTCCCAGTACATCATCCCCCTGGAAGACTACATCAAGCTGCCGGCCCTTGGGGGCGAAGAAGGTAAAACCGTGGCCGACGTGCTCTCTCCGGCCCTGCTGTACCAGTACCCTGTCAACGGCCAGGTGGCGATGATCCCCTATAGCCCCTTTGCCGTGATGTGGTTCTACAACAAGGATCACTTTGAGGATGCGGGCATCACCGCCCTGCCCACGACCTGGGACGAGTTCATGGCCGTCAATGCCGCGCTCAAAGAGGCTGGACACCCCCCTATCACGACTGACGTCGATGCCTACCTGGACATCATCTTCGGCTACTACGCGGAACGTGCGGTGGGATGCAGCGGTCTGCAAGCGGCGATGGCCGACCAGACCGGCGAAAGCTGGCGCGATCCGATGTGGCTGCAATTGGCGACGGACATTCGCGCGTTGTGGGACGATGGCTACATTGCCGATGGCACCGAAGGCAACCTGTACCCGGCGGGGCAGCAGGCGCTGGCCCTGGGCGAAGTCAGCATGTACTTGAACGGCACCTGGCTGCCCAGCGAAGTTCTCAGCACGGCGGGGCCTGATTTCCACTGGGGCGCGTTTGCCTTCCCCAGCGTGAAAGATGGCGTGGGCGCCAATACCCACGTGATGTCCGGCTCGCAGGGCCTGGTGATCACCACGGCCTCGCAACATCCCGACCAGGCCTTCGAGTTCATCCGCTTCATGGTCAGCCAGGACGTGCAGACGGCCTGGACGACGCAGACGCTGACCCCCGCCGCGCGGACCGACGTGGGCTGGGCGGGCGTCATCGAGGATGCCGGTAAAGTCTTCGCTCAGGCCGATCTGGGCTTCGGGTGGGCCTGCGATCTGTGGAACGGCGGCGAACTGGTTCCGAACGTCGTCCTGCCCAATTTCCAGGATCTGTTCGTGGGCAAGCTGTCCCCCGACGAATATATCGACAAGATGGTGAAGGACTCCGCCGAGTTCTGGGCCAGCCGCGAATAACCTCGTGCGATCTTTCCATCGGGTGCGGGTGAGGTCATCATCTGCACCTGATGGATCGGATCGCTTATCAGAAAGAGGCGTTACGATGAAGCCCGGCAACCGCATGATCGTGATGTTTCTGACGCCCGCTTTACTGGCCTATTCCTTGATCTTTCTTTACCCCACCCTCCGCACCATCTACACCAGTTTTTTTGAAGTGTCCGGTTTTGTCGGGGTAGATATGCATTACCGGGGGCTGGATAACTATAAAGAGCTTTACCATACACGCCTGTTTCGCGACTCCTTCGTGAACATCTTCCGCGTCTGGGGCGTGGGCGGGATCGCTATTTTCGGCTTTGCCTTTCTGTTCACGGTGCTGTTGACCTCCGGCATCCGGGGGAAAAAATTCTTCCGCGCCATCATCTACCTGCCCAACCTGATCCCGGTGGTCGCCATGACCACGCTGTGGACCCAGTACATCTACAACCGCCGCTATGGCTTTTTCACGAACTTTTTTCAGGCGCTCGGATTAGACGGACTGGCCAAGACCCAGTGGACGTCCTTCGACATGATCTTTTGGTCGATGCTGATCGCGTATGTGTGGGGCGGTATCGGCTGGTACATGTTGATTTTGTTGGCGGGCGTCGAGCGTATTCCCAACGATTACTACGAAGCGGCCCGGCTGGACGGCGCGAACCTGTTCCAGATGTTCTACAAGATTACGCTGCCCTTGCTGCGGGATGTGCTGCGCGTCGCGCTGGTGATGTGGAGCATTGGCGTGATCAACCTCTTTGCTTTCCCCAGGTCGTTCACCCCCGTTAATCTTCCCAAAGAACTCATGACTCCGGCCAACTATCTGTATCAACTGGCCTTTGGCATGGGCAGCAGCGGCGGCGGGAGCAGCGGTCTACAGGTCGGCAAAGCGGCGGCGATTGCCGTGTGCCTGCTCGTGATGGTCCTGATCGTTTCCGAAACGATCAACCGGCTGTTGAAACCGCAGGCGTTGGAGTATTAGGCGAGAGGAAAACACCGATGGCTGCACAACCAGCAAGCCGACCGATCACCGCCGTCTTAGGAAAGAGAATCAGCTCTCCGCAGCTTTTCAGCCGGATCATAGCCTACCTGATTCTGGGGGCCTGGACGGCGTTCGTATTCTACGCCGTGGGCTGGATCGTCATCTCTTCGTTGAGCACGACCCGCGAAATCTTCACCAACCACCTGCTCGGCAGCGGGTTTCATTGGGAGAATTACCAGAAGGCACTGACGACTCACAAATTGGGCCTCTATTTTCTCAACACCTGCCTGTACGTGAGTCTCGCCCTGCTGGGCATCGTCCTGATCTCGGCCCCGGCCTCGTACGTCTTGAGCCGGTTCGATTTTCCCGGACGGCGGTTGGCCAATGCCCTGTTCATTGCCGGGATTGGCGTGCCGGGCATGATGCTGATGATCCCCTTGTTCACGATCTTCGTGCGCCTGAATCTGACCGGCACATCCGAAGGGCTGATCCTCATCTATATCGGCTCGTCCATCCCGTTCACGGTGTTTTTCCTGACCGGCTTTTTCGGGTCACTGCCATCCGAGCTTGAAGAGGCCGCGTTGATCGACGGCTGTACGCATTCCCAGGTCTTTTGGCGTGTGATGCTGCCCCTGGCGCAGCCGGGGATCATTACCGTCACCATCTTCAACTTCATCGGGTTGTGGAACGATTATTTCTGGGCGCTGATTTTCGTGAACACCCCCGAACGGCGCACCCTTCAGTTAGGGTTGCAGGCGCTGGTGCAGTCGATGCGCTATACCGGGGACTGGGCCGGGTTGTTTGCCAGCGTCATCGTCGTTTTTCTGCCTACCTTTATCGTCTACATTTTCTTGTCCGAAAAGATCATCGCGGGGATTACGGCAGGGGCCGTAAAATCGTAACCGATCGAGAGTTGCCATGCTCCAGATTCATACCCTACCCGCCACCATTCCGGCCTTGCGCGAATGGAACGGTGGACCGCACCACTGTGTGTTGACGTCGTCCTCGCGGTTGATCGTCCAGACGGATGATCTGCTCCCGGTGGCGCAGACCGTCCAGCCGGACCTGGCCCGCGCGGCAGCTCAGGCGCTGCCGGTCGTGATCGGCGCTGCGCCGGACGATGGCGATATTCTCCTGACCTTGACCGGGGCCGATCCCGTCCTGGGCCGCCAGGGCTATCGCCTGGAGATCGACGGCCATGTGACCATTGCGGCCCCGACCGCGAGCGGGGTGTTTTATGGTCTGCAAACCGTCCTGCAGATGGTCCAGCACAGCCCGGAACTGCCGGGCGGCACGGCGCGCGATTATCCTGCCTTCGTCCAGCGCGCGCTGATGTTGGATCTGGCGCGGAGATATTGGGCAGTGGACTATCTGAAGTCCCTGATGTGCACGATGGCGCGGTTCAAGCTCAACGTGCTGCACCTGCATTTCAACGACTGGAATGCGTTCCGGCTCCAGAGTGATCAGTATCCCGGCCTGGCGGCGGAGTTGTCGTACAGCAAGGCCGATCTGGCTGACCTGCAAGCCACAGCCGATCGCTATCAGATCATGCTCGTGCCCGAAATCGATCTCCCGGCCCATGCCACCGCCATCACCCAGTACGATCCCACGCTGGCCCTGACCTGCGACGTGATGAGCCGTTCACGCTGGCCGGGGGGCGAACTGGGCGGTTGGACGATCAATTATGCCGATCCTGCCGCGCGGCAGTGGATGAAAAACCTGCTGCACGAGTTTGTCCCCTTGTTCAGCGGTCCCCAGTTTCACATCGGCTGCGACGAGGTCCCCGATGGCGATCTGCCCGCCGCCTGTCCTGAACTCGTCGCGTATGCCAGAGCGCAGGGCTATCCCTATCCCGGCGACGTCCTGGTCGAGTGGATCAACGAAGCCAACGCGCTGGTCAGGTCCTACGGTAAACAGAGCCAGCTCTGGGCCTGGTGGGAGCGCAGCCCGCACCACCTTGAGCCGGACCCCGATATCATCGTCAATTCCTGGGTGGAGGGGCAGGAACCCGATCAATTTCTGGAGGCCGGGTATCAGGTCGTTTGCACGCGGGAGGATACGCACTACGTCACGCCGACCCTGGGTCTCCAGCCGGACGACAACTACCTGTACGAGCGGTGGACTCCCAACCCGCATCCGAACGTACTGGGCTACAAAGTCTGTGTCTGGGCGGATAACATGGAAAACCACCCCGATGCCTTCTTCAACCCACTGCTGCGCCATCCGCTCGCGATTCTCGCCGAGCGCACCTGGACGGGTGGGACGCCTGCCCGGTCGCTGGCGGCCTTTCTGGATCTCCTGGAGACGCGCTTCAAGGAGTCACTGGCGTGGTGAGCGAATTACGGATCGAAACCTGGACCATGCCCGCCGCCGATCTCGGGCCTGATAATCCGCTGCCGCCCCTGCGTGCCGTACAGGATGTCCATCAGTCCGACCTGGGCGACGATGCCATCCCCGCGGACATGCGGCGCAACATGGCCTACGGGCATATCACCACGCTGCTCCCCTACACGCTGCAAGATGGCTACGACCGGCAGCACCGCCCACGCGACTTCCGGGTGGCGGTGTTGGAAAACGAAGTGCTGCGCGCGACGTTCTTGCTCGAACTGGGCGGGCGGCTGTGGTCGTTGTTTCACAAACCCTCCGGGCGCGAGCTGCTCTCGGTCAACCCCGTTTTCCAACCGGCCAATCTCGCCCTCCGCAACGCCTGGTTTAGCGGCGGCGTCGAATGGAATATCGGCACGATCGGGCATTCGCCGCTGACGTGTTCGCCCGTGTTTGCCTGCCACGTCGAGCGGGACGACGGTACCCCGCTCCTCCGGATGTACGAATGGGAACGCCTCCGGCAGGTAACGTTCCAGATAGATGCCTGGCTTCCCTCGAATTCGCCGGTGCTGTTCGTCTGGATGCGGATTGTCAATCCCCACGACCACCCGACGCCCATGTATTGGTGGTCGAACATGGCCGTACCCGAAACCGCGGATACGCGCGTCATCGTGCCAGCCGATTCCGCGTATTCCTACGGTTATACAGGCCAACTCAGCGTGATTCCGGTCCCCCGCCAGGCCGGGCAAGATTACTCCTACCCGACGCGCAGCCCGCGGGCCATCGACTATTTCTTTCACATTCCGGAAGGTCGCCGCCCCTGGATTACAGCCCTCGACGGGCAGGGCCGGGGGCTGATCCAGGTGTCTACGCCGCGCCTGATCGGTCGCAAGCTATTTGTATGGGGGACGGGGTCCGGTGGGCGGCGCTGGCAGACCTGGCTGTCCGAACCGGGGCAGGCGTACCTCGAAATTCAGGCAGGATTGGCGCGCACCCAGCTCGAACACCTGGCGATGCCCGCCCGTACGGCCTGGACCTGGCTGGAAGGATACGGGCTGCTGGAAGCCCGACCCGCGATCACGCATGGGGATGACTGGCACGCCGCCCAGCAAGAAGTGGAAGCGCGGTTGGAAGCGTTGGTATCCCTCCAAGACTTTGAGGCCGCGTTCGAGCAGGCGCACGCTGAGGCCGACCGACCGCCGCGCACCCTGGTGCAGCGCGGATCAGGCTGGGGGGCGCTGGAGAACCGGCGCCGTGAACAAGCCGGAGGGCCTTCGCTGGATTCGTCAGGAATGCGCTTTGATCCTGAGTCGTTGACCGATCAGCAAGCGCCCTGGCTCCGGCTGCTGCAAGAGGGCGATTTTCCGTCCAACGCTACCGCGCCGGGCGGCTATCTGGTCCAGTCGGAATGGCGCCGCCTGCTCGAAGACGCGCTCGCCGCCGGGCGCGGTTCAGGGTGGCTGGCCTGGCTGCACCTGGGCCTCATGCGTTATGCGGCAGGGGATAGCGAGGGCGCCCAACGGGCCTGGCAGCGCTCCCTCGCGGAAGAAGAAAACGGGTGGGCGCTGCGCCATCTGGCGGCGCTGGCGTTGGAACAGCACCACCTGGACGATGCGGTCCGCTGGTACCAGGCAGCGCACCGGCTTTTGCCGTCCCTCCGCGCGCTGACAATCGAAGTCGGGCAGGCCCTGCTGTCGGCGGGACGATCCGGGGAATGGTTGGAGATCGTGGCCCAACTCGACGAATCCGATCGTCTGTCGGGGCGTATCCGGCTGCTCGAGGCGCAGGCTGCCCTCGACCAGGACGACTTTGACCGGGCCGAGCGCATCCTGGTCAGCCCGCTGGTGGTCGATGATGTCCGGGAGGGCGAGCTGACCCTGTCTCAGTTGTGGTTCGATCTGCAAGCTCGGCGCCTGAGCACCCGCGCAGGAATTCCGGTCGATGAGGCGCTGCGCCAGCGTGTCCGGCAGGAGTTTCCGCTGCCGGAGGATCTTGATTTCCGAATGCAATGAGGTATTGACCGTCCGATCTCATGCCTCCAGCCTGGTTTGTGATCCGGTATCGCAATCCTGAAAACATCTCCATAATAAGAAGCGTGTGGGGATGTGTAGGCTTCGGATCTATGAAGGCGATACTTCGGCTCATCGAAGTCGTACGCGCTATTGACGCTCGGCCCGATGAAAAAGAGAACCAATTGCGCTTGCAGCTCGTGCGGCGGCTGCTGATGGTCCTGATGCCGATCATCACGGCGCTCTTGTTGGTGCGTGCGGTCATCGCGATCATCGGGGACCAGACGCCTCGTGGGGCCTTGTTTGCCGCGCTCTTGAGTCTGTCGGCGCTGGCGACGCTCTACCTCATCGCCAGCACCGGTCACTATCGGGTGACCGTTTGGTCGATCCTCCTTCTGGGCAGCATCGCCATTCTGTATACGGTGTCCATCAGCGATCCCCCCTATATGGATCTGGTCTATTTTGTGTTTCTCCCTTTGTTTGCATCTACCATGTTCTCACTGCGCCAGTACCTCCTGGTTGGGGTTTTCGTCCTGCTGGACCTGCTGGTGTCTCGCTTGTTGTTTCTCGACACGCTGCCCTGGGATGTTTTTGCGAACTGGCTGGTCTTTTTTATCTTGCTTGAAACTGGCTTCTTCTTCGCCACCCTGGTGCGCCTGTATCTCGAAACGGAGCGGCGTAGGCTGGAAATGGAACGGCAGCGCCTGAGCAACTACCGCACGATCCTGAACAATCTGAATCACGATTTCAGAACTCCGCTGGCCGTGATTCTCTCCTGCGTGGACCTCGCCAGGGAGTCCGGCGGTCACCCGGAATCCTATCTTCAGGAAATCGAGCGCCAGACTTACGGCCTCACGGCCCTGGTCGAAAAGATGTTGTTAGTAACCGAGCTGGATGTGCGCGCCTCTCCCCGTTCAAAGCCGATTGATCTGGTCCAGTCTACCCGTGCCATCGCCGAGACCCTGCGTGATGAGGCGCTGAAGAAACAGCTTACGTTTAACCTCGTGGTCCCGCCGGTGCTCTATGGCAGTATGGATGCCGTCGATTGGCGACACATCGTGGGGCACCTGGTGGAGAACGCTATCAAATACACCGCCGCTGAGGGCACGGTCAACCTGCGCCTGGAGGGTCAGGCGCAGCAGGTGATCCTTGAAGTGGAGGATACCGGGATCGGCATCGGCGGCGAGGACCTTCCCCACATTTTTGAGCACTTCTACCGGGCCGACAAAGCCCGCTCGGCCAGCCTGGGGAAGGGGAATGGCCTGGGCCTGGCTATTGTCAAACGGCTGGTTGAGCACTATGGCGGCAGCGTCATGGTGGAGAGCGTGGTCGGGCACGGCACTACCTTCCGCGTGCGGCTGCCGATCCGGTGCGATGCGCCCTAGCCGGGCTTTTCGTCGTACACATACACCCGCGTGCCCAGGATCACCCAGTTATCCCACAGCCACTTGGCGTCGCTCACGCTGAGGTTGACGCAGCCGTGCGACCAGTAATAGCCGAAATTGTCGTGCCAGTAGACGCCGTGCAGCGCCTCGCGCCAGTTGAAATACATGTGATACGGCACCTGATCGAGCGCGTAGAATTTATCACTGCCCGCCGCGCCTTCCATCGGACCCACCTCCCAGAAGAGATCGACCTTCCACACGCCGGGATCGGTGTGCCACTTTTCCTCGTCCATGTCGCCGGTTGAGACCAGCGTGGCCATCATCGGGCGCTCGCCCTCGTAAGCCACGAGATTCTGCTCATACGTGCTCACGCCGATCCAGTGCCAACTGAAGACAGTGGGGGGCGTGGGGTGCACGATACTGAGATTGGTTTGGATAGTCCACTGGTGCGGGCCGACCAGGTGCCAATCCCAGTCACCGACGGTCACGGTGGCATAGATGTTCATCAAGTCGTAGCGGTTGAATGATCCCGACTGGCGGCAGTTGCGCGATCCGCCCGGCGTGAGCGACGTGCAGTGATCGTAGATCGCCCAGGCGAATGGCATCTCCATGTGGTTGATCAGCACCCCGGTGAACGTCGAGGGTTCGGCAAAATGGGCGGTTTTCAGGGAAGCCCAGCGCCCGGTACGAATCTCCGCCCAGGTCCCGGAGGTCTGGAGCACGTTGAAGTAGCTGCTGCGTCCGGCGGTGAGGACTTCGACTTCGGTGCCGTCGGGGGCATCGTAGAGGGGGACTTCGTCGTCGTCGAAGTAGACGAAATCCTGGCCCGCGATCACGCCCAGATCGAAGGGAATCCGCGTCACGTCGGGATAAGGCTGTCCGGCCATGACGGCGTCACAGTCGGACGTCTCCGGCGTTTCGAGGGTGACACCCGCGCAGCCAGGGTGCCCTTGCGCCACGCTCAAGGGAGCGGCGGGGGCGGTCGGAGCGGCGCGCGTCGGGGGTGGGCCAGACAGCGCGGCGATCAGGAGGGTGAGCATCACCAACACGCGAATCTTTGACATACCAACTCCGTCATGATGTCGCCATCATACCTCGAATTGGTCACCGTCCAACACACCGTGGGGTAAGCGCCGGGTTGGCGTGCGCTGTTCCGCTCATCCGGCGGCCTTTTGGCTTGGCATCCGAGTCCGCTTGTGCGAAAATAGAACAAGTGTACTGGCTCGCTGTCGAAGTCTGGGAGAAGGGGAACCTGTATGGACAAGAACGCTGCTCGTTTCAGCTCGATTGACGACTACATCGCCACTTTCCCTGAAGCGGTACAGGCCGTTCTGCAAGAAGTCCGGGCGACGATTCGGGCCGCTGCCCCAGACGCCGAAGAGAAGATCAGCTACCAGATGCCCACGTTCTTTCAAAAGGGCAACCTGGTCCATTTTGGCGCGTTCAAGCATCACATCGGGTTCTACCCGACGCCTAGTGGAACCGAAGCCTTCAAGGCCGAAATTGCCCGCTATCAAGGGGCCAAAGGCTCCATCCGCTTCCCGCTGGACGAGCCGATGCCGCTCGATCTGATCACTCGTATTGTCCAGATGCGAGTGGCCGAGAATCTGAAAAAGGCCGGGTCCAAATCCCGGCAGAGCAAGAAATAACCGGTTAGCGCGCGAAGGCGTTAAACGGGTTAGTATGGGTCAGTTGGTCGATGGTCGCCGGGTCCAGTCCGGCGGCGCGCAGCTTCGGGATAAATGTCTCGTTGAGGTAGGTGAACGGCTGCGCCACGCCCCCCTGCGGGCGCGCCGGATCGTACCAGCCCCGGTCGTGGCTGAGCAGGATGCGATGGCCCAGCCCGGCATCTAGCAGCGCCTGAATGCGCCGGATATAGAAGTCGTCGTCGAAAGCATCCGGGTTGCCGATCCAGTCATACTCGATCCAGGCTCCGCGCTGGGCCATCTCCAGGTTCAGGGTCAAGTCGGGTTCGGCCTGCGCGTGAATCCAGATGAATCGCTCCGGGGTATACCCGCCGCGTTCCACGATCTCCAATTGTTCGCGCACCACGCGTCCCTGGATGGTATGGCTGCCGATTACAGCCTGCGTGGCCTGAGCCGCTTTGACCGCCGCCCGCAGAATCTTCATCTCACAGACGGTCATGCCCTCGTCGTTGGCGCTCAGCTTGATCCACCCTGCCCGGACGCCGCTGCCCTCGATCTCGCCCTGCAATTCGCCCAGCATCCAGTCGCTCAGTTCTTCTTTGCTGGCCCGATGCGCCCACTCCGGCACCCAGGGTTCGCGATAGATGCCCGTCGGGACCAGCACCGGGAACTGAGCGGCCTCCGAGACGGCCTTGACCAGGTCGGCCCGCCGTCCCACGCCGAGCGGGGTGCATTCCACGATCAGCGTCACGCCCGCCTGCCGTGCCCGGTCGAGTTCGGGACCCATCAGCGCGATCACCTCGGCAGGCGTGGCCTGGGCAAAACCGGGAGGGTGGCCTGTACGTAGATCCACGAAGATGTGCTCGTGAGGCAGGATCATCTCTACCTCGTGGGCGGATTTCGGACCCAGGGTGGTGACACACTGCGGCATGGGTTCTCCCTTTCGCTTCTGAGAGCTTAGTATAAGTCCGAACCTCGAAACACGCCTGTTGGGCCGTTGCCGTATTCGACCCGGTCCCGCTTTCAGCCCATCACGTTAGCCAGGCGGCCCAGCCCTTCGACTTCGATCTCTACGCGATCCCCTGCTTTCAGCCAGTGTTTCTCACCCTGGGACACGCGGTCCGGGGTGCCGGTCGCGATCACGTCGCCTGCTTCGAGCGTGAAATGGTGGCTCATGTAGCTGATCAGGTAGGCTACCGGGAAGATCATGTCGGCGGTCGTGGCATCCTGGCCCAACTCGCCATTGACCCAGGCCCGGATCGAAAGCGCCTGCGGGTGGGGTACCGCGTCCGCCGTCACGAGGTAGGGTCCCAGCGGCAGGAATTTGTCGAGGATCTTGCCGAGCATCCACTGGCTGGTGCGCCGCTGGAGTTCGCGCGCGCTCAGGTCGTTGGCATTGCAGTAGCCGAAGACGTAGTCCAGCGCGTTGGCTTCCGCCACCCGCTGCGCCCGGCGCCCGATGACCACCGCTAACTCCGCTTCATAATCGTATTCGACGGCGACCGGCGGCAGCGGGATCACTTCGCCCGACGCGGCCACCGAGTTGGCGAACTTGCCAAACAGGATCGGCGAGGGCACCTGTCCCGGTTCCAGCCGGGCGGTATGGCGCTGGTAGTTCATGCCCAGGCAGATGATTTTGCCGGGCTGCGGCACGCACGGCCCATAGGTGATCTGGCCTTCGTCGAGCAGCGGCGCCGCGGGATGATCCGCGATCCACTGTTCCAACGCCTGCCGGGCCGCCGTCCCGCCCGCCAGCAGCGCGCCCATCGTCGCCGGGACGGCGCCGCCTGCCGCCGTGACGTCGAGAATCCCGCCCGGTCGTTTGACTCCTAAGTGGAATTCGTGCCCATGTTGAAAGGTGAGTAGCTGCATCTCCGCTCCTTCTGGCGTTATAACAGCGCGTCCGACAGCCTCAGGCTGCGCGCAATTTGCTCCAGGTGATTGACGTCGTGCCATTCGATGAAGACGAGCAGTTCCAGCAGGGTCAGGCTGCCGAACTTGGCATGGGTGCCCCGCCGCTGCCACTGCTCCTCGGTGATACCGTCCAGCCGCGCCAGCAGGGCCTTACGCGCGTCCAGGTAGGCGGCAAATTCCGCCCGCAGATTCTGGTGCGGATAGTCGCGCTGTTGGGCCGTGGCCTGGGCGTCCATGTCCGGCAGCAGCGGCTGATCTTCGGCGAGGATCAACTGCGCCCGCGTGAGGGAGATCTCGGCGAAGTCGCGGATATGGCACATCGTCTCTACGATGCTCCACCCGCCCGGTCCATCCGTAAACCGCTCGGCCTGTTCCTGGGAAACGCCGTTGATCAGGGCATTCAACAACACCGGGGTCTTGCGCAGGGCGAGCACGTAGCGTTCTGGGGTAATGATAGGCATCTTAACCTCTCAGCATGGAGTGAATATCGATCACGTCGCGCAGCATTCCTGCCGAAGCGCCGGTCGGACCCTGTCCGCCGCAGGTGACGGTGATGCGGCCATAGATGTCGGTATAGTAAATGATCCCCATCTCATCCCGCCCCAGGTGATAAAAAGGGTGGTCTGGCGGGAGCGGCGTGGGGGTGACGCTGGCCCGGCAGCGGCCCTCGTCCAGCCGGTCGAGGACGCCCAACAAGGCCCAGCGTTCGCCGTGGGTTTCCAGTGGAAAGATGCCTTTCACGGTGACGTCGTCCAGTGTGAGCGGCAGCTTGAGCACGGCCTGCGCGATGATGACCAGCTTGAGCGTCGTGTCCCAGCCGTCTACGTCCAGGCTCGGATCGGGTTCCGCGATGCCGAGCCGCTGCGCTTCTTCCAGCGCGCCCTCGAAGGATTGTCCCTGCGCCATCAGCGTGAGGATCAACTGGGTCGTCCCGTTCAGGACGGCTTCGACGCGCCGGATGCTGGCCGCCGCCAGGTCGCGCCGCCCGACATTCACCGTCGGCAGTGCGCCGCCCACCGCGCCGCTGAAACGCAGTTGGGCGGTCGGGCCTGCCAACCCGGCCAGTTCCGCATAGCCAATGACCAGCGAGCTTTTGCTGGCGAGCACGGCATGTTTGCCGGTGCGCAGCGCGGTCCGCGCCAGGTCGAGGCCGGGCTGGCCGGTCTTGAGGTTGTTGGGAGTGGCTTCCAGCAGAAAATCCGCCGGGACGTTTTCGACCATGCGCTGCGGCGGCACGCCCCGCTGCCCTAGCAGTCCGACGCCGCGCTTGTGCTCTTTGTGGCGGATGATCCGTTCCAGGTCGAGGCCGTCCGCATCAGTCAGGATGCCCGACGTGTCGGCCACGCCCACCACGTGCAGCTCCAGCCCGTACTGCTCGCGCAGGCTGGCCTCTTTGTCACGCAGCAGTCGCAAGAAATTCAGGCCGACGTTTCCCAGCCCGGTCAAGAGAGCCGTGTAGGTTTTCATCGTTTTCCTTATCCTTCCCTGCTGGCGATCTGGATCAGGTCGTGGAGCAGGACCGTCGGCACCGGCGCCGGAGCGGCGGTCAGGACCGGGAAGGTGGTGATCACCAGCCGTCCGCTCCCCACCGGAATCCAGCCGATCAGGCCCACCGGCAGGCGCACCCATCCGACGAACAACCCGGCCAGGGTTTGATCGGCGTCCAGCCCGGTGATGATGTGCTCCGGGAAGACGCTGCGCCAGCTAAAATCGATCAGCGCGCTGTCGGGGATGCGGGTGCGGTCGGGCTGGACCCAGGCGAAGCTGCTGGCCCAGTCCCCTGACCAGGGCGTCAGGCTGCGGGCCTTGATTTCGAGACCTTCGACGGCGCCGGGTGTCGTAGCGCACAGCAGAGCTTTCCCGCCCGCTGCCACGAACTGCCGGGTGGCGTCGTCCAGGTGATCGACGATCCGTACTCCGTGTGCGGCGTCCAACTCATACCCGGCAGCGGTCAGCCGGGCCTGGACGCTGGCATCCTCCGACCACGCCCGGACCGGCGTCGTGGGACGCTGTAACGCCGCTCCGAACACGGTGATCGGCAGGCTGTTGCGCGCGATCACGGCCCCGTCCGGCGCTTGCAGTTCCAGTTCCAGCGTGAGTTTGTCGGCCAGGGCGGAGGCCGGGGCGGTGAAGGTGATCGCGCCCGCAGGCACCACCTGGCCCGGTTCCAACGCGGGCAGTGCGAGACGGCCCTGCTGGTCGCTGCCGGTCAAGGCCCAGTGCAGCGTGGCGTGTGGATAGACCGTCCGCCCGTAGTGCGAGACCAGCGCCGTCACCTGGACGGTTTCGCCTGACCAGTAGGCCAAACGTTCCCACTGCGGCACGATCACGGTGTCAGCATTGACCTCGGCGAAGCGCCCGGCAAAGACGCGCGGATTGCGGGCCATGTCTACCAGCCCGTTGCACTCCCAGTGCAGATCGGTCCATTCGGTGATGACGTACCCGGCAAGCGGGGCTTCGGCGCGCATGACCTCGATCTCGTGCTTCAGCGCCCGGTATTCCGCCCACTGCGCTTTTTCGGCCAATCCCGACCAGGTCCCGAACGCTTTAGCCAGCCCGGCCTCCTGGAACCGCTCCTCGGCGTCGAGGGGCCAGACCACCGGCGGGTCCCACTGGTTGCCGGTATTGAACCACCAGGGATCGCCGCCGTAGGCGTCGCGCAGCAAGTCAATGTCGGGCAGGCCCCAGTTCCCGAACTCGGACACGATCAGCGGTTCCTGGCCGGTGCGCACCGCGTCGTCGTTCGGGCTGAAGGTGAACGGCGAGCGCGCCGCAAAATACTGCATATACTCCCGCCATTGGTTCATCCCTTCGGGCATGGCGGAATAGAAGTGGTAGTCGTCGAGGTCGGTCTTGACGTGAAAGTTGATGAAGCACGCGGAGTTGTCCACGATCAGCCGGGGTGCAGCGATCTGCCGTGCCCAGTCCACCATCTCCGCCAGCCAGTGGCGATCCGCCGCCGAATTGACCAGGTCGGTGCCCCAATTTTCGTTCACGATGGTCCAGATCACGACCGAGGGGTGATTCCAGTCGCGGGCGACCATCCCGGCGAAGGTGGCCCGGACGCGATCTCCTGCCGCCTGCGTGCGCGTTTTCCAGCTCGGCACTTCCTCCCAGATCAGAATCCCTGCTTCGTCCGCCGCCTGCAAATAGCGCGGATCGGGGATCTTGATGTGGCAGCGTAGACAGTTCAGGCCCATCGCTTTAGCCTGCTGGACCTGCTGCCGCAAAAAGTCCAGCGAAGGCGGGGTGTAGATCCCCTCAGGGTAGTAGTCCTGATCGAGGGCGCCGCGCAGGTACAGCCGGTGGCCGTTGAGCCACAGTTGGCCGTCTTTCGCTTCGAAGGTCCGGATGCCGAACCGGACCGCCTGTTCGTCCACCGGCGTGTGCTGGCTTTCCAGGCTGACGTGCAGATGGTACAGCGCCGGGTGTTCCGGCTCCCACACCGCGGGGTTGGGCACATTGAATTCGACCTGAGCGGCGGTTTGATCGGGAGCCAGCGCCGTGATCACCTCAGCCGCCGGAAACCCGTCCGGGGCCAGGCAGCGCGTCACCAGGCGGGCCTGATCGGGGATCGCGCTGAGTTCGACCGCCACGCTCACCTGTCCGGTCAGTCCGTGCGGCGTGGCGCGCACCGCCTGGATGAAGGCTGGGTTCCGGGCTTCCAGGTATACGGACTGCCAGATGCCACCAATCGGACCATACCAGGACTGCTTGCCGTGCGGAATTTCCCCGAAAGGAAATTCGGGGAAAATATCGCCGTCGCCAGGGGCCGGATCGACCACCCGGATCACGATGTCGTTGCTGCCGCCGGGGTGGAGCGCGGCGGAGATGTCGAATTCGAAGGGCAGATAGCCGCCTTCGTGGTCTCCCACCCACTGGCCGTTGATCCAGACCTGGGTGAAGTAATCCGCAGCGCCGATGCACAAAAATACGGCCTGCCCTGCCCAGGCGGGATCGACCGCGACCGCGCGCCGGTACCAACCGACCCCCGCCGCCAGGTGCAGATCGTCGAACTGCGCCTGCCAGGGGCCTGGCACCTGAATCGTGCGCCAGGTGGTGATCTGCTCCAGGCCCCGTTGGCCGGTGGAATCAAGCTGGAACTGCCACGAACCATCTAACGCTAGCCGTTGTCTCATGGGGGGTGCTCCTGGTTGGGATCAAGTTAACCGGTGATTATACCGGCTCTGCCGTGGATGTGGAGAGCCGTCCGTCACTAAAAATCCGGAGGCTTGATCTGCCGGAGGGTCGTGGCTACACTAGCCGCAGGCGTACGGCGACGATTGCCTGGACAGCATAGGAGAATTTTATGAGCACTCGATGGCGTTCGTTCGGGCCAGAACAGGTTCAGCTTTTGCCCGGTTTGTTCAAAGATCGCTTTGATCTGAACCTGAATTATGTAATGAGTTTGCGCGACGACAACTTACTCCAGAATTTCTATCTTGAAGCGGCTATCAAAAAAGACTTTCACGGCGCCTTTCGCGTCACCGCCCACGGCAATCCGGGCGCGGGCGATGATCGCCACTGGGGTTGGGAATCGCCTACCTGCGAAGCGCGCGGCCATTTTTTGGGGCACTGGCTCTCTGCTGCCGCCCGCCTGTACAAGACGACCGGCAGCCCGGACATCAAGCTGAAGGCCGATCACATCGTTGCGGAACTGGGCCGCTGCCAGCAGAAAAATGGGGGTGGGTGGGTCGGATCGATCCCGGAAAAGTATCTGCGCTGGACGGCAGAGGGCACGCCTACCTGGGCTCCCCAGTACGTGCATCACAAGACGCTGATGGGCCTGTACGAGATGTACACCTGGGCGGGCAATGCCGAGGCGCTGCGCATGGCCGACGAGTTCGCCGGTTGGTTCTACCGCTGGACCCGGCCCTTCTCGCGCGAGCAGATGGACGATATTCTCGACACCGAGACGGGCGGAATGCTCGAAATCTGGGCGGATCTCTACGCGGCGACTGGCGACCACGAGAAGTATGGGGCGCTGATCGAACGTTATACGCGCTCGCGCTTTTTCGATCCGCTCGTCGCCGGTTGTGACGTGCTGACCAACATGCACGCGAACACCACGATTCCTGAGATCCAGGGTGCGGCCCGGCTGTACGAAGTCACCGGCGACGACCGCTGGCGGCAGATCGTCGAAGCCTACTGGAAAAGCGCCGTGACGGATCGCGGGGCGTTCTGCACCGGCGGGCAGTCCAGCGGCGAGATCTGGACCCCGCCGTTCGAGTTCTCGGCACGGCTGGGAGACAAGACCCAGGAACACTGCACCGTCTTTAACATGATCCGCCTGGCCGATTACCTGTTGCGCTGGACCGGCGATCCGGTCTATGCCGACTACATCGAGCGCAATCTCTACAACGGCATTCTCGCCCAGCAGCATCCGCGCACGGGCATGATCGCCTACTTCCTGCCGCTGCACGCGGGGGCGAAGAAACTGTGGGGATCACCTACCTATGACTTCTGGTGCTGCCACGGCTCGCTCGTGCAGGCACATACGTACCACCATACGCTGGCCTGTTATCAGGACGGCGCGGGGATCGTGATCAGCCAGTACATTCCCACCGTGTTGCAGACCGACTATGACGGCGTGGCGGTCACCCTCCGGCAGAACTTCACCCATACGACTGCCGGGTCGATCAATGCCCACGCTGCCGCTGCGCCGGACCGCCACCGTCCGGACGGCTGGCGCGTCAATTTGCAGGTCAACTGCGCGCAGCCGGTCGAATTCACGCTCACGCTGCGGCTGCCCTGGTGGCTGAGCGGCTCGCCCGCCTTGACCATCGATGGGGAAACCGTTCCAGTGCGCCAGGGCGCGTCGGAATTTGTCCCAATCCGGCGGACCTGGGCACAGAATACGATCACGCTGGAGCTGCCCAAGTGTCTCTACACCGCGCCGCTGCCCGATGCGCCCGACATCTGCGCGTTCATGGATGGCCCGATCGTGCTGGCCGGGTTGTGCGGCGAAGAACGGCGGCTGGTGGGTGATCCGGACGACGCGTCGTCGCTGCTGGTGCCGGATAACGAGCGGGAGTGGGGGACCTGGCTGCCGGGTTACCGGGCCCGCCATCAGGACCGTGGTCTGCGCTTCAAGCCTCTGTATGACATCGCCGACGAAACGTACACCGTTTACTTCCCCATCCAACCCGCCGCGCCACGTTGATCGAGACAGGGGGCGGGTCGTGCACCTGCCCCTTGTTTTGTACGCCCCAATTGATGCGGCGTTTCCAAACAGAAATAGCTCCTGCTTGACAAAAATAAAAAACTCGAATACGCTATTTGCAAGCGTTTGCAATAAAAACATGGCGCGACAATTTCATAAAACTGCACATCTGTACAGATCTGTACAGGGGTAATTGTCTTTGTTGTTGTACGAAGACGTTTTTTTAGCCCCATTTCTGCAAACGTTTACAAAATGACCTAATTAAAGGATAGTCTTGTGTCCGGTCGAGAGCCACGCGGGCCATTCAGCGTCACCATTATTGATGTAGCACGGGAAGCAGGCGTTTCTTATGCTACGGTTTCACGGGTGATCAATGGCTACGAGTTCGTCAAGGAAGAAACCCGTCAGCGGGTGCTTGCGGCGGCTGACCGGCTGGGCTATGTGGCCAATCAACAGGCGCGCAGCCTGGCGGGCGGCAAGACCCGCGTGATCGGGCTGTTGGTGCCTGGCCTGGATAACGGCTACGTGGGTGAAGTGGCGCGCGGGGTGGACGAAGAAATCGCCCGCGCCGAATACGAAATGATCCTCTACACCACCCACCGTAATGAGAGCAAAGAGCGATCCTACGCGGTCAAACTCACCAAAGGGCTGTCGGATGGCCTGCTCCTGGTGGTGCCCCTGGTGACCGGCGAATACCTGGAAGCCCTTCGCGAACAGCAGTTCCCTTATGTGCTCATCGATCAGACCGATCCCGCCAACCAGAGCCACGTGGTAGACAGCACCAACTGGCAGGGCGCCTATGAAGCGACCCAGTATCTGATCGGGCTGGGCCACGAACGCATTGGTTTTATCACCGGCTTGATGTCCCTCAACAGTGCCGTCGAACGCCTGGAAGGCTATAAGGCGGCGCTCCAGGATCATCACCTTCCCTTAGATCCCTCCCTGATCGCCCCCGGCGATTTCTGGCAGCCCAGCGGTGTCAGTGCGGCCAACCAACTGCTCGATCTGCCGAAACGCCCGACGGCGATTTTCGCCTCCAACGATCTCTCGGCGTTTGGCGTGATGGAAGCCATTCGAGAGCGCGGACTGGATATCCCTGACGACATTTCCGTGGTCGGTTTTGACGATATGCCCCAGTCTTCGTTGGTTTACCCGCGGCTGACCACCGTTCGCCAGCCGCTGGATCAGATGGGTCGTGTCGCGGCACGGATGCTCATCGAAGAAATCGAACATCCCCGGCACACCCCTCGTCGTGTGACGTTATCTACGAGTCTCATCATTCGAGAGTCATGCCGTTCGCCAAAATAAGAAGGAGGTGTACCAAACCCTTAGACAAACCACGGCAGTTCTGATCCAAAAAACGCAGGGAAGTGTTAGTCCAATAACAAGGAGCTTAAGCAACCCATGTCCAAAAAAATCGGTCTGTTTTTGATCGTTGCCCTGGCCCTGTCGCTGATGCCCGCGTTTGGCTCGGCGAAGGCGCAGGACAAAGTCACCGTTCGTTGGTGGCACATCGATACGTCTGACGCACAGCAGGCGGTCTGGCAGGGCATCGCCGACGCCTATATGGCGCAGAATCCCAATGTCAACATCGAGATCACCGTCCTGGAAAATGAAGCCTTCAAAGCCCGCCTGGTGACCGTGATGCAGGCCGACGACCCGCCCGATATCTTCCGGAGCTGGGGTGGTGGCGTGCTGTGGCAGTATGCCGATGCCGGTTTGGTCCGCAATATCGCCCCCGAACTGGAAGGCGAATGGAAAGATTCCTTCTCGGCTAAGTCCGCCCTGGAACTGTACGGCCAGAACGGCGAATACTACGGCGTGCCGTATACCTGGGGCGCTGTCGGCCTGTGGTACAACAAGGGCCTCTTCGAGAAGGCTGGACTTGATCCTGAGAATCCGCCTGCGACCTGGACCGATTTCCTGGCCGCCGTGCAGGCCCTGAAGGACTCCGGCGTGGCTCCTATCGCCGTGGGCGAAGCTGACCGTTGGCCCGGCCAATTCTGGTGGATCTATACCGCGATCCGTGAAGGTGGCCAGGACGCTTTCCTGAAGGCGTACAGCCGTGAAGGTTCCTTCACCGACGAGGCGTTCGTCAAGGCTGGCGAGGACCTCAAAGCCCTGGTTGATCTCAAGCCCTTCCCCGAAGGCTACATGGGCATGAACTACAGCGACGCGCAGACCCAGATGCTCGACCAGACCGCGGCCATGGAACTGATGGGCCAGTGGGCACCCGGCGCGTACAATGGGACCGATGCTGACAAGTACGCCGTGCTGCAACCCCAACTCGGTTGGTTCCCCTTCCCCGTCATTGAGGGCGGCGCGGGCAACCCCACCGACGTGCTCGGCGGTGGTGATGGTTGGGCCGTGGGCAAGAATGCCTCGGACGAGGCCGTGGACTTCTTGAAGTTCCTGACCAATGCCGAAAATCAGAAGATCGAGGCGCAGTCGGTGCTGTCGACCATCCCGACTGTGGCGGCGGCAGAGGAAGTGATCACCGATCCGATGCTGCTCCAGGTGCTGAAGGCCCGTAACGAAGCCCCGTACTTCCAGCTTTATTACGACCAGTTCCTGCCTCCGGCGTGCGCCACGGCAGTGCTCGACGCGACCGAAGGTCTCTTTGCCGGGACGCTGTCTCCCGAAGATGCCGCCGCGACCCTTGAAGACGCTGCGGCGATGGAACTTGATCAGTAAGTTGGTCTAGAAAAAACGGAAGGTGCGGAACGGCAGTTTCCCCTAAGAATCAAGCCGTTCTGCACCCTCCCTACTGGGAAGAACCCATCGCATAAGTTTATCAGGAACAATCTCATGACGGCAATACGCTCTCAAGAATCTCCCAGCTCGCTCGATCGGATCCTCACGGACAGGGTTCGCCGCGAGATCGGCAAGTCGTTCACGGTCCTGCTGTGCCTGTTGCCAGGGATGACCATTTTTTTTCTTTTCCTGCTCATTCCCGTAGCCCAGGCGGCCCGCTACAGTCTGTATGATTGGAATGGCTTAGGTCCCCTGAGAGATTATGTTGGTCTTCGTAATTATGATCTGTTGTTTCACAACAAAACTTTCCAGATGGCCGTCCAACACAGCTTCATGATCATGTTGATGTCGTTGGGTATCCAGCTCCCCCTGTCGATGGCGATGGCCTTGATGGTCGGACGAGGGAGTCTGCCTGGAAAGAGCGTATTTCGGACCATTCTTTTTGTTCCTTACGTCTTTTCTGAAGTTATCACGGCGATCATCTGGCGCTATGTGCTGCATCCCAGCTCGGATGGCCTGATCAACACCATCTTGGGCAATATTCCCGGCTACCATACGGTGGGGTGGATCGCTGATAGGAATGTCGTGCTCTACTCCATCTTTGCCGTCATTACGTGGAAATATTTCGGCTTCCACATGATTCTCTACATGGCTGGCCTTCAGGCGGTCAACAAGGATCACGAAGATGCCGCGCGCATCGACGGCGCGGACGAAAAGCGTGTGCTGCGGTACATTACGCTGCCGCTGATGGGAAGTACCATCCGGTTGACGGTGTTCATGTCTATTCTGGGGTCGTTCCAACAGTTGGTGATTATCTGGGTGCTCACCCAGGGTGGCCCGGTCAACTCCAGCCAGGTGATCACGACGTATCTTTATAAATATGGCATCAAGAACCTTAAGATGGGCTACGGCAGCGCAGTGGCGATTGCCCTGTTTGCCCTTACGCTGATCTTCTCGTTGGGGTACCAACGCATGGTCATGCGGCAGGATTATGGGGATATGGCGTAAATGGAAGACACACTCTTGGACAATGCAGCGCAGTTAACCCCCCCCAGCCATTATAGTAGGATTCCCGGCTATCTGGTGAAGTATGCCATCTTGACCATCGTCTGCCTGATCATCATGGCTCCGGTCTTTACGGCGGTGTCGGGCAGCTTACGCGTCACCGGTGACTTCCTGTCGAAGCCGTTTGCGGTGCCCACGGGGAACTTTCAGTGGCAGCACTACACCGGTATTCTGGAAGATTCCGGTTTCTGGCAGTCGGCGACGAACAGCGCGTTGATCACGATCGGGGTCGTGATTCTGAATGTGTCGATGTCCAGCCTGCTCGCTTTCGCCTTCAGTCGCATCGATTTTCGTGGCCGTGAAATCGTCTTCAACATTCTCTCCATTGGGCTGCTGTTCCCGATTGTCATCGCCATGCTGCCCGTTTTCATCCAGGTACGCAGCATGGGATTGATTAACAGTCTGTGGGGCGTTATCCTTCCGATGGTGGCCTTCGGCCTGCCGGGAAGTGTGATCATCCTGCGGACGTTCTTCCGGGCGGTGCCGATTGAACTCGAAGACGCGGCGTACATCGACGGCTGCACCCGCCTGGGCTTCTTCCGATTTATTCTGATCCCCCTGGCTCGCCCGGCGCTGGCTTCCGTGGCGACGTTACAGGTGATCGCGGGCTGGAACGAGTATTTCCTGCCGCTCCTGATTTTACCCGATCCTAAAAAGTGGCCGCTGCCGCTCGGTGTGATGCAGTTTCAAGGCCAGTGGGGAACGGATTGGGCACGCGTGATGGCCTACGTGACGATCTTGATTATCCCGGCGGTGGTCTTCTACCTGGTCACGGAAAAATTTATCGTCACTGGGCTGACGGGTGGGGAACTCAAAGGATAGAACGACTCCTGCACTCTGCCGCGGTACACAGAAGGAATTCTTGAATGACGACGACACAATCGATTGACGAGCGTGTAAACAACCTGCTTGGCCAGATGACGCTGGACGAAAAACTGGCGCAGATGGGCGGGGTATGGGCCACGAGTCTGATTGACGAGCAGCGCGCTTTTGTCCTCTCGAAAGCGCGTGATACCATCCCCAATGGGATCGGGCATATCTCGCGCATCGGGGCGGCGGCGCTGCTGCCTCCCGGACCCAGCGCGGCGCTGGCCAACACGATCCAGAAGTACCTGATCGAGCAGACCCGGCTGGGCATTCCGGCCATCGTGCACGAAGAAAGCTGCGCGGGCTACATGGCCCGCGGCGCGACCACCTTTCCCCAGTCCATCGGGTTGGCGTCTACCTGGGACCCCGATCTGATCTACGATCTGGCGACGGTGATCCGCATCCAGATGCGCGCCGTGGGAGCGCATCACACCCTGGCCCCGGTGCTCGACCTCGTGCGTGATCCGCGGTGGGGCCGCATCGAAGAAACCTACGGCGAAGATCCCTACCTCATCAGCCAGATCGGCAACGCTTATATTCGCGGCGTGCAGAGCGATGACCTCCAGGATGGAGTTGTCGCCACGGCCAAGCATTTCGCCGGGCACGGCTGGCCGGAGGGCGGGCGCAACTGGTCTATCGTGCGCATTCCGCCCCGTGAATTCCGCGAAATCTTCTTGACGCCGTTCTGGGCCGCGATCAAAGAAGCGCATATCGCCTCGTTCATGAATGCCTACCACGAACTGGATGGCATCCCGTGCGGCAGCTCGAAGGAGCTGATGGTCGATATTCTGCGTCAAGAGATGGGCTTCGACGGTGTGGTCGTCTCTGATTATTGGACGCTGGATGCCTTCATCAATTATCACCGGGTAGCGACGGATGCTCAAGACGCTGCACGCCAGGGGATCGAAGCCAAGATCGACATCGAGCTGCCCGTGTGGAATTACTACCACGGCGCGCTGCGCGACGCGGTGCAGTCCGGTAAGGTCGATCTCAGCCTGGTGGACGAGGCGGTCAAGCGCGTGCTGACGATGAAGTTCCAGTTGGGACTGTTCGATCAGCCGTATGTGGACGACGGCGCGGCGCCGGAGGTGTTCAACACCGCGGAGCAGTGCGCCCTGGCGCTCCAAGCCGCGGAAAAGTCCATTGTGTTGCTCAAGAACGATAACCTGCTGCCCCTGCCCGCCGATCTGAAGTCGATTGCCGTCATCGGCCCCAGCGCTGACAGCATCCGGTTCTTGCAGGGGGACTATCATTATCCTTCGCACCTGGAAGGGATGTTCCTCTCCGACACCAATGTCGATGCCCCCAATCCGATGCAGAACCTGAAGGCAACCAATTTCTGGGATCATTTCGTGCCCTCGGTGACCGTGCTGGAAGGCATCCGGGCTGCGATTTCGCCCAATACCCAGCTTCACTACGCGCAGGGCTGCCCGATCCACGATCTGGATACGTCCGGCTTTGACGAAGCGGTCGCGGCGGCCAGGCAGGCCCAGGTGGCGGTGGTGGTGGTCGGCGGACAATCCGGCCTGGCGCGCCACTGCGACTGCGGCGAATCGCTGGACCATGCCACGCTCGGACTGCTTGGCGTCCAGCAGCAGTTGGTCGAAGCGATCCACGCCACGGGGACGCCGGTGGTGGTCGTGCTGTTGAACGGTCGCCCGCTGGCCTTGCCCTGGATCGCCGAGAACGTCCCGGCCATTGTAGAGGCCTGGCTTCCGGCCCAGGCGGGTGGCACGGCGGTCGCCAACGTCTTGTTTGGCCAGGCGAATCCCGGCGGCAAACTGCCGGTGACGTTCCCCCGCTCCTCCGCCCAGCTTCCTCTGTACTACAACTATAAGCCGTCCGGCTGCCGTTCGCACTGGAACGTCAATTACGTGGACATGAGCGTCAGCCCGTTGTTCCCGTTCGGGCATGGGCTGAGCTACACCCAGTTCGCTTACGGCAATCTCCGCATCACGCCGGAGCAGGTTGCCCCTACCGGCACGGTGACGATCAGCGTCGAGGTCCAGAACGTGGGCCAGCGCGCCGGGGACGAGGTTGTGCAGCTCTACCTGTCGGATCGCGTCGGCAGTGTGGCGCGCCCGGTCCGCGAACTGAAGGGTTTCCAGCGGATCACGCTCCAGCCGGGCGAAAAGAAGGCCGTGATCTTCACCGTTCCCCTGTCCGCGCTGGCCTTCTACGACCGGGACATGCAGGTTGTGGTCGAACCTGGGATGGTCGATGTGATGGTCGGCAGTTCGTCGGCGGATATTCGTGCCAGCGGCGAGCTTGAAATCGTAGGGAGTGTCACGCCGGTCGAGCGCACCTTCACCAACCCGGTCGAGGTTCGAACGCTCGCTTAGACGGGATCAGGAAATTCAAAGGGCGCAGTCACACCGCGCCCTTTTTGATTCCGCCGGGTGGCGGGCGGACCGGAGAGTGAGCCTGCCCGCCACCCATCGTTCGGGGTGTGATTCGATTTATGGCTTGAGAAGCTGGACGCGCAGCGAAACGATCCGCTTGGGTGCCACCGCCAGGTGGACGATGCCCTGCTGGTCGGCGGCGACGGGTTCCAGCGGATCTTCGAGCAGATTGGTGAGTGTGACCTCGCCCACCGGCAGACCAAAGGCGATCTGGCCGGAGACGGAATCCTTGCTGCTGTTGTAGAACCGGACGATCAGGTCCGATCCGGTCTCGGCAGGCTTGATCGCGGTCAGGACCAGTTCGGCGGGCGCCAGCGCCACGAAGCGCAGCGCGGGCGGCAGCGTGCCGCGGGCCGGGTCCGATGTTCCTGCGCGCAGCGGAGCGATGAAGCCGTAGGCTTCCTGCGCGGCCTGGTCGAGCGTAAACCCGCCGCCGAACGGGATCAGGCTGTAGTCCGCGGTGGCAGGGCCGAGACACTGCGCGCCGGGCGTGGTCCGGGCCGGACCGGCGTGTCCTGGGCGGCAGTCCAGATCGTCGCGCGACAGCCAGCCCACCGCGCGCAGCAGGGTCAGCGCCAGGGTGGACCCGCGGTGCTCGTATTCCGGCAGCCCCCGCGCGGCGACCAGCAGCCCGCGGTCGTGTTCGGCGAGCGCCGTGAAGGCGCGCTGGGCCGCGGTAGGCTCCGGACGTTCCGCCCAACCGTCTGCCCCATCGGGCCGGACCGGCAGGCGGCGCAGGCGGTCGAAGTGCCCATCGACGATGGCGTACTCACTTCGCAGCCCGGTCGGAAACAGGACCCGCAGGCGGTGATTCGGCGCGGGATTGTTCCACTCGGCCCGGATATCGATCCGGCGCACGCCCGGCATGACCCGGATCGCGAACGTGATGGGCAGCTCGACGGTTGGAGCGGCACGCGCGTCCCGGTCGGGAGTCAGGTCGGCAGGGAGCGCGTATCCGGCCCGAACCGTCAGAGTCTGCCCCAATAACCCGTCGTCCTGGCGTTCGATGGTGGGCGGCTGCGCGGGCTGCGTGATCCGCTGATCCTGCGCCGGAGCACAGTAGTTGTATTCGTCGCCCCGGTCGCCGCCATCTTCCAGTCCGTTCAATCCTCGGTAAACCGCTCCGCTGGCCTTGTCCGTGACCGTCAGGGTGCCATCCCGCGGATCGGCCTCGACCCGGAACCACTCGTTTTCGATGACCGCCGTCTGAGCGGACATCCCTGGCAGCTTGGGCTGTTCGACGGCGGGCGCAGTGGCCAGCCGGTAAGCGCGGTAGCCGATGCCGGGCACCGCCTGCGCCGCGAACGCCAGCCGGTAATGGCCCGCCAGATAGGTCGTGAGGCGACACTGCTGCGCCGCCTGCCAGCGGGCATCCGCCCGGATGGCCTGGACCAACGCCGCGAAGCTGCCGATCCTGCCAGTGTGATATTCGGGCAGCACCAACTCCAGGCGCACCCCGGCGTCGTCAAACCACACCTGCACATCGCTGATCAGCCGTCCCTTGTAAAACCCGACTTCGATCTGGTCGAGCAGGGCCGCAGTCTCGTCTTGCCCCAGGGCATACGCCTCGAAGACAATTTCTTCCCCTTCGACCACGCGATAGGGGATCTCCTGGCCGTACTCGTCCAGCAGCACATACCGCCGCCGCGGTCCGGCCCAGGGCACCGTGATCTGCGCCACGCCCGTTTGGGGGATGGTGGCCGGGTTGTAGACCAACACCGTCTGATCGGCCCGGCTCGCAGGCTCGGCCCGATCTGGCGGATCGACTTCAGGGGCATCCCGGTGCGCGGGCAGCCGCGTCTGATCGACCTGAGCCGCCAGATCGCGCAGTCCGGCTTCGACCACCTGATCCGCGATCTGCTGGCTCCAGTCGAAGCGGGTGCACATCTCGTCGTGCACCTGATCAATCGAACAGCCGCAGATCGAGTCGTGCGGGTGGTTCTCGATCAAAGTGCGCCAGGCGTGCCAGGTGTGGCTGGCCCGATCGGCGCCGCCGAGGACTCGCACCCACGCGCTGATCGGCTCGGCGTAGCGTTCCAGCGTGGTTTCGCAGGCGTGGTTGCGCTGCTTGATCCACAACCGTGCCGAGTAGACGCCGGGCAGCACCGGAGAATAGCGGGACGAGCGTAGTTCGCCACGCACCGTGGGCGTGTCGTCGGGAAGCTGGGAGCGCACCGCTGCCACGTGATCCGCCAGCGTGGCATGAGTCAGCACCGCCCGCCCGGCCAGCCGTGCATTCGCCGCCGCGATCAAATCCGGCAGTTCCGGCTGGGGCAGCATGTGATCGGTCCCGTTCATCAGCAAGAGATGGGGCGTCCGCGCGTGGGGGGCCAGGCGGGCCATCTGCCCTTCGACCGCGCGGGTGAAGGCTTCCGGCGTGGTGGGCGCCCATGACAGGTTCCCATAGCCGGTCCGAAAATAGATCGTGAGCAGGCGCGTTCCGTCGGGCGCTTCCCACCACAGCGCGGTCGGGACGTCGTCCAGCCCGCGCTGCAATGCTGCCGCTTCGATCCCGCACCCGGCCAGCATCTGCGGAAGCTGGCTGATGTGCCCGAACGGATCAGGCGTATAGCCGATCGGCATTCGCGCCCCAAAACGTGCGCAGGTTTTTGATCCGAGCATCAGGTTACGCACCGTCGCTTCGGGGCTGACCAGGAATTCGTCCGGCAGGATGTGCCAGGGGCCGATCATCAGCCGTCGCTGCGCAATGTGCCGCCGCAGATCGGGTTCGCGTTCGGGGCGCACGGCGAGATAGTCGTCGAGCAGGATCGTCTGCCCGTCCAGCAAAAAACTGCGGTAGGCGGGATCGCGGTCCAGCAGGTCGAGCAGGGTGTCTACCAGCTCGACCAGGCGAAACCGGAAGACCTCGAACGGCTGGTACCATTCACGATCCCAGTGCGTATGCGAAACAATCGTCACCTGCCAGGGCGTGGTCATCGGGATCACTCCACATAGATCGGATTCGTGAGCGCGCACACCGCCTCGTCCTCCGGGTCGATCAACTGGGCCCGGAGATACGGCGTCTGGGCGACCGGCAGTTCGACGTCGATTTCCTGCTCGTCGGCGGTAACGGCGACCTGGGTGGACACTCCCGCCGCGTCGCACAGTTCGAGCCGCCGCCCGGCGCCGCCGATCACACGTACCTGGATCGCTGCCCGCCCGGACGCGGGCCGTGCCATCACGTCGCCCATCAGCGCGTGACCGCTTTCCAGGAAAAGCTGCGGGCCGTCCGGCGCGGCGCTGATGAAGGCGTGTCCGGCGCGCAGCCCGGCCAGCAGGTTTGCCGCGGTGGGCCGGGCGGGGCAGTGAATCCAGGTGGTCGGCGTGCCGATCCGGGCCAGGTGCTCCTGCTTGTAGTAGTGCGCGTCACTGCCGCCGACGGCGACGATCCGTTCGCCCCGGCGAAGGCGCGACTCCCAGAAGGCCAGCGCCTCGGAATTGAAAATCCGCCAGGGACCATTCCAGACTTCGATGCAGTGCTGTCCGACGATCTCCTTGAAGACCCAGGGCGGCCCGGCGGGACGCGGATGATTACACGAGGTCAGATAGCCCAGATCGACCGCCCGTTGGATCGAGGTGCGCATCAGATCGGGCGTCAGCGTGCGGAAGTCGATCCACTCTTCGATGCCCCAGACGTTCCAGTGCCCCTTGTAACTGGTCACTTCGCAGCCGGGAATGAGCGCCAGCGGGCCGGGATCGATCTGCGCCAGCGCGGCGAGATGGCTGATCGAGTTGTGGTCGGTCACGGCCAGAAAGTCCAGCCCCAACGCCCGCGCCGTGGCGACCAGGTCGCGCGGATCGGAGTCGCCGTCGCTGTGGAAGGTATGGCAGTGCAGTTCGCCGTGATACCAGCCGTTCGCCCGCACGGGCGGCGTGTTGAGGCTGTTCTGGAGCGTCAGCATCGTGGGATAAGCCGGGGGTTCGGGATCATCGCCGTGCAAAAAGCGCAGCGTGATCTCATACTGGCAGCCATCCGGCGCGCTCTTGTAGAAGCCGAGGTTGATGTTCCAGACGCCCGGTGTCAGAGGACCGGGCAGGTAACCCGGCGTAGCCTCGTGGGGCGTGACAAAGAAGCTGTGCCGCGCGCTGCCGGTCCAGCCGCGAAAGCCCTGGCCCGGATACTCCGCGCCGCGCTGATCGAATAGACCGATGTCCAGCGTATTGCCGCCCGTCACGTGCGGATCGGAGTCGATTTCGGCGCTGTAGCGGTAACTCACCTCCAGGCGGCGCACGCGGTCGGGCATGACGAAGGGCACGTTGTAATAATTTTCGGCCTGCTCCGGCGCAAGGAAGCCTTGCAGGACGGTTTCGGTCCAGCGTTCGTCGCTCATTCGAGAAGTTCACCTTCACTGTTGTAGAGGAACGTGCGATCCAGATCAAAGGTCAGCCAGGCGGTTTTGTCGAGCACCGGCTGTTCATCCTGGAACAGGCGCACCGAGATTAGTTGCCCGCCGACCTGCATGATCACCAGCCATTCGCCGCCCAGCGGTTGGATGACGTACACCTCGCCGGGAATCGCGCCGGGTTTCTCGGCGGGGCTGACGGCGATATTTTCGGGACGGATGCCCAGGGTGATGTTCTTCCCGTTTTTGACGACCGCTCCCCATCGTTCGCGGTGGGCGGCGATGTCCAGTGCGCGCCCCTGCTCGAAGACGATCTTCCCCGCGCCGATGTCCACCTGGCAGGGCAGCAGGTTCATGGGCGGGTTGCCGATGAAGGCCGCCACGAAGGTGTTGGCCGGACGCCGGTAGACGTCCAGCGGATTTCCCAACTGCATCACGCGTCCGAAATTCATCACCGCGATCCGGTCGGCCAGCGCCATCGCTTCCGCCTGGTCGTGCGTGACGTAGACCGCCGTGACGCCCACTTCTTGCTGCAAGTGTTTGAGGAAGGCCCGCGCTTCCAGCCGCAGCTTGGCATCCAGGTTGCTCAGCGGCTCGTCGAAGAGGAAGACCTGCGCCTGGTGCACCAGGGCACGCGCGACCGAGGCGCGCTGCTGCTGCCCGCCGGACACCTGGCCGGGACGCCGTCCCAGCAAATTCCCGATCTGCAATTCCTCCGCCACTTCGGTCACGCGGCGGGTGATGTCCGGGTTGGAGACGCCGCGCACCTTCAGCGGATAGCCGATATTGTTGAGCAGCGTCATGTGCGGGTACAGCGCGTAATCCTGAAAGACCATCGCGATATCCCGCTCGCGCGGGGGCAGCCGGGTGACCTCTTTGTCCCCGATGCGAATGCTGCCGCTTTCGGGGACTTCCAGCCCGGCGATCAGGCGCAGGGTGGTGGTCTTTCCACACCCGGAGGGACCGAGCAGCGCCACAAATTCACCGTCGGCCACGTCCAGGCTGACATTGTTGACGGCGACCAGCTCGCCAAATTTTTTTACGATATTCTCGATCTGAATTCTTGCCATGATAGTTTAGCTCTTGATCCCGCCAAAAAATCGGAAACCGAAACGCCAGTTGACCAGCAAATATAAGCCCAGCACCGGCAGGGCATACAGCAGCGCATAGGCAGATACCAGGGTATGGATCGGGGTGCCTGCCTCGCTGTAGAAGGAATAGAGCGCCACCGACGCGGGCATGTTCTCCGCGCTGCGCAGCATGACCACTGGAATCAGGAACGCGCCCCAGGCATTCACGAACGTCCAGATCGCGACGACGGCCACCCCCGGACGGATCAACGGGAAGGCGATATCGCGGAAGATGCGCAGCGGGCTGGCGCCGCACACCAGGGCCGCTTCTTCGTAGGAGCGCGGAATGGAATCGACGAAGTCGCGCATCATGAAGATCGCCGCCGGGAGCAGCCCGCCGGTCATGACCAGGATCACGCCCACGTGGGTATCGATCAGGCCGAGGCTGTTGGCCAACAGAAACAACGGGACCATCGCCGCCGTGCCGCCGACGACCGACGAAAACAGCATCAGCACGTAGACCAGCGTGTTTTTGCCGGGCAGCCGTGTGCGCGACAGCCCATACGAGGCCAGCGTAGCGACCGTGCCCACCGTGAGCATCGCGCCGCCCGCAATGATCAGGTTGTTGCGGAACAGGGCGCGGATGGCGAACTCGTTGTCGAAGACTTTGCGAAAGTTGTACAGGGTGGGGTTGGATGGAATCTCGACGGACAGCGTCGTGTAGCGGTTGAACGGCGCTGTGAGCAGCCACAGCAGCGGCAGCGCGAAAAATGCCGCGCAGATCAGCGAGAAGATCACGATCAGGACTTTCGTCAGCGGGGTTTCATAGTTTCTCATGAGTTTGCCTTCTGACGTCGCAGCATGAACAGGTAGCCTAACGCCAGCGTGAAGTTGATCGCCATCATCACCACGGCAATCGCCCCGCCGCGCCCGAATTCGAAGAATTTGAAGGCAGTCCGGTAGGTGTAGATCGACACCAACTGCGTTTTGAAGGTTGGGCCGCCCCCCGTCAGCAAGAACGGGGTGAAGACGTTGAAGGTCCACAGCGTGATCAGGATCAGATCGGTGAGGATGTGGCCGCGCAGCAGCGGAAAGATGATGTCGCGAAATTTGCGCCACGCCGACGCACCGACCACGTCCGCGGTTTCCATGTAGGACGGGGGGATGGTTTCCAGGGCGGAAGAAAACAGCAGGATCGAGAAGGCCGATCCCCGCCAGGTGTTGAAAATGATGATCGTCAGCAGCGGGTGATAAAACAGCCAGTCCGGCTTGCCCAGGCCGAAAAAGTCGAGAATCGTGTTCAGGGTGCCGCGATCCACATTCAGATAGGCGCTCCAGGCGAAGGCGGCCACCACTTCGGGGATGATCCAGGCCAGCACCGCCAGCGTGAAGACCATCTCGCGCAGAAAACCCTTACGCCGGTAAAACGCCCACGCCACCATCAGCCCGACCCCGGCCTGCCCGATGATGGCTGAGCCGATCACAAACCGGAAGGTGATCTTGAGCGCGTTGCCGAATTCCCCGTAGCGCATCCAGCGGTCGAAATTGAACAGCCGCTCGTAGTTGTCGAAGCCCACATATTGGGGATGCGCGGCGGTGATCCCGGTCAGGGTGCGGTTGGTGAAGCTGAGATAAAAAACCCAAAAGAAGGGTACGAGCAAGAAAATTACGACGAAAATAAGGGCAGGGGTGAGGAATGCTAGCCCAACTCTGCCAGAAAAAACGCCAGGACGCTTTTCCACGATCGTGCTCCATCCAATAAGACAGGGCCGGATCATCTCCGGCCCTGTAAGGAACTTGGCGATTAACTATTGAACTGGAATGGCGATCACGTTATCCGCGCCAACGATCTCGGTGACCGCTTCGGCGTAGGCCGCCATCGCATCTTCGGGCGACATTTCGCCTGAGACCACGCGCTCGGTCATGAGCTGCGCTTCGGCGGAAATCTTGGCGTAGTTCGGCAGCATGGGGCGCACGGTGGTGAGCGGCAGCAGCGCGCTCGCCATTGCCGACATCGCCTCATCGCCCGCCACGGGCACGTCGTCGCGGAAGTTGATGCGCGGGTTCATTTCTTCCCACGTCATTTGCGCGTCCTGGCTGGACATCGCGGCCAGCAGGCCCCAGGCTTCGGCGGGATTCTTGGAGTTCGGATTCAGCACCCAGCCCGTACCACCGGAGATCGTCACGAAGTCCTGGCCCCGGTAGCCCATGCCGGGTTTTTCGGCGGGCATCTTCGCCCAGGAGACGACCTGGTTGCGGGTGGCCACGTCGATGTGATCGAGGATGGCCGAACGCCAGAACCAGTCGCCTTCGACCAGCATCGCGACCTTGCCTTCGCCGAACGCGGCGAACGACTGATCGCGCCCATCGGCCACGAGCTGCATCCGGGCGTCGCCCAGCTTCTCGTCGACGTAGATGGTCTTGTAGAGCTTCAGCGCGTCCAGAATGGCCGGGCTGCTGACGATCCACTTGTTCTGATCGAAGTCGTACATGTGCTCCCCGGCTCCGAGCAGCGCCATGAACCAGCCTTGCATGGTCGTGGCTTCGCCCATCGCGGTCCCGGCGTTCAACTGGATCGGGGTTTCAACGCCCGCGTCCTTCAGTTGGCGCGCGGTGGCGAGGATGTCTTCCCAACTGGTCGGCTGCCAGGGCAGCGCGATCCCGGCTTTTTCGAAGACGTCGGTGCGATAGAAGATCTCGCGCACGTCGGTGCCCGCCGCGATCCCGTACAGTTTGTCCTGATAACCCAGGATGCCCTGGATACCGGTGGAGATGTGGCTCCAGCCTTCCCATTCATCGACGGCGGGGCCTGCGATCTCGTTCAGCGGTTTCAGCAGTTCGGCATCGACGAATTCGGGTACCCAGAAGCCGTCGAACGCGAACACGTCGTAGCCGCCGCCCGCGCCCAGGTCCAGCGCGTACTGCTGCTTGAGTTCTTCGTCACTGCCGCCGAACTCGACCAGTTCGACCTTAACCGTTTTGCCCTCGGCAGCCATCGCCGCTTCATAGCTGGGGATGACCGTCTCTTTGAGCCAGACGACTTCCTGGGCGTTCACGCCGTCGGTGACACAGCGGCAGGTGATAGTGAGCTTGATTTCGTCCTGTGCGGTGGCGGTGGGGATCATACCGGCCAGCAGGGCGACCAAGACGAAGGCTACAAACAAGAATTTCCGTGACATCACATTCCTCCTAATTTTCTAGAACGAACTTAACACGATAACAGGGCCGGTAAGAACCGCCTCCTTTCCTATCGACCGGGGGGTGCGCCGGTGGAATCGCGTACCACGAGCCGGGTCGGTATCAAGATGAACGTGTTGAGAGAGGGTTCACCCTCGATCAGCACCAACAGCCGCCGGGCCGCTTCGCGGGCGATCAGCCGGGTGTCCTGAGCGACGGTGGTCAAGGCGGGGACGATGCGCGCGGCGAGTTCGGTGTGATTATCGAACCCCACCAGCGACAGGTCATCGGGGACTTTCAGTCCAATTTCCTGGGTCGCACGCAGGACCAGCGTGGCCACGATGTCGTTCATGGCGAAAATGGCGGTCGGGCGATCCGGCTGGCTGAGCACGTCTGCCAGGGTCGCCACGTCTTCGTGCGCTTCCTGGGCATAGCGCCGGTAGTTGACGGCTTCCACCGGGGCGCCCAGGGTGATGAACGGCAGCGGCGGTACTCCGGCGGCGACCATCGCATCGTGATAGGCGCGCCCACGTTCCGCCACCGGCAGCAGGTCCAGCGGCGGCCAGGCCGCGAACGCGATCCGGCGGTGTCCGAGGGCCAGCAGGTGTTCGACCGCCTGCCGCGCGCCGTCGTAGTTTTGGCTGGTCACGCAGGGCAGGTTGGAGCCCAGGATGGGCCGGTCCAGCAGCACGATGGGTACCAGGCAGTCCGACTGGTACACGTAGCGGTCCTGGGTGTATTCGCCGACGGGCCAGAGCAGAATGCCCGCCGCGCCTTCTTCGCACATGGTGCGGATCAGCCGGTTTTCGTCGGCGATGCGGCGTTCGCTTTGGGCGAACAGCAGCCGGTAGCCCGCCGTGCGCAGAATTTCCTCCGCGCCGTCGAACAGGCTGCCGTCGAACGAGTAGCGAAACTCTGGCATGATACAGCCCACGATCTTGGGCTTGACGGCGGCGCTGCTGATTTCGGAGACGAAGGTGCCCTTGGCCGGGACGCGATAGATCAGGTTTTCGTCCAGAGCCGTCTGCCACGCGCGTTGAATGGTGGACCGGCTGATGTTCAGTTGTTCGACCAGCAGGTACTCGCCAGGGAGCTGCTCGTGCGGTTTGAGTTTTCCACTCAAGATAGCATGACGCAGTTCGTTTAAGAGCTGTACATGAAGTGGGATAGGACTATCTTTAGAGAGTTTAAACATATTTGATGGTTGTCACGACTTGTCCGGACAAGCTATATCCACGATAGCACTTTTTAGATGGCGCTGTCAAGTAGTACTCATGGCGCTGGTATGTGTTCAGCGGGGTGGAAAAGGGCAGTCTTAATGAAGTAAAATAGCTCACCATGGGCGGCGACCTGATTCTCCCACCCAACAGTAACATTCCACTGGAAGACTGGCAGCAAACGCCGGAGAGTGTGCGGGTGTGGATCATGATTTTGGGTGAGGAGATCAAGCAGCTCAAAGACACGGTCGAAAAACTCCAAGAAATGGTCAATCGCAACTCAGGCAATTCCTCACAATCACCTTCTCAAGATCGCCCCGAACAAAAAGCGGTCAAGGAAAAACCCAGCCAGCCCCCTAAGCGGGGGGGACAGCCGCGTCATCGAGGACATCATCGGGCGCTGGTCGATCAGGCGGATGAGATCATTCATCACAAACCGGTCAGTTGTAGGCACTGCGGAGCACTGTTGTTAGGCGAGGACCCAAGTCCTTACCGTCATCAGGTGACCGACCTGCCCATCGTCAAACCGCAGGTGGTGGAACATCGGGTCCATCGTCTGAAGTGTCCGTGCTGTGGGCAGACGAATCGAGGGGAATTACCCCCTGAAGTCGCGACCAGCCAGTTTGTGGTGAATGTGATGAGTCTGGCCGGGCTGTTGTTAGGGCGTTACCGGCTAAGCAAACGCCAGGTCGCGCAGTTGTTGGGGGAATGCTTCGGGATTGAGATGGCAGCCAGCACGGTGATCAACCACCAGAAGACCATCAGCCAGGCGTTAGTTGACCCCGTGGCCGAGTTACAGCCCTATATCCAACATCAGCCGACGTGTAATGTAGACGAAACGGGCTGGCGACAAGCCGGACAACCCAAACGAAGTTGGTTATGGACCGTCGTGACCCGGTACGTCACCCTCTTTTGCATTGCTCCCAGCCGGGCCAGTCAGGTGGCTCGCGATCTCCTGGGAGAACATTATTCCGGTGTAGCCGGGACAGATCGTTACAGTGCTTATACCTGGTTGGCCTGGCGTCAGTTCTGTTGGAGTCACCTGCTGCGTGATTTCCAGAAAATCCTCGAACGGGGCGGCGATTCCTATCTCATTGGGTGGAACCTGAAACTCCAGGCCGAGTATCTGCTGATGTTGTGGGCGCGCGTGCGGGACGGAACGCTGTTGTATACCGATTTCCTGGCTGAATTTCCGGCAGTCCAGACCCTGATCCGTTCCTGGCTCACCACCGGTTTGAGCGCGACGTCATCCCGCACGGCGGCGACCTGTCGCCAACTGCTGGACGTGGACTCCTCACTCTGGCTTTTCGCGACGTGCCCCGGTGTGGAACCCACCAACAACAGTGCCGAACGTGCCCTGCGTCATCCTGTCATCTGGCGGCGCACCTCGCATGGCACACAGTCGGACCCCGGCAGCCAGTTCGTGGAGCGTATTCTCTCCGTGGTTGAAACCTGTCGCCAGCAACAGCGTCCCGTTTTCGACTTCCTACGCTAGGCTCTTGTCGCCTATCGTGCTCGTCTGCCTGCTCTCTACCCTCTGAACACATACGGTTCGCGGACAGCACCTCGCGCGGGGAAAACAGCAGCCTAACCTATGGGGCGCTCGTCGATCTGCGCGCGGCTCAAGTTCCGCAACTTACCTTCTGGCAGAAGGGGATGCTGGGGGTGGGCGACGTGGCGAGCGTAGAAGTCAGCCTGGACGGCGGGCTAACCTGGTGGCCGGTGGTCCAGCGGTCTGCCTGGGTAAGTGATTGGCGATGCAGGTGGTGGATCTGTCAGCCTATCGCGGCCAGGTGATCGCGCTGCGCTTCACGCTCAACACCCAGGGTCTGGTGCCCGAAGGCGCGGCGACTGTCGGATGGTGGATCGACGAACTCGCGATCCAGGAGGCCCCGCCGGTGCCGACTGCGATCCCCACCGAGCCGCCGACACTGACACCCGTACCGACTGCGACTCCGACCGATCTGCCGACGCCGACACCCGTGCTGAGCGCGGTTCCGACGGAGCCGCCGACGCTTATCCCGACTGAAATCCCGGCGGAGGTCCCGACCGGCATCCCCGAGATGCTGGGAGCTACACCGACTCCTTGAGTAAAACGAACCGCCCGCCATCGTCTGACGGGCGGCTTTTATTCATTCGCCGTGAGAATTGGCGGGTTGGTCAGAAAACAGCCCGCCGAAGAACATCTTTATGATCATTTCTACCAGCCGTTCTGGATTATCCCAGGTGTCCACGACTTCAGGATCACCCATGGCTGTCAACAATTCCCACCCCAATCCCATAGCGGTGAACATACGCAGCACCATTGAAACGTCAGTAGGCTGAATCTCCCCTCGTTCGATCCGTGCCTTGACATGATCCTCTAAATCCCGTATTCCCGGATCCATCACCTGGTCTTTATAAAGTTTGCGCAGGTGAGGTGAGACGAAAAGTTCCGGCAGAACGGCTGCAAAGAGGGTATTGTGCTCTTTCAAAACCACGAACCGTTGCATCAAGAGGGCATGGATAAATTCACGGAAGTCGATGTCCAATCCCTGTTCATAGGACCGTCGCCGGTTTTCCAGATCGGCCAGCCAGTCAATGAGGTTGATCAGCAGGTCCTCTTTGCTTGCAAAATAGTTGTAGATCGTCCCCTCGGCAATGTCCGCCGCTTCGGCGATGTCTTTAGTTGTGGTGCGGTGAAATCCCTTGTCGGCAAAAACCTTGGCGGCGGCTTCCAAAATCTCCGCCTTACGGCGCGCGGCGCGCCGGGCCTGTCTTGAATCTGGATCGGAGATAGTCACGTCGGGTGTTCATCCTTCACTTGATAAGGTGGTTGCCCCCTAGTTTTTGGGGGTTGCGTTAATCATACCTCGAACTTAAAATGAGTGCACGCTCAAAATATGAGCAGTTACTCATCTTGTCGGCAAGTCTATTGGTGAGGAGGCATTATGTTCCGTTTTCTCGGTCGATTGGCGACGCGCTATCGAATTCCTGTGATCGTGACCTGGGTTGCACTGGCGATCCTCCTACCGCTCATTGCTCCCAGCCTCGAAGATGTGGGCACCTCGGACCAGCGTGATTTTCTGCCGGACAATGCCCCTTTTGCCAAGGCGGAACGCCTGTACCAGTCTGCTTTTCCCCAGGCATTTTCACCCAGCAGTGGGATGCTCCTGGTCGATAGTGGCGCTGCCAATGGCATCGCCGCCGATACCCCGGCCTGGCAGTACATGACGGCAGCCTCAACCTGGCTGACCAGTGACGCCGTTCCGGATAATGTGGTCGATGTCACTTCACCCACCCTGGACCCGGCAGTCGCGGGCCGCTTGGTCACCGCCGACGCCCGCTATGGCCTGATCGCCTTTGGGATCAGCACTTCGGATTCGGATCAGGCCACGCTGGATACCGTCGATGTGATCGATCAGTGGATGGACGACAATCCGCCCCCTGATCACGTCAGGGTTTATCATACCGGGCAGGCGAAAATCAATGTGGAGAGCGACCGGGTCACGCTTGAGACTCTCGACCGGACGTTGATCGTCACGGTGGCGTTGATCATCATCTTCCTGCTGGCGATCTATCGCTCGCCGGTCAGCCCGTTGATCCCGTTGTTTGCCGTGACGATGGCACTGCTGGTCACGACCGGCTTGCTCGGCCTGCTGGCCGACGCGGGCGTGCTCACCATCATCAGCCAGATGAACGCCTTCCTGATCGTGGTGATGTACGGGGCCGGGACCGATTACTGTATGTTCCTGATCAGCCGCTTCCGCGAGGAAATGGCCGGGACACACGACGTCAACACGGCCACCAAGGACACGATTCATCGCGTCGGCGAGACGATTTCGAGCAGCGCGGCTACGGTGGTCGTCGGGTTCACCGCGATGGCCTTTTCCGAGATGGGAATCTTTGCCAACACCGGGCCGATGCTGGCGGTGGGCGTGATCGTCGGGCTGCTGGCCGGTCTGACGCTGACCCCGGCGGTGCTCTCGCTGTTGGGCGAACGCGCTTTCTGGCCGTACAAGGCTCGCCATCGTTCGCACGGGCGCTGGTATGATTTCACCTCGCGCCAGGTCAGCACTTATCCCCTGCTGACGATCTTGCTGATCGTCGCCATCATGGCTCCGCTGGGTGTGTACGGGTTGACCCGCAGTGTCACCTACGAATTCATGGATGACTACCCCGACGACCTGGAGTCGATCCAGGGCTACCACGTGCTCCAGGACCAGTTCGGGAGCGGCCTGATCTACCCGCTGACGGTCGTCGTCACGAACCGTGCGCCGGAGACGATGGCCGCCGAGATGGTGAGTCTGTCGCGCGAGCTGGCGCAGGTCAAGGGCGTGGCCGACGTCTTCAGCCTCAACGCTCCGCTGGGAATGCACAACGACCAGTATCAAAACCTGCTGCGCGCCGATACCCAGCTTCAGATGGTGCTGGGCATGGTGAGCCAGGCCAGCAGCGATCCCCAGCAAGCCGGGCCGGTGATCGCGGGCGCGCAGGACTACCTGAGCCGCCTGGCGGCGCATTTCCCGGCGATCGCGGACGATCCTACCCTGGCACAGCTCCAGCAGCTTTTGGACGGAGACACGGCAGCGATTGGCGCGAGCCAGGACGCTCTGCAAGCGGCAGGTGCCGCGTTGGGCGAGAAGATCGCGGCGCTCGACAATCCGACGATGCTGTTGAGCGACGGTGGCCCGCTGTTCGAGCAGTTCGGCCAGATCGCCGGTGCGTACCTGTCCCAGGATGGGCGCGCGTTCCAGATGTCGGTGACGCTGGCGGTGGAACCGGGCACCGATGCGTCTTTCGCCACGGTCGGCAAAATTCGGGATGTGCTGGATCGCTATGATCAGGAAGGCCCGGTCGGGGTCAGCGGCATGGTGGCGGTGATCACCGACATCCGCAATACCATGCGGCGGGATATGCTGCGGGCCTTCGGGTTTGTGCTGGCTGGGATTTTCATCGTGCTGCTGGTCATGCTGCGCAGCGCCGTGGCGCCGCTGTACTTGATCTGCACGGTGCTGCTCAGCTTCACGTTCACGCTGGGCATCACCAGTGTGGTGTTCAAGCTGCTGTTCGATACGCCCCGGCTGTCGTTTTTCGTACCCTTCATGATGTTCGTCTTCCTGGTCGCGCTGGGGATCGATTACAGCATCTTCCTGTTCGGGCGCATCAAGGAAGAAGTCGGCAATCACGGCCTCCACGAGGGTGTCCACGTCGCCGTGGCGACGACCGGCGCGATCATCACCTCTGCCGGGATGATCCTGGCGGGTACGTTCGGCGGCCTGATGACCGGCGAGATCAAGTTCCTGGCCGAAGTCGGCTTTGCGGTCGCTTTTGGCGTCCTGATCGATACCTTCGTCGTGCGGACCATTCTCGATCCGGCGCTGGCGGCGCTGTTCGGGCGCTGGACGTGGTCGCCAGGCGGTGTGCCCAAGGCGCAGACGGTCGGGACGGCTGCTCCGACCCCGGCGGACGTGTCCGCCGACTGACGATGTGTGCGGCTGAGCCGGGTCCTCTGATCCGGCTCGATGCAAGCGCCTGCGTCCCCCCTGATCGCAGGCGCTTTTTTGTCCGGAGGCCTTACGAGGTGCTGTTAAGTCAGGCTCTCAGCCAGATCGCCTTTCCGCAGCGCGGAACCAGCGTGCGCAGTGCTGATCGGAATTGGCCGGCACGATTACCCGCTCGTAACCGTCCGCGGGCGATACGTCCTCGACACATTTGAGGGCCTACGACGTCACGTTGTGTTGAGGGTGTCCCTGGCGCTCATCCAGCGCATTGCTGTGCGGCTCCCATAAAAAAGCGTAGGGCTGGAAACAGCCCTACGAGGTTGCCGAGCTTAGCCCAGCTTGTTAACCGTCAGCGTGGTATCCCCTTCGCCCAGGGTGAGATTGATCTGGTCGCCCTCTGCCCCGAACTGGATCAGGGTGCCCAGCGCGGTGCTGTTGGCGATCACGAAGCTGTAAGGCATCGGCAGAGGTTGCAGCGCGAACTGCCAGGGACCGTGTACCAGCCACAGGGTACCATCGTCGTGCTGTTCCACCGTCCAGTGGGATTCGTACTCGCCCAGCAAATCGGCCACTTCGCCAGGGGCGATCACTGCCGGGGGGAGCTGCGCGACCTGTTCCTCGATCGTGCCATAAGTCTGATCGAAGCGTTCGTGCCAGCGGTCGAGCGCCAGCGGTTCCAATCCATACAGCATTTCGGCGAAGACTTCGAGCATGGCATAGTTATACAGGTCGCCGAAGGTGTGGTTCGCAAAGATGATCAGACCGGCATTCGCTTCGGGCAGGACGACCATCAGCGTCCGGTAACCTTCCCATCCGCCGTCGTGGAAGCGCGCCGGGACATCCCGGAAGACCATATTGACCCAGCCCATCGCGTAGAACACGTCGTGGGTATCATCTTCGTCCGGCTGCGAGCGGACGCCGGATTTCCAGGTCTCGGCCAGGTTCTCTGCCGACACGATCCTGGTACCGTCCGGCGTGACGCCGCCGTTCATCTGCGTCACCAGGTAGCGTGCCATGTCGTCGAGGTTGACCCAGACTCCACCCGCCGGACCAGCCACATTCAGCGGCGCAGGTAGTGCAAGCGAGGGGGTATCGAGCGTGTTTCCCAGGGTGAATTCGTAAGAGCGGGCATAGTCGCCGCCCAATTGGCTCAGATCGTCGGTCAGGATAGCCGAGGACATCCCGGCGGGATCGAACAGGCGCGTTTGCAGCAGGGCAGCATAATTCGCCAGAGTAAGATCTTGTCCGTTCGCGGCGACGGCGGCATAGCCGCCCAGGGCGTAGACCTCGTTGTTATAAGCGTAGTCTTCGCGGTAGGTCCCCGCCGCTACCTGATCGGCTACTGCCGCCAGCAAGTCGTCCACCGTCCAGATACCCCAGTCCAGCGACCGGATGTCATCCGAGATCAAACCGGTGCCCATGCCCATCAAATCGCCGACCGTGATCCGGGCCGTCAGCTCCGGCACCGAGGTCTTGAAGGCGGGCAGAATCTCGGTCACCGGGGTGTCCCAGGTGAGTTTTCCCTCGTCTACCGCCTGGGCGACCAGCAGCGAAGTCATCGACTTAGTCGTCGAGCCAATGCGGAAGCGTGTTTCCGGTGTGAACGGCTCGCCGGTGGCGACGTCTCGTACCCCGAACCCCTGCGCATACCGCACGGTTCCATCCTGGATGACGGCCACTGCCACCCCCGGAATGTGGAAGTTTCCCCTCTCGGCTTCGACCACTGCGCCAAAGTCATCCAGCATCTGGTCGGTCACCCGCAGGTGATCCTCTTGCTGTGCGAACCCGCTCGCCACCGGGCTGATCGCCATAATCGCGACCAACAGCATGAGTCCCAGTCTAAATTTTCCCATCGTGATTTTCTCCTCCTGTGTTGCCAGTTACTGACGAGTATACGCGGAGGGATTCGGGAGGGTTGCGAAGACCGGGAACTTTTTACACTTTCGATCCGGGAAATGCCAACGGCCCGGAGAGCATCCGGGCCGTCGTGAAATCAGGTTGTCGCAAGGAGCGCGATCAGGCGGTGGCGGTCGCTTCGGCAGACGCTTGTTTGACCACTTCGACTTCGATGGCGATCTTGATCTGGTCGCCGACGAGCACGCCGCCGGTTTCCAGGGCCTGGTTCCAGGTCAGGTTCCAATCCTTGCGGTTGATCGTGGTTGTGGCGCTGAACCCGGCGCTGGTCGTGCCCCACGGGCTTTTGGCCTGCCCGGCGTATTCCACGTCGAGCACCGCCTCACGGGTAACGCCCCGGATGGTCAGGTCGCCGATGATGCGGCCCGTGTTCTCGCTGGTCTTGACCACGTTTTTGCTCTTGAAGGTCAGGGTAGGATAGTGCTCCGCGTCCAGGAAGTCGGGCGAGCGCAGGTGACCGTCGCGCTGGGCTTCCTTGGTGTTGATGCTCGCCGCTTCAATCTGCACATCGACGCTCGACCGGGCCGGATCGGCCTCGTTGAAATCGACGGTGCCAGAGAATTTTTCGAACCGACCGCGCACGTTCGAGATCATCATGTGACGAACGGTGAAGTTGATTTCCGAGTGAGCCGGATCAATTTGCCATGCCATGGTGTGTTTTCCTCGCGCTGTTTGAGTATCTAAATCTATTCATGATGATAGAGGGTCAGCGTAACGCGAGCGTCAACACGAGCGTCAACACACTCTTAGAAATACGTTAATCCGTTCCCAGTTGGGCAGACAGCCGCTCGACTTCGGCCAGCAGCAGGCGTCGCCCGCCTTCTTCGGCAATGGCGCGCGCCTCGTCCAGGCGCAGTCGAGCTTCGCGGTGGGGCAGCAGTTCGGCCAGCCACAGCCGGATCTGGGCGGCGAGATGGCGCGTGCCCAGCGTGTCGGCTTTGGCCATCGCCATCGACAGCCGGTGGATCGCCAGCGGGAGATCGCCGCGCCGCTGCGCGACCAGGCCGAGGTTGGCCGTCAGCCCGGCGATGCGTTCGAGGTGCTGCATTCGCTCTGCCAGCGCCAGGCCCTGCTCGAAAAAGTGCTCGGCGGCGTCCAGGTCGCCCGCGGCCAGCGCGATCTCCCCGGAGGTCGAATACAGGTACGGCTGGACGGTGAGCATCCCGGTTTTCTGGGCCAGGGATAGCCCGGTCCGGGCGTAATCCGCTGCCGACACATCGCCCAGCAGGTGCAGGTGGTAGGCCAGGTTGTTATAGGCAAGGATGGTCCTGAGCAGCGCCTCAGGATCGCACGAGTGTTCCGCCCCGGCCAGCGCCAGGCGGTACAGCGTGATGGCCTGGTAGAGATCGCCCTGCTGGGCCGCGATGCTCCCCAACTCGAAATCCAGGTGGGCTGTGTAGATCGGATCGATGGCGGCCTGCGACTGCTGATCCAAGATGGCTTTGCCCCGCAGCAGATGCTCAGCCGCCGCGTCAAGCTGTGCGCCTTCGAGCGAATACGCGGTGCCGATGATCAGCTCGGAACGGGCTGCCAGGATGGCGCTGGCTTCGTCGTGCGGTGCGGGATACTGCCCGGCCAGCCGGATCGCTTCGGCGTAGCGCGCTTGAAGCAGCAGGGTTTGGCTCAGCGCCAGTTGAGCTTCGGCCACCAGTTCCGGTTGGTGGGCCTGTTCCGCCAGGCGCAGCGCGTCCCGCAGGCTTTCGGACGCCTGGGTGACGTGCCCGGAGCGGTACTGGGCGTCGCCCAGGGCCACCAACGTCTCGAAGCGGTGCTCGACCGTCGCACCCGGCACCAGCGCCAGTTCAAAAAAGCGGATCGCCTCGGCCCAGGCGGCCAACCGCATGGCCTGCTGCCCGGCGCGTAGGGCGTAGGGCGCGGCGCGCTCCGGACTGTTCCCCTCGGCAAAGTGAAAGGCGATCAAGCCTGCCGCGTCTTTGCAGTGCCGCCCCGACAGCGATTCCAGCACTTCGGCGACCCGGCGGTGCAGAATCCGGTGGCGCACTTCGCCCATTTCGTGGTAGGCCACTTCCAGGGTCAGGTGGTGATCGAAGCGGTAGTCATCAGCCTGCGGTTGGACGATATTCGCCGCCTGGAGTTCGTCCAACGCGCCCAGCGCGGCGGTTTCGGACAGCCCGGCGGCGCGATAGGCCACCTCGGCCACGAACTCGCGCCCGATGACGGCGGCGGCATCCAGCATCCGGCGGGCCGGATCGGACAGGCGGGCCAGCCGCTCCTGGATCAGGCTGTAGACCGTCTGCGGGACGACTGGCGAGGCGGTCAACTCCGAAAGGTTCAATACCCCGTTCGCTTGCAGGATGTTATTCTCCCGCGCGTGGCGCACCAGTTCGGCCAGGACGTAGGGGTTGCCTTCCGAGACGCGGCTCAACCACTCCGCCAGCGGGAAAGCATAATCGGCGCTCAGATGGTGCGCGACCTGCTCGATCTCCGGTGCGGAGAGGCGTGCCAGCGGCAGGCGGACCAGTTGTCCGCTGCGGACCAGGGCTTGCAGCAGGGTCGTCAGCGGGGTGGGCGTGCTGGTGGGTCGCGCGGTGGCGACCAGCATGATCCTCGTCTGCGCGGTCTGGCGGACCAGGTAGCCCAGCAGCGCCAGGGTCGAGGCATCCGCCCAGTGCAGGTCGTCGAGGAACAGGATCAGCGGGTACTGCCCGGCGACGGCCTGCAAAAACTGGCTGATCCCTTCCCACAGGCGCGCTTCGTCGGGGGTGGTCGCGGGTAAGTGATCCTCAGGAGCCAGTTCCGGCAGCAGGCGCGCGACCTCGTTCAGCCACACTTTGGGGGTCTGCGCCAGGAGGTTGGCGCGCAGCCAGGCCCACTGCGGGGTGGCCAGCAGCCCGCGCAGGGCTTCGATCACCGGCTGGTACGGCAGGCGGTGCTCAAGTTCGCGCGCGCTGCCGACCAGCGTCAGCACGTTGGTCCGCGCGATGAATTCCTGGATCAGCCGCGTTTTACCAATTCCCGCTTCACCTTCGATCAAGACGAAGGGATGCGGGCTGGTCGTGAACAGGGTGTGCAGCGTGCTGAGTTCGTGATCGCGCCCGGTGTAGGGCAAGACGCCGGTGGGTTCTGCCGGGACGCGTTCGGGCAACCGGGGCGGGGGCGGAAGTTGAGCGTCCACCGTGCCGTTGAGGATCGCGTCGTACAACTGGCGCGTTTCGGCCATCGGCGGCACGGCCATCTCGTCGTCTAGCAGCTTGCGCAGCCGGTCATAACGGCGGATCGCCCCGGCGCGATCTCCGGCGAGGTAATGCAGGCGCAGCGCCGTCCGCTGCAAATCTTCTTGCAGTGGATCGAATTCCAGGGCACGATCCAGCGCCTCCAGCGCCGCCGCGTACTGATATTGAGCCTCCAACAGTGCCGCCAGCGCCGCCAGGCCGCGCACCGCCAGCCGGTGATAGCGTTCCGCCTGGGTCATAAGCCAGTCGTCGAATTCCGGGGCAGCTTCCAGGGCAAACCCGGCCAGGAATTCCCCCCGGTACAGGGCAACCGTGGCGCGCAGCTCGTCCGGATCGGCCACCGGCGGCGAGGGTTTCTGCTCGAACCGGTGGACATCCACGTCTGCTTCTCGACTCAGGCCCAACTGATCGCCGTCCACTACCAGCCCGTC
>CAYRWY010000005.1:0-47352 GCA_964427955.1 uncultured Anaerolineaceae bacterium
GAATAAGGTTTTTTACGATGAAGGATGCCTCCTGGCAAGACCGGCACCGCTATACATTTGATAACACGCTGTCAAAGGGTCCGCTGGCGTTAGGAGGCTGGTTGGGGTTTGCCTCCGCTATACTGGTGATCTTTACTACCCTGATTGTGTGGATTCTCGACGGCAGCAGCCAGCCCAGACCGCTGACGATCTTTTGGGACATCCTGTTTCAGGCCCTCACCCCAAACCCGGTAACCGCCGATGCCGGACCTTTACCTTTTCTGCTGGCGATGCTGATCATCACCCTGAGCAGCCTCTTTATGGTCAGTATCTTGATCGGCATCCTGGTGACAGGCATTGAAGATCGCCTGCACTCTTTACGCAAAGGGCGCTCGCGGGTGCTGGAACGAGGGCACACGGTCATCCTGGGATGGGATGAGCACGTCTTCACCATCATTTCCGAGTTGATGATCGCCAACGAAAATCAGCCCAAATCCAGAGCGTGTATCGTCATCCTGGGGGATAAAGACCGGGTGGAGATGGAGGACGAGATCCGGGAAAAACTCGGCTCCACCGGGCATACCCGGGTGATTTGCCGGAGCGGCAATCCGATCAACCATTTCGACACGGAAATCGTCAGCCTGAACACGGCTCGTTCCATTATTATCCTGGGGCCTGACGACGATGATCCCGATGCGCACGTGATCAAGGTGCTGCTGGCGATTGTCAACAATCAACATCGCCGCCCTGAGCCATATCTCATTGTGGCTGAGATTCATGATCCCACCAACCTGGATGCGGCCCGCCTGGCGGGCGGTGATGAAGCAGAACTGGTGCTGATCGGCCACCTCACGTCACACATCATCGCCCAGACATGCCGCCGCTCGGGGCTGTCAATCGTCTATACCGAACTTCTGAACTTTGAAGACGATGAAATCTACTTTCAGGCCGAACCCGCGCTGGTCGGCAAGACGTACGGAGAAGCACTGTCCGCCTACGAAGACTCATCGGTCATTGGCATCCGGTTCAAAGAGGGTGGGGTAAAACTCCACCCGCCCTTGGATACCCCTTTCGAGGAAGGCGATCTGGTCATCGCGCTTTCCGAAGATGATGATACGGTTGTCCTTTCAGGCCGCCAACATCCGACCATCAACCAGGAGGCGATCAATCACAGCCAGCCGACAGCCACGCAGCCTGAACGCACCCTGATTCTGGGCTGGAACTGGCGTGCGCCGACCGTGATCGTCGAGCTGGATCACTATGTGGCGCCCGGTTCTCTGATCACTGTGATGGCCGAAGACGCGGCGCTCGAACCTCAAATCGCGGTTCTGGAGAGTGAACTGGAAAACGCCGCTCTTGAATTCAAACCCGGCCATACGACGAACCGCACTACCTTGGCCCAACTGGAGGTTGACACCTATCAACATGTCGTCGTGCTGGCCTACTCGGACACGCTCCCGGTCCAAAAAGCTGACGCGCGCACGCTGGTGACGCTGCTGCACTTGCGTGACCTGGCCCGACCTCCCCGCCCCGCGTTTTCGATTGTCAGCGAGATGCTGGACGAGCGGAACCGGAACCTGGCCGAAATCACCCGGGCAGACGATTTTATCGTCAGCGGCCAGCTTTCAAGTTTGCTGCTCGCCCAAATCTCCGAAAACAGGGAGTTATACGCCATTTTTGAGGATCTATTCAACGCCGAGGGAGCAGAGGTCTATCTCAAACCGGCCTCCCTCTATGTGAAGCTGGACGTACCGCTGAACTTCTACACTGTGGTGGAAGCGGCGAGGCAGCGCAATGAGACGGCCATCGGGTATCGACGGCATGACGACGCCAACGATCCAGACCAAGGGTATGGGGTTGTGGTGAACCCTACAAAATCTCTCCAGGTGACTTTTCGAGAACACGACCGGATCATCGTCCTCGCAGAGACCGAAGTGACCGCGCCTCGCTAGACAGCTTTCAGTTCAATGATGAAGAGTCACCTGAGTTGCCCCTTGTTCCGAAATAGGATGAGCTGAGAAGCCGGGCAGTTACGACCACCTTACGAGGAAAATCTGGAGGTATGCACTAATGGTCACCCACAGGGCAGAGTTCGTTATCCACTGCGACGACCGGTTCTGATCTTCCATTATCTAATAGTGCAAAGACAACTATATCAGATCCTACCTCTGAATTAACTTAATTTATTCATTAACCCCGAGGTCAAATCTATACGATTTCTTATTGTTACTCGCCAAATATGTGTGGTACCATAGTACCATAGCAATTTCAGTGAAATCCGTTCTTTAGATAATGGAACGTTTTTCAGCGGGACTGGGGAAATAAATCATCTATCAACCACCACGCAGAAAACTAATAGTATAGAGTGTTATCCATTACGTGAGTTTAATTAACTACTCCTATACTTGATGTTTACGTAACTATCCTCGTAATCCAAATATCCGATCGATCATTGTCGTACCTGCTCAAGATGCCTTCACAGTAACCCGCGGGCTATGGCGAATCCATATGTATATGTTTTTCTGCGCCGCGCAGCATGACGCGCAGAAATCAGGTTCGCTTTGTCTGTTTCCCCCTTAGGCCGTTATTGATTGGGGATTATTTATCATGCAACTATGTGACCCGTTAGTTATCGCAGATTCGCATCGCACTTTTTATTTCACCTGCAAACGCTGCATCGATCTGATACTGGCCGTGGGGCTGCTGGTATTCCTGGCTCCCTTGTTCCTGCTGCTCATCATCGTCATCAAGCTCGATTCGCCAGGACCGGCCTTTTTTGTCCAGGAGCGCGTTGGCAGCAGGCGGCGGCGCGAGCAGGACACGGTCATCTGGGATGTCGTTACATTTTCGATGATCAAGTTTCGTTCGATGACCTGTGATGCGGACGAAACGCTCCACAAAGAACACATCGCCGCCTACACTCAGGGCCGCCTGGACCCCCATACATCAGGTGAATCGACCAAACTCGCGCGCGATCCACGCATTACCCGCGTCGGTCGCATCATTCGCCGCTTCAGCATTGACGAATTCCCTCAACTTTTCAACGTGTTACGCGGCGACATGAGTCTCATTGGGCCTCGACCTGTGCCCGTCTACGAATTCGTGCAGTATCCACGCCAATACTGGCAGCGCATGGCCGCCCTGCCCGGCATGACGGGCTTATGGCAAGTCAAAGGCCGGTGTACCGTTTCATTCGAAGAACAGCTTCAGATGGATGTTGACTACGCGCGCAATCAATCGCCAGCCCTCGACACGAAAATCCTGTTGCTGACCTTACCAGCCATCCTGTCAGGACGCGGTGCGGGGTAATTTGAATCAATCGAGGTAAGAGCAGATGTCGAATCAACTCGGAATTGCCATTGTCGGCTGCGGGTATTGGGGGATGAACTACGTTCGTTTGTTTAACGATCTGCCCACCACCCGCGTAGTAGCAGTCTGTGACCAGAATCCTGAACGTCTTCAGGAAACGGAGAAACACTTCAACGGCATCCCTCGCGTCACCGACGTGGAGGAACTCCTGCACATCGGGGGGATAGATGCGGCGGTGGTCTGCACCAACGCCGCGGCCCACTACCACGTGACTCGGCGGCTGCTGCAAGAAAAGAAACACGTGCTGGTTGAAAAACCAATGGCCACCACGGCGGCGAATGCGGCCCGCCTGGTCGATCTCGCCGCCTCGATGGGCGTCACGCTCATGGTCGGCCACATTTTTCTGTACAACTCGGGCATCCAGAAAATCAAGTCCTGCATCGAGCAGCACGAGCTGGGCGATATCTACTACCTGTACGCCCGGCGCACCAATCTTGGCCCGATCCGCAGCGATGTGAACGCCTTGTGGGACCTGGCGCCGCATGACATTTCGATCTCGAACTATTTGCTGGCCCAGCGTCCGGAATGGGTGAGCGCCGTCGGCAACAAAGTCCTCCATAACCATCGCGAAGACGTAGGCTTTATCATCCTCGGCTACGCCAATAACGTGTTGGGTCACGTTCACGTCAGTTGGGCCGAACCCAACAAAGTCCGCGAACTGGTGGTGGTGGGCAGTGACAAGCGGATCGTGTTCAACGATCTGGACCCGCTCGAACGCGTGCGCATTTTTGAAAAAGGGATCGCCCCCTCGCCAGAAAACGGCCACCCTACCAACTTTGGCGAATTTCATTTTTCGATCCGTGATGGCGACATTATCAGCCCCAAGATCGCCGTGTCCGAACCCTTGAAGAACCAGTGTAACCACTTCATCGACTGCATTCTGAACCACCAGACCCCGTTGAGCGATGCCGTCAACGGCCTGGAAGTCGTGCAGATCATGGAAGCGGCCAGTCGTTCGGTAGCCCAGCGCGGCGCGCCCGTCGAATTGCGATGGGATATACCGGTTGAGCAAATGGCAGCAATAGATACGACCAAAGGTTACGACTATGTCTACAAACCAAGTACCGTTCATTGACCTGGCTGCCCAATTCGCGGCGATCGGGACCGAATTGCAGCAAGTCGTTTTAGATGCTATTGGACGAACCGACTTCATTCTGGGTGAAGCCGTCCGCCAGTTCGAAGCAGAATTCGCCGCTTTTTGTGAAGCTGACCACGCCATCGGCGTTGATTCCGGTACGTCCGCGTTGGAGCTCGCCCTGCGAGCGTTCGACATCGGGCCTGGTGACGAGGTGATCACCGCGGCTAACACCTTCATTGCAACGGCGCTGGCCATTACGTACACGGGAGCCAGGCCGGTTCTGGTCGATACGGACCCCTATACCTACACGATCAACACCGCTCAGATCGAGCCCGCGATCACGCCGCACACGCGCGCCATCATCCCCGTCCACCTCTACGGGCAGCCCGCCCACATGGATCCCATCATCAGCCTCGCGCGCCAGCACAACCTGATCGTCATCGAAGACGCCTGCCAGGCCCACGGGGCCTACTACCAGGGAAAAAGAGTAGGCTCACTCGGCCATGCGGCGGCCTTCAGCTTTTATCCCGCCAAGAATCTGGGAGGTTGTGGGGATGGGGGGATCATCGTCACTAACGACCCGCAGGTGGCCAACCGGGTCCGCATGTTGCGCGATTATGGCCAGAGCAAAAAGTACCACCACGACGTCATTGGCTTCAACCATCGACTCGATACGCTTCAGGCCGCGATTTTGCGCGTCAAGCTGCGTCACCTGGACGACTGGAATCAAGCGCGCCGCAGCCACGCCCAACTTTATACCCACCTGCTCTGTGGCAACGGCATCATGCTGCCCGTTCAAGCTAACTATGCCGAACCCGTCTGGCATCTGTATGTGATCCAGACCCGCCACCGGGACGCCCTGCGCGACCACCTGGCCAAGCACGGCATCAGCACCGGGATCCACTACCCGATCCCGATTCACCGGCAACAGGCCTACTATCATCTGGGTTATGCGCCGGGCAGTTTCCCCTGCACCGAACGCAGCGCCGACCGCATCCTGTCGCTGCCGATGTACGCCGAGCTGACCCCCGAGATGGTGGAATACGTCGCCAACACGATCAACGCCTATGAACACGAAGATCAAGAAACGCCGGCTCTGGAAGCTCATTAGCTCGGAGTGCTGAAGCCTGACATGGAGATCTTAACCTATTGGCAAATCATCTATCGCCAGAAGTGGATCGTCCTCCTGACGGCGGCGATCACCTTCGGCGTGATCGCGTTCGGCATTTCCCGGATGGCGCCCCAGTACACGGCCACGACCACGCTGCGGGTGCTTACCATCCGGGGAGGCAGCCGAGAGTTTGTAAACTTCGATGTGGACTATGCTGACCGGCTGATGAAAACAGCGGTTGAGATTGCCAATAGCGACCCGGTTCGCAGTGCGCTGCGCCGCCAGCTAGGACAGTCGGTTTTGCCTGCGATCAAAGTCGAGATCATCCCTACCACCGAGTTACTCAAAATTACGGTCAAAGAGGATGATCCCGTCATGGCCGCCTATACCGCTAACGCTTTAGGTCTGATTCTGGTCGATCAGGGTAACGACCTGTACAACGACGGGATCGCACCAGGTGACCAGGCCTCTATCGTCTCCATCATCGATCCAGCCCAAACCCCGTCCAGCCCAAGCAGCCCGAATATGCCGCTGTATTTGGGACTGGGAGCAGTGATCAGTCTGGCAGGCGGGCTGGGCCTGGCGCTGGCCCTGGGGAGTCTGGATACCCGTCTGCATACTGGCGAAGCCATCGAAGCGGCGACCGACCTTCCAATCCGCGGGCGTATCCCAACGGCACGCAAATACCACATCTTTGCCCCGGATTCGATTCAGGCCGAAGCGTTCCAACGGTTGGGGATGACTCTGCTCTCGACCGCGCAGCATACCGACGATCTCTCCCGCATCAAAGGGATCGGCCTGTTCTACGCGCGGCGTTTCTATGAAGCAGGGATTCGGACCTATGGCCAGTTGGCGACGATGTCGCCGGACGAGGTCCGAACCTGCCTCGGCAAGATCAACCAGCCGGTGACCGCGATACAGACCTGGATCAGGCAAAGTCAATCCCTGACCACCGGCTCTAACGGCTCGACGTCCCACACGCGATCGTTGCTGGTCACCAGCGCCGCCCCAGGCGACGGAAAATCAACCATCGCGGCCAACCTATCTGTGGCGCTGTCCCAAACCGAGAATTTTGTGCTGTGTATCGACATGGACCTGATTGCGCCCACGCTGCATACCCTCTTTGGCCTGCCGAATGAGGTGGGGCTGAGCAGTGTACTCGAAAAATCCGTCAAACTGCGAACTGCCGTCCAGGCGACAGGGTTCGAACGGTTGGCCGTGCTGACCAGCGGGCCGTTCCGCGCCAACCGGCACGAATTGTTTGCGTCCGGCACAATGCAGCGCCTGATCAAAGACTGTCTGCGCAGCTACGACATTGTCGTCATCGACTGCCCGGCGGTGTTGGGAATTGCCGACGCGACGCTCATCACCGGCTGGGTTGACGATGTGCTGTTTGTGGTACGCCAGGGGCACTCGCGCCGTACGGACGTGACCAGCGCGCTCGATCAACTCCGGCAAACTCACAGCAACCTCGTCGGCGTCGTCGTCAATCGCACCCACATCACCCACCGCAGCTACTACCATCACTATCACCAGCACAGCAGAAACCACGAACGCGCCAAAGCACCGCCGTCCGCCGCTGCCCGTGCTCCACTGGAGGATGAACAGGACACGGTGCCGGTGCCAACGCCGTTCGAAGAACAAGATTGGTTAGAAGAAGAAAGTCTGACGCGGACATAGAGACATGCTTAAGTCCTGGATCAAAACCACCGCCCGACAATTTGGGTACGAAATACGCAAAATTCCGCCGCCGCGCGGGTTGTACGATCAGGTCTTCGCGGATGCGTTTCGGACGCAGCACTTTTTGCTATCGCGGATCGGGATCACGCAGCCCACCATCTTTGATGTTGGCGCACATTACGGCGAGACCGCCCAACACTACCGGGCCTATTTCCCCCAGGCGGCGATCTACTGCTTCGAGCCGTGTAACGAGTCGTTCGTCCACCTGTGCCAGGCAGCAGAGTCCGATCCGGGCATCAAGCCGGTCCATACGGCGCTGGGCGACAAGCCCGGCGTCGCAGACCTGCGCGTTTGCTCGTACAGCGGCTCCGATTCGATCTTCCCGCGCCCGGTGGACGGACGCCGCTACTTCCGCAAGGACGAAGAGGCGCTCTACGTGCAGTCAAGTCCGGTGACCACAATCGACACCTTCATCGAAAAAGCCGGGATCGAGCGGATAGATATTCTCAAGCTCGACATCGAAGGCAGCGAGCTGCTCGCCCTGTGCGGCGCCGTCCAGGCGCTCGAAATCGACCTCATTTCGCTGATCTACCTGGAAGTCCAATACTTCATGCGCTGGCAGGATACCCCCGTCCTGCACACGGTCTGGCAGTACCTGGAAAGATACGGGTACAGCCTGTTCGACGTTTACAACATCATTCGCGCCCGCACCAACGGCCAGATCCAGTTCAGCGACGCGCTCTTCGTCAGCCGCACCCTGCGCGAGCGCGTCCTGGATCAGTTCGAGGAAGAACCCTAGCCATGTTATCGGATTTCAGTCTTCCCTCCTGGCGTGATTGGAGATTGCCGTTTGCCCAGGCCGCCGCCAGCGTGGCGGTCGGGTTAATGCTGGGCCTGCTGAGCGTCCGTTTCTCGCCGGGTTGGGTGGCCTTCGGGCTGGGTGGTATCGCTGGTATGCTGATCGTCATGCGGCGGCCCGACTGGGGCCTGCTCGCCATCTTTTTTGTGATCAGTGTCGTCGATACCTCTCGCCTCCCCCTGTTGAGCATGGGGCCGATCAGCCTGCATCTCACCGATCTGGCGCTGCTTTTTTTGCTGGGACTGATCGTGCTGCGCGCGCTGGCTTTGCCCGGTTTCCGGCTGGTATCCACACGTATCGACCTGTTGGTGTTATGGTTTTACGGGGCCGTGATCCTGGCGGCGTTTGTCGCCATCGTCGGCTACGACGTCCCGCCCAATTTTGTCATGCGGCGGCTGCGCCCGCTGACGTATTACCTGGGATTTTTTGTCGTCACCAACCTGATCCGCGAAAAACGCCAACTCGATACGCTCATCCGGGGCATGATCCTGATGGCGAGCTTCGCGGCGCTGGCGGTAGCGATCCAGATCGTGTTCCCCTCGTTGAAGTTGGTGACCGCCAACCAGGCCGAACTCAGCACGGCAGGCCGGTATTATTCGGGCGTGGTGCGTACCTTCATCGAAGCTGACCGCCTGATCTACTTGATGTTCATTTTTCTGATGTCTTCGCTAGCCGTCGGCGCGCGCTGGCTGTCTCCGCCCTTGACCCTGGCGGGGATCGCGCTGTTGGCGCTGGGCGTTTTTTTCAGTTTTCAACGTAACTACTGGCTGAGCACGGCCTCTATGCTGGTGCTGTTGGCGCTGCTGGTCTCCTGGCACATGCGCCTCCGGTACCTGCGCTGGGCGGCGCTGGGCGTGCTGCTGCTGCTGATCGTGAGTCAGCTTTCCGGCAAGCTGGGCGAACGCTACACCAACGCCGCTCTCGAACGGCTGGAATGGGGGATGCGTCCCAGCACGCTGGCGCAAGACGGCAGCACGCAAAAACGCATTGAAGAAACCGAATATGCCTGGCGCAGCATCCAGCAGCACCCCCTCTTCGGCATCGGATTGGCGAATATCTACCGCCCGCTGACCGAGGACGATTTGAACGACGATGCCTACTACCTCAACTATGGGCTGCGCTGGTATATCCACAATGGCTACCTGTGGATCCTCGTCCAGACCGGGCTGGTGGGCTTCGTGCCGTTCATCCTGATGTACAGCGTGACGGTATGGCGCGGCCTGCACGGGTGGCGAAAAGCCCATGATCCTCAACAGCAAGCCCTGCTCCTGGGGTTATCCCTGGCACTCCTGGGTCAGATGATCAGCAATCTCGTCTCTCCCAATTTCATCCAGTCCTGGTCGCTCTTAACTTACGCGGTAGCCCTGGGATTGATCGAACGAACGCTCAACGACGCGTGGTGGGAAAAGCCATGAGGATCGCCGTAGTAGTTCACAACCTGGATGGTCCCAGCGGCATCGCCAAGCACCTGCTGCGTCTCTCACGCGAATATGTCGCGCTGGGCCACGAGGTCACGCTGTGGACGCGCACCTACCATCCGCAGGCGTGTTACCCGGCGTTAGCGGAGGGGCTGGCGATCCGGACGGTCTACCCGTACGCCACCGGCAGCCGCTATCGAGACACCCAGAACAAACGATTTCCGGGGTATTTTCGCGCGCTGTGCTGTTATTTTTTCGAGCAAAAACAGCTTTGCCACGCGATGGCAGGCAACTTTGACGTGATCAATGCCCACGGCAACACCGTCATTTGGGCCGCCGCCGACTACAAGCGCCACCATCACACCCCGCTCGTATGGTTATGCAACGATTTCTGGCCGCTCGGCAGTCACCGCCATACGGCCATTTCCAGTTTCCCGCAGCAGGTCAAGCAGGTGCTCAAGACGTCGCTGTGCCGTCCCTTCACCACGATTGATCATGCGGCAGTCCGCGCCACGGATCGGATCGCGGTGCTCAGCGAGCACGTGCAGTCTCAAATGAGGACCCACTACAGCGTGGAGCCGGTGATCGTCCGCGCCGGGGTGGACGCCGACCAGTTTGCCCAGGGTGATCCCGACGCGCTGCGCCACCGGTACGGCATCGCTCCGGGGACGTTCGTGGTGCTGACGGTCGGCTCGCTGATGCCGCGCCGTCGCCTGGAAGACGTGATCGAGGCGGTCTGGCAGCTCGTCGATGATGGCTGCGACGTCCGGTATCTGATCGTCGGTCGGCTGTCACAAGACCCCGACTATACGCGCTCGATCCGGCACCTGATCGAAACCCGAGGGCTGGAGAACCGGGTGATACTGGTCGGCGAAGTCTCCGAACAAGATCTCGTGGACGCCTTCCATGCCTGCGATGCATTCGTATGGTCTTCCGACGAAAACCAGTCGTGGGGCATGGCCGCGATGGAGGCGATGGCCGCGGGCAAACCGGTGATCGTCTCGCGCGCGAACGGGTTAGCGGAAGTGATGCTGGATCACATCCAGGCGCTGTTGGTCGAGCCGCGCTCGCCGGATTCCATCGCGGCGGCGCTGCACAAACTCATTCAAGTCCCCGACTTTGCCCGGTCGATGGCCCATCACGGCCAGCGTCTCGTTCGCGAACAGTATTCCTGGCGACGCAACGCCGAACACATGCTGGCCCTTTTCGAGGAGGCTATCAAACAACCGGTATGAATGCCCTGCGCCGCTTTGGTACCCAAAACAAAGTCGCCAAGAACACCTTCGCCCTCTTGAGTGCCCAGATCATCACGCGTGTGATGAGCATCGTGTATATCATCGTCCTGGCGCGCTACGTCGGCTCGGACGGCATCGGCAAACTCTCTACGGCGTCGGCCCTCAACGCAATCCTGGTGCTGTTGGCCGGGCCAGGGCTGGAAACGCTCCTGATCCGGGACGTTGCCCCCCACCCCGACAAAGCCGCCGATTACACCGGTAACGTGCTCATCATACGCGCCATCGCCAGCCTGCCGTTCTTCGCGCTGCTGGCCATCGTCACCCGGCTCGGCGGGTATCCACGCGAAACCCAGCACATTATCATCGTCTACGCGGTCGTTTACCTGTGCGACGCGTTCAGCCAGGTACCCATCTCGGTTTTTCGGGCTTACGAGCGCATGGAATACGAAGCCGTAGGCCAGATCGTCCGCCACCTGCTGAACATCGTGCTGTCGCTGGCCGCCATTGCCCTCAAACAATCCCTGCTCACCATCGCCCTGGTTTCCGCCCTGGCGTCCGCCGCCAAACTGCTCTTGATGGTGATCATCTTGCTGCGGAACTTTGTTCGCCCGCGGGTGACGCTGAATCTGGCGGAAGGGTGGTCACTGCTCAAGACGAGTTTGCCGTTCGGCATCCTGCTGATCCTGCATACGATCCACGCCCAGGTCGGAACTTTCATTCTTTCTTTGTATCAAGACGCCGATCGCGTCGGGGCCTATTCTGCCGCGGCCTACTTGCTCGGTACGCTGCTGCTGGTTCCCATCACCTTTTCGTCGGCGATCTTCCCCACCTTCTCGCGCATGTACACCAACGATACGGCGGAACTCCAGCAGTTCTACCGGCTGTGTTACAAGGTGCTGGTGATCACCGGGTTCCCGTTGGGACTCGGCACCATTTTGATGAGCAATCAGATCATTCACCTGGTCTACGACACCGGTTTCGAAGAGGCCGCGGGGGTGCTGCGCATCATGTCCTTCCAGCTATTTCTGTTCGTGAGCTACAGCAACGGCCCGCTGCTGAGCGCCACCGGACGCCAGCAGTTTTTCGCCTGGACGACGGCCATCGCCGTGATCGCCAACGTCGGCCTGTGTTTTCTGCTGGCGCCACGCTGGGGGCCTAATGGAGCCGCGGTCGCTTTTATGCTGTCGGGATTGGTCGCCGTTTCCGTGCACTCCATTGTTTGCCACCGCCAGGTTCATTTACAGCTACCCTGGGCGACGATGGGCCGGGTCGCGCTGGCAACCGTCTTCATGGGCGTGATCACGGTCCTGGTGCTGCACACGGGCTTTTCGTGGTTTGCCACATCCGTGCTGGTCGCCCCCGCCGCCTACGCGCTGGGCTTGCTCGTCCTGCGCGTGATCAAGCGCGACGAGCTGAAGTCTCTGGCCAGCGCTGCCGGTTCAAATTGAGGGAGCAGTGAGATCATGACTCTACGAATCTCGGCCATTATTTGCACGTTCAACCGCGCGGATTATCTGCAAAAAGCGCTGAACAGCCTGATCGACGACACGCTCCCGCGCGATCAATACGAGATCATCGTCGTGGACAATCGCTCGCAAGACCACACCCGCCAGGTTGTCGCCACGTTCGAAGACCGCCTGCCCCTGCGTTACCACTTTGAGCCGGTGCAAGGCGTTTCACGCGCGCGCAACGCCGGAATCAGCCTCTCGCAAGGCGACTATGTGGCGTTCATGGACGATGATGCCGAAGCGCATCCGGGCTGGCTGGCGGGCTTTCTCCGCACCTTCGATCACTTCGCACCGCCCCCCGGGTGCATCGGCGGGCGGTGCGAGCCGATCTGGGAAGTGCCGCGCCCGGCGTGGCTGGCCGACGACCTGCTCGGTATGTTGTCGGTCTTTCACTGGGCCGACACCCCGGTGGTCTTGAACGATAACCAGTGGCTCTCGATCTGCAATATGGCCTGCCCGCGTGGGGTCCTCGACCGGGTCGGCGGGTTCCGTGAAAACCTGGGGCGGTTGGGATCGGTCCCGCGCACCGCGCCCGAAACGTACTTAAGACGCCAGCTCGACGCGCTGGGCCTGCCCTCGGTCTACGATCCGGCGGTGGTCGTCGGCCACCACATTACGGCGGACCGCCTGCGACAGAGCTGGTTCCGGCGCGCGGCCTACTGGCAGGGGCTGTCGGCGGCGGCCATGCTCAAACTCGATCATCCGGAACTGACCCGTCCCCGACGAGCCTGGTTAGCGTTCCGGCGCGTGCTGTGGGCCATGCCCCGGTTGGGGATCATGCTCACGGGGCGGCAGTGGTCCGCGCGTTTCCGGCGGCAGTGCCAGGGCTTACAGACGGCAGGATTTATCGTGGGCTTGTGGAACTGATGAACGATCCGACCAGGGACCTTTACCCCTTGAACAAGGCGGTCGTGGTATCGCCCGACTACGGCGAATACTGTATCCGGCTGGCCAACGCGCTCGCGGATGAGGTTGACGTGCTGCTGCTGATCCCGCGCCAACTCGCCGCCCCGCACCGGGACAAGGTGCGGCCAACAGTGCGGGTGGCGCTCTTTCACAAGCCGCGTTTGCGCCAACCGATACATCAACTGCGCGCGACGTGGTTCATCGTGCGGCAGATTCGCGCCTTCTGCCCGGACGTCATTCACTTGCAGCAGGGCCACCTCTACCTCAACCCGGCGCTGCCGCTGATGGGTCGCTGCGCGTTAGTAGTGACCGTCCACGATCCTCGCCAGCATTACGGGGACCAGGGGGGACACAAAACGCCCCAATTCGTCTTCGATTACGGGTTCCGCCGCGCCCACCGCCTGATCGTGCACGCGCAGCAGTCCAGGCAAATCCTCGTCGATGAGGTGCACCTCCCGCCGGAACGTATTCATGTGATTCCGCACATCCGCATCGGCGTCGATGACGTGGAACCGCTCTATCCCGAAGACGACCATCTGATTTTGTTCTGGGGGCGCATCTGGCCCTACAAGGGGCTGGACTACTTGATCCGCGCCGAACCGCTCATCACGGCCCAACTGCCGGAGGCGCGCATCATGATTGCGGGGCAAGGCGAAGATTTCGCCCGCTACCGGGCGATGATGGTCCACCCTGAAAAGTTCGTCGTTCACAACGAATACATTCCGGACACTCGCGCCGTCGAATATTTCCAGCGCGCGAGTGTCGTCGTGCTGCCGTATTTGGAGGCTTCACAAAGCGGCGTGGTCCCCGTGGCTTATACCTTTGCCAAACCCGTGATCGTGACTTCGGTGGGCGGCCTGCCGGAAGCCGTCGAACACGAGCGCACCGGGCTGCTGGTCCCCCCGCGCGATGAACACGCCCTGGCGGAAGCGATCGTGCGGCTGCTGCGCGACCCGGCACTCCGTCACACGCTGGGCGCTAACGGCAAGCGCAAGATCGATTCCGAGTGCAGCCCCCCGGTCATCGCCCGGCAAACCCTGGAAGTTTACCGGCAGGCGCTCAGCGCGGCGCATTCCAACGGGAGGGGGCGACATGGCTGACGACTATGCCCACGCTGCCCAACGGCTGCATACCTTCTTGCGCCAGCGTTTTTGGGATGGAACGTACCTGGTGGGTCCCGATCAAGGGGTGCGTTTCAACCGGCGGGTGGGCCGCTTCATCAAGAGCAGTCTGCCGCTGATCCCCTGGCGCGACCGCTACTGTTATATCCAGTGCCAGGGCTACTGGATTCTCGACAACTGGCGTTGGTTCGACCTGACCGGCGCAGACCAGTGGGCAGATATGGCGACACGCTGCGCGCACGGCATCCGGCGCCTGCAACACCCGGACGGTTACTGGACCTATCCTCATCCGGCCTGGAAAAATCGGATCGCTACCGTGGAAGGTGTGTTTGGCGCGCTGGGCCTGTTGGCGACCTACGAACGCACGCTTGAGCCTGACCTCCTGGCCGGGGCGCTGGCCTGGTACCACTTCATGGTGGGCCGGGTGGGGTTTCAAACGCACGCCGGGGGCCTATCCGTCAACTATTTCGCCACCGACTCGACCGGGCTGATTCCGAACAATACCACGCTGGCTCTGGCCCTGCTGGGCCAATTGAACCGCTTCACCGGCGAGACGCCCTACACCCGCCAGATGGTCGATTTTCTGCGGGCGGTCCAGCTCGACAGCGGCGAGCTGCCCTACGCGCTGCACAACCCGTCCAATAGCAGCCAGGATCGGGTGCACTTCCAATGTTACCAGTACAACGCCTTCGAGCTGCAAGACCTCGCCACGTATTACGACGCGACACGGGACCCCGGTGTTTTACCGATCATCAGCGGGCTAGCACGTTTTTTGGCGAGCAGCGTGCGCGAAGATGGATCAACACGGTTTGACTGCGTGGGACACGCAGTGCGCGTGCCATACAACACCGCCGCGATTGCCGCCGCGCTGGCCACCGCGCGCCGCCTGGGTCTGACGGATGGGGACCCTATCGAAGATCGCGCTTATGCGTATGTGTTGGCCCAGCAGCACCCCAACGGCGGATTCGCGTTTTCCGATGGCGATTACGGCTGGTTGGCAGATCGCCGCTACTACCCGCGCCCGTTGAGCATGATCCTGTATCACCTGTTGCAGGCGGTATCGGTGCGCGACGCTCAGCCCTATGTCATGAAGGAAGAGGTCCTCACATGAAAAAGTACCGTTCGGTCCTGGTGACCGGTGGGGCAGGCTTTATCGGCAGCCATCTGGCCGAAGCACTGGTCGAAAATGCGTATCACGTGACCATCGTCGATAATCTCTCGACCGGCGCCCTCGAAAATATCCGGGAGATCGCGGATCGGGTCGAATTCTACCCGATGGATATTCGCCGCCGCCGGTTTGCCAGCTTTGTCGCCGAGCGCAATTTCGACATCATCTTTCATTGGGCGGCGAACGCCTACGTTCCTCCCTCCGTGGAAGACCCAACCTTCGACTACGAGATCAACCTGCGCGGGCCTTTTCGATTGTTGGAAACACTGCGCCGGGCCGACCAGCACCCCATCCTGATCGCGGCCTCTTCCGCCGCCGTGTATGGGAATCCCCGCAGCGTTCCGATCCACGAGGACATGCCGACCCTGCCGATCTCGCCCTACGGCGTGAGCAAGCTCGCCACCGAGCGCTATATCGCCGTGTTCAGCCACCTTTATCACCTGCGCGCCGCGTCGCTGCGCCTGTTTTCAGTGTATGGGCCGCGTCAGCACAAACAGATCGTGTACGACTTCATCCGCAAGCTGAGCACTAACCCGCATGAACTGGAAATTCTGGGGGACGGCACGCAGGTGCGCGATATGGTGTACGTCACCGACGTGGTCCAGGCCGCGCTGGTCGTGTTGGATAACGGCGCGCTGTGCGGCGAAACCTACAACGTCGCGACGGGCCAGGGCCATACCACGTGCGATATTGCCGACGCGGTATCCAGGGCGATGAACCTGGACCCGCAGCGCCGCTTCACCGGCAGCGTGCGCCCTGGCGACTGTGAGCGGTGGGTCGCCAGCATCGACCGCATCCGAGCCGCCGGATACGCGCCCACCGTCACGCTGGCCGAAGGCGCAGCGCAGACTGCCGCATGGTACCAATCGACGGTGGTGCCGGTATGAACGAGAATCACCGTCTCAACCTCGCGTATATCATTTCGATGCCGCACGGGATCGACGCCTGGACGTTTCGCGAGATCGAGATGCTCTCCGCCGGTGGATCGTCGGTGACGCTGTTCCCGCTGCGCATGGGGAACGGCCCGTATCTGCCGCCGCCGACCTGGGACGTTTACAAGGTCCAGCCCCGGCGGGTGGCGCTGGCCCAGGCGCGCGGCCTGTGGCGCTACCAGACAGATTACTTGAAGTTGTGGGGCGAAGCCCTGCGCAGCCGCACCCTCCCGGCCTTTTTGCTGAGCGTGGATTTCGCGCGGCAGATGCAGCAGCGCGGCGTCAACCTGATCCACTGCGTTTTTGGCGACCATAAATTATTCGCCGGTTACTACTGCAAGAAGCTCCTGGGTACGCCGCTGTCCGTCGCGCTGTATGGCTACGATCTGCGCGCCAATCCCAACTGGCCCATGTTCCGGCGCGCGATTGCCGCGTGTGATCAGATCGTGGTCAACTGCGAGTTCAACCGCCGCCTGTTGGGCGAGGTCGCCGGGGAGCAGGCCGCCGCCCGCGCCATCGTCGTCCACCATCACGCCGACCTTCCCGCCACCGCGCCCGCGGCCACGGTGCGCATTCTGATCGTCGGCGGGTTCGTCTGGCGCAAGGGACACGAGATCCTTTTTCGAGCGATCAAGGCTGCCGGGCAAAACATCGAGGTATGGGTCGTCGGCTATGGCGGCCCGATCAACATGGTGCAGTTGGCCGATCAGTGCGGCGTGCGCGACCGGGTGCGGATCTTCGGCACGGTCGCCGACGACGGGCTGAATTACCTGTACCAGCAGTGCGATCTCGTCTGTCTGCCCTCTCGCACCGACCAGGACGGCATCAGCGAAGGGCTGCCGGTCGCACTGATCGAGGCAATGGCGCATGGCAAGCCCGTGATCGCCACGCGCTTAGGCGGAACCCCGGAACTGGTCGAAGACATCCTGATCGAAGAAGGCGACGTCGAGGGGCTGGCCCAGGCGATCCAGCGGCTGGCCGCCGATCCGGCCCTGCGGGAGACGATGGGTCGCCGCAACCAAACGATTGTGCGCGAGCATTTTTCCGCCCGCAACGTCGAGCATCTGCGCGCCGCCTTCGTCGCCACCATGACCGCGCGCCAGCCGTCAGGGGGAGGATCATGAACGCGGTGTTCAGGTGGATCGACACCCACGAACGCGGTTTTCTCGTCGACCTGTTCACGGTGGCCCTGATTGGACGCCTGCTGTTCAGTTTCGCCGTGTATCCGGCCATGAAAGGCCCATTAAGCCTGGGGGAAGACCCCGACCTGTTCGGACGGCTGGCGAGCAACTGGGTGGATGGGGATGGCTACACCTACTACGAAGGCTCGCCCCCGACCACCTATCGCGGGCCGGGGCTGCCGGTGGTACTGGCCGGAATGTACCTACTGACAGGTGACATGCAAACCGGGGCCGTACTGGTGCAGTGCGTCGTGACGGCGCTGGTAAGCGTAGTCGTGTACTTGATCGGCAAACAGGCCTTCGGGCGCCGGATCGGCACCGTCGCCGCGGTGATCACGGCGGTCCACCCGATGATGTTCTGGTACTGTCCGCGCATCCGTTACGAGACGCTGCTCACGCTGTATGTCGCGCTCGGCGTTTACGCGGTGCTGCGGCTGCGGGTCACACGGCGCTGGCGCGAGGCACTGCTGGCCGGGCTGTGGTTCGGGATGGCGGCGCTGGTCAGCCAGACGGCGCTGCTGCTGCCGCTGCTGCTGTTCGGTCTCGTGATCGGGTGGGAGCGCCAGCACCGCCGGGCGTTGATCCTGCGCGCCGCGGCAGGAACGCTGGTCACGACGCTGGTGATCGCCCCCTGGACGATCCGCAATTATCACGAAACCGGCGGGAAGTTCATCCCGGTCCATTCCGGCGGCGTGATGGAGTTCGTCAGCGGCATTTACTACGTGGACTATTACGATCAGGCCCCTTTGCGGGTCGTCATCCTGGATCACCTGGCCCAGGCCGAAGTCGCGCGGTTGGCGGGTCATGAGCCGGGGCGCTTTGACCGGGGCGCGCGCGGCGTCGATGAGGCGCTCTGGCCGTATGCGCGTGATTACGTGCTGCACTCCCCCGAAAAACTGCTCGCGCGAACCATCGTTCAGATTCCGCGTTTCTGGTACCTCTCCGAAAGCCCGGCGAAAAGCCTGTTCCTGGCGGGCGTGGAGGGCATTTTGCTGCTGCCGCTACTGGTGGGGGCGATCTGGTGGCGGCGGGATCGGGACTGGCTGATCGTCCTGGCGCCCGTGGTGTATTTCAACCTGGTGTATGCCGTCTTCCATGCCCAGGCGCGCTTCTCGACGCCGGTCATCCCGAACGTGGCCCTGCTGGGCATGGTCGGCGCCGATACCGCGCTGGGCCGGATGCGGCTCCGGTACGCGGCACGCCCGCTCACCCGCGTGTTGATGCTGGTCGAAAACACGCCGTACGTGCGCGATCGGCGCGTGCAGCACGAAGCGGAAACCCTGTGCCGGGCCGGTTATCAGGTGTCCGTCATCGGACCTTGCCCGCCGGGGGGGACGTGGCACCAGGTGATCAACGGCGTGCATTGTTACCAGTTCCCCGAGCCGCGCTCCGGCGCGGGATTGTTAGGCTACGGGTGGGAGTACGGCTATTCGATGGCGGCGGCGTTCGCCCTCTCGCTCTATGTCGCGGGGGCGCGCGGTTTTGACGTGATCCACGCCGCCAACCCGCCGGATACTTTCTGCCTGATCGCCGCGTTCTACAAGCTGTTCGGCAAGCGGTTCGTTTTCGACCATCACGATCTCGCGCCGGAGATGTACGACGTGCGCTTTCCGAGTGGGGGCAACCCGTGGGTGCGCCGTGTCCTGCTGCGCCTGGAACATTTGTCGTGCCGGTTGGCCGATCACGTGATCACCTGCAACGAGTCGTACCGCGCGCTTGAGATGGCACGCGGGGGCGTGGCGGACCACCGGATCACCATCGTGCGCAATGGCCCCGACGAGCTGCCCATTGACGCCGCGGATCGCTCCGGCAGCAAGAATGGGACCGTGATCGCCTACGTCGGCCTGATCGGGTTTCAGGATGGCGCCGACTACCTGATCAGCGCGCTGTATCATCTGGCGCACGATCTGGGCCGCACCGATTTCAAGGGTCTGATCCTGGGCGATGGTCCCGCGCTGCCCGATCTCAAGAAACAAGCTCACCAGCAGGGAATCCAATCCCTGGTCGATTTCAAAGGGTGGGTGCCGCACGAACAGGTCGCGGGTTACCTGAAAACCGCGGACATCTGTGCCGCGCCGGAACCCTCCAACCCGTACACGGACCGGTCCACCACGATCAAGATCATGGAATATATGGCTGCCGCCCGGCCTGTCGTGGCCTTCGATTTGCCCGAACACCGCTTTACGGCGGGCGACGCAGCGCTTTATGCTCCGCCGAATGATACGCTGGCCTTCGCGCGGCAGTTGGCCCATTTGATGGATCACCCGCCGGAACGCCAGCGTTTAGGGCAGTTGGGCCGCGCGCGCGTCGAGGCGCATCTGGCCTGGCGACATCAGGCTCCGCATTTGCTGAAGGCTTATGCCGCGCTGGCCCAAAAGGATACTGATGATGCGCTTACTTAGGATCACCTTGGGATTATTGGCGCTGGTCGTGGTCTTCGGCGGTCTGCTGTCGCCCGCGCATTCCGCGCCCGAAACGGAACACCCCCGCCTGTTCTTCACCACCGGCGAGCTTCCACGGCTGCGCGCCTGGGCCGCCACGACCCATCAAGACATCTGGCAGCAGATCACGGATTACGTGGACACCTTAGCCGCTACGCCGCCCCTCCTCACCCCGCCCCGCGACGGCACCGAAGACGATTACCGGTTGTTCGGTAACCAACTGATCCCGATGGCGTTTGTATGCGTGCTCACCGATCGGGACGACATCTGCGATCTGACCCGTGACTACCTGCTGACCTATGCCGCCTGGGATCAGTGGGGAGAAGGCAACCGGCGCGACCTGGGACACGCGCACATGGTATTGGGGAACGCGCTGGCGTACGACTGGCTCTACGACAGGCTGACACCGGAAGAACGCGCGCAGGTCCGCAACAGCCTGGTCTTTTGGGCCGGGCAGCTCTACGAAGCCAGCGTCCGACCTTACAACGCCGAGTGGAATAACTGGTGGGCCAAAGCCTACCTGCAAAACCATCACTGGATCAATCACAGCGCCTTAGGGATCGCGGCCCTGGTCTTGCTGGGCGACGATACCGCGCTGGCCAGTGTGTGCCAGGTGTCCGCCCTCGGTCAGAACGTGAACCTGCGCGCCGGGCCGGGGACCGGTTACAGCGTCGAGCAGGTGTTGGCGGCAGGACAGAGCGTCACGGTGCTCAGTGAGGGCATCACCGGCGAAGATGGGTTTATCTGGTGGCACACCACCGGCGATCTCTGGGTACGCTCGGATGTCGTCGGCGAACCGCAAGCCTGTACCGCCAACGTCACGGTAGACGCCCAGGCGCAGCAGTGGTTGGCCCAGGTCATCGACCAGATGGGACGTGTGCGCGATTTTCTGAACGCGATCGGCGATGGAAGCTGGCACGAAGGCATCTTTTACCAGAACTACGGGCTGACCCTGACCCTGCCGTTCTGGGACAGCCTGCGCCAGGTCAAAGGCATCGACCTGATCCCCCACGCCTATTTGCAGGGTTATACCTACTGGACCCTCTACAACAACCTGCCGCGCACCAAATGGTACATCCTCACTTACGGCGATTTTGAATGGTGGTGGGGCATTCCCTTCCCGCCCCATACGATCCTGCGCTTCAACGCGCGCGAATATGAAGATGGGCGTGCCGAATGGATGGCCCGCCGCAGCCTGACTTACAACCTGCGCCCGCCGACCGAGTACGCCGCGCCGTGGAGCGTCTTCGAATTTCTATATTATGACCCGTCCATCGAACCTACCCCTCCCGACGATCTGCCGCTTACACGCGTTTTTCCTGATCAGGAAAGCGTGATCTGGCGGGAGGGCTGGCAAGACGATGCCACCATCTTTGCCCTGAAATCCGGCGCCTATGCCGGGCGGTTCGCCTTCGACAGCTTTTTGACAGGCTCGTATCCCTGGGAAGCCCCCTGCCCGGTTACCAACTGCCAGCTCAGTTTCGGGCACGATCACGACGACACCGGCACGTTCTACCTGTACAGCCAGCAGGATTGGCTCGCGCCGGAGAGCGCCGGGTACGACCGTGCCGGGACCGCCTACCACAACATGATCCTGATTGATGGGCAGGGCCAGCAGCGCCCGGACAACGCCGACAACCACTCCCCGGAGGCCTTTCGCGGCACAGACGGCACGCTGACGACGGTCGCAGCGGCCCCCGATTTCGACTACGCCGCCGTGGACGCCACCCAGCGGTACAGCCAGATCAACGGGATCGAACGCGTGATCCGCCATATCGTCTACGTCCGGCCTGACGTGCTGGTGATGGTCGATGATCTGGCGGCGGACGCCCCTCACCGCTATGACTGGGTGTGCCACTTTCGCGAAGGAGTCGTGGTACCGGATGAAGCCGGGGAGTGGATTCAAGGCGTCTCGCGCAATGGGCTGCTGCTCGGCATCGCCCCGTTATCGTCTCAGGCGTACGCCGTCGAAACCGGCGACGACGGGCAGCCTTACCTTCGCATCCACCCCACCGCAGCGAGCAGCGCCGCCCGGCTGGTTCACGTGCTCTATCCGACCAACGAAGCCGACTGGTCGCAGCATCCGCAGGCAGCGATCTTGAGTGAAACGGCGGATGGCGTGGTGGTCCGGATACAAAGTAGCACGACGGTTGCCCCGGTCTACGACGTGATCTTCGGGCTGACCGGCCAGACGGGATCGATTGGCCCCTACGAGTTGGACGGGGAAGCCGCCGCGATCACCTGGCAGCCCGGCCACACCTGGACGAAGCTGTTCATCGTGAACGGCACGCGGCTGGTCGATCAGGGCCGGGTGCTGATCGGCGATCTCGCCGTACCGACCACGCTGGAAGTCACGCAGCAGGAAACCACCATCAACCTTTACGGGGACATCACAAGCGCCGTCACACTCTACAGCCCATCCGCCACCGACGTGTACTGGAACGGCCAACCGTGGTCATTCACCCGTTCGGGAGACTATATCGTCATCGAGAATCCGTCCGCCGGTCTATCGTCCTGACAGGGAGTACCGCTATGGGTTCGCCAGATTATCACGTCACCATCTCCACCCAAACGGAAGACGCGCGTTGGGATGCCTTCGTCGCCAGCGTCCCGGACGGCGATCACGTCCAAACCGGCCTGTGGGCGAACGTCAAGGCCTATCAAGGCTGGCACAGCCTGCGGGTGGTTATCTCCCATAACGGTACCATCCTGGGCGGGGCACAAATGCTGCTGCGGCCACTGCGCCCGTTCGGCAACATCGGCTATGTGACCCGCGGCCCGATCCTGAACGCCCCCGATGAACGCCTGGGCGAGTTGATCCTCCAGGAGCTTCAGAACCTCACCCGTCGCCATCACATCCATTATCTGGTCTTGCAGCCGCCTTGCCACGATACCACGTTCATCCCCTTGCTGCCGCAGTGGGGGTTCCGTCCAGGCCACACGGCGGTCGCGCCCACGGCCTCGGTGCTGATCGATCTGCATCAAGATATTGGGGCGATCCAGGAGCAGATGCACAGGAAAACGCGCTACAACATCCGCCGAAGTGCCAAGATGGGAGTAACCGTCCGCGAAGGAACCGAAGCGGACCTGGCCGTTTTCTACCAACTCCTGCAAGCCACCGGGCAACGCCAGGGCTTTGTCACCTATCCCGAAGCGTATTTCCGTCATATGTGGCAAGTCCTGGCCCCGTGCGGCCACCTGCAATTGTTCATTGCGGAGTACGAAGGGGAAGCGGTCGCCACCTATCTGGTCGTATCTTTCGGACAGGTCGTCGTATCAAAGAAAAGCGGCTGGTCGGGCCGCTATGGAAACTTGAAGCCTAACGAAATCCTGCGTTGGGAAGCCATTCACTGGGCGAAGATGCACGGTTATCACTACTACGACATGGGCGGAATCGATCCGCTAATCGCTCAAGAACTGCTGGATGGGCACCCGCTCACCAGTGACATGCAGCAGTCACCCAGCGGTTTCAAATTACGCAGCGGCGGGGCGGTCACGCTGTTTCCCGGTCCCTACGACTACATCGCGAATCCATCGCTGCGTTGGGGGTATCACCGTGTATTTCCCTTGCTTTCCAGGCTCTCGATCGTGCAGACCTTGCTCAACCAGTTAGTGAAAGCGCATTGATCATGGCCTCAAATGAATGCCATTGGGATACCTTTCGAGATCGCACCATCGATCACTATCTCGAAGCCTACGAGCTGCGTTTCATCCGGCGCTTCGTGGAACCGGGCGCGGCCCTGGTAGAGATCGGCTGCGGCCCGGGCCGGATTACCTCGCGGCTGCGTGAGATGGAGTGCAGGGTCATCGGGATGGATATTAACGCGCAGGCCCTGGCGCTTATGAAAGCGCGCAGCCCTGCCCCGCTGTCGCTCATTCGCGCCGACGCCGCCCGAATCCCGCTGGCGAGCGCGGTGACGGACTACATCGTCTGCATCGCCTCAATCGACTATTTCGATCAGCCGCGTTTTCTGGCCGAATGTCACCGCCTGCTGCGGCAGAATGGCCTGCTCATCTTTTCGGCGGTAAATCGCTGCAACTACAAACGGACGCTCAAGCGGCTGGCGGGCCGCGCGGAACCGTTAGGCCAGCACGGGAATGTCAGCACGAAAGAGATGCTACAGGCGGTGACCAACGCCGATCTGGTTATCGAAGCTGTTGAGGGCTACAACTGGCTGCCCTTCAACCGCCGCAGTAACAACCCGCACATTCCCGCCCTGGCCGGGTTGGAACGGACGTTGCAGCTTCATCATGTCACCGGGTTAAGTCCCTGGATTCTAGTCGCCGCCCGCAAGGGGGTGTCATGAGCGCTACCTATCACATCGAACTGTCATCCGATCCGGACATGCCGGAATGGGACGCTTTTTTGGACACGGCCCTTGGCGGTCACCATATGCAGATGTCGGCCTGGGCCAGGACCAAACGCGAAGTTGGCTGGCACGCCGTACGGGGGGTCGTGCGCCAGGCGGGCACCATCGTCGGGGGCGCGCAGATGCTCGTCCGACCGGTGTTCCCCGGGGTGGCGATTGGGTACGTCCCCAAAGGCCCGGTCACCACATCTGACGACTCCGCCCTGATCGAAACCGTGGTCCAGGGCATCCTGCTGCCCCTGAGCCGCGCGCACGCGATCCGCCACCTGATCATCCAGCCTCCGAACAACGGCCAGGCGGTCGCCTGCTACCTGCAACAGGCGTGTTTCCGACTCAGCCAGCGTCGTTACGCGCCCAGTGCCAGCGTGCAGCTCGACCTGTTACAGCCCCTGGAGACGATTGTTCAGCAGATGAAACGCCAGACGCGCCAGAACGTCCGCCGCAGCCAGCGTGACGGCATAAGTGTTCGCCAGGGAAAAACCGAGGCTGATTTATTGACGTTCTACCGCCTGCACGTCGCATCCAGCCAGCGCCAGGGCTTTATCACCTACCCCGAAGCATACTTCATGACCATGTGGCGTAGTTTCAGCGCGCAGGGACACGCCCGGTTGTTCATTGCCGATTATGATGGTGATCCGGTATCCGCCCTACTCGTCCTGGCCGTGGGCGATCTGGCGGAGTCAAAAGCGCTGGGCTGGTCCGGCCAGCACGGCAACCGCCGCCCTAACGAAGCGGTTTTTTGGGCCGCCATCGAGTGGGCCCAAACCGCCGGGTATCGCCTTTACGATATGGGAGGAATCGAGTTGAGCGCCGCCCAACAGGTATGCCGTGGCGAAGCGCTGGCGGAGAACTTCAAACAAACGCCGACCTTCTTCAAGCTTGGTTTTGGTGGCAACGTGGTCATTTTCCCGGAAGCCTACGACTTCCTCCCCAATCCGGTCCTGCGGTGGGGCTACCAGACTCTCTACCCGGCGCTCGAGGCACGGTTCCCACTGGAACGCACCCTGAACCGGATCAACCGACGCGGCACTCAATAATGTGGAGGACGGCACCATGAACGAAACCCCCTGCCAGTTGTACGACGTTCCGTTGATCAAAGAGGGTCGCGCTCAATGGCATGTCCCCCTCACACTGCGGGCACGTTTGCGCCTGCTGATGCGCCGCCACCTCGGCTATACAGCCCGCCGCCGCCTCAAACGGTGGTGGCTGGCACACCGCCCTACTCCCCGTCCGCACCCGGCCACCCGCGCCGAACGGGTCAGCCTGCAAAAAGGGGATCGGGTGCGCGTCCGTGCTCGCGAGGAGATCGAAGAAACCTTCAGCCGGGGGCGAACGCTCAAGGGGTGTTCCTTCATGCGCGAAATGTGGCCGTACTGTGGCACGGAGCAGCGCGTGCTGAAGCCGGTCAACGTGTTCCTGGACGAGCGCGATTACCGCCTCAAGACCACCTCCGGCACGGTCTTGTTGGAAAACGTCATCTGTGAAGGCACCGAGTTATACGGCCCCTGCGACCGGTCATGTTTTTACTTCTGGCGTGAAGAATGGCTGGAAAAGATCGCGGATGGGACCGAATAGGAGAAGGGAAAAAAGCGATGAAAGTATCCAGTGTTGATCCCCAAACCGATCCGGTCTGGCGATCCCTCGTTTGGGACCACCCCAGCAGTCTTTTTAACTCGCCGGAGTGGATGCGGGTGTTGGCCAAGACGTATGGGCTTGAACCGCGGGCCTACGTCGTCCTCGCCAACGGACAGCCACAAGCGGGACTCTCGTTTTGTCAGGTGTGTGATCTCATGGGGCCGCGGGTGACCTTGCGTCCTTTCTCAGACTACTGCGATCCCATCATAGACGACATGACCGCCTGGGAAGCCCTTACCCAGCCGCTCATGGATCTGAAACAGCCCGTCAGCCTGCGCTGCCTGCACAATCGCATTCCCCTCTCTGATGCTCACTTTGAAACGGTCAACCACGCCAAATGGCATCGAGTCGATCTGCGACCGCACATCGACCAACTGTGGGATGGGATTCACAGTTCGGCCCGGCGTGCCATCAAAAAAGCCCAAAGTCAGGGCGTCGTGGTGCGCTTCGCGCAGGACAAAAACGACTTACGCCGCTTTTTTGAGCTGCATCTCAATATCCGAAAAAACAAATATCACCTGGTGGCGCAGCCGTATCGCTTCTTCGAGACCATCTGGCAGCAGTTTGTCGAAGCCAACCAGGGCGCGCTGCTCCTGGCGATTTACAAGGATGCCATCGTCGGCGGTATCTTTTTTCTGGAGTGGAAAGATACGCTCTATTACAAGTTCAACGCGTCCGACCAGAGCCAATTGGACTGCCGCCCGAATGACCTGTTGACCTGGACCGGGATCGCGTATGCCCAAGCGCAGGCGTTAGCCTATCTCGATTTCGGCCTGAGCGACTGGGACCAGGATGGACTGGTGCGTTACAAGCGCAAGTATGCGACGGAAGAAGAAACAATCTATTTCCTGCGGTACCTGCCGCCCATCACTGAAAACCATCAAATTCCGCAGTTACGCGCCCTGCTCAACCAGATCACCGATCTGGTATCGCGCGACGATGTGCCGGATCAAGTCACCGAACGCGCCGGGGAAATTCTGTACCCGCTGTTTGTATGACAGGCAAGAGCCGCTATGCTATGACCGGCAAAAGGATGAACTCGACAAACCCCCGGCCTGGTCGCATCGGGGGCTTTTCCATACACGCTACGCTGCCTTAATCCGCGGATACCTCCACGGGTTTCGCGCGCGGCGCTTTGGAGATGCCCCCTGGCCACCAGGTCCACCGCTTGAACAACGCCGCCAGAGATGAATGTGCTAGCTATCCGCGCCGTCTTCTGCCTTACCGGGGGTTATCTTCCCTGGTCGATTTGATGACCCGGCTTGACAACGTCCCGCTTCCGCTGTAAGATTTGATCAGTAATTAGATTTATTCTAAATATAAATCCAAAGCGATAGCGAAAGAAAGGCCGCTACCATTTCAAAGGAACCACTATGTCAGACTCGATTCGTTTGACGCGTCAACGCGAAGCAGTGCTGCGTGTCATTCAACAAGCCGACAAGCATCTGAGCGCCCAGGAGATTTATGACCGCGTGCGCCAGCAGTTGCCCGGTATCGCCTACGGCACCGTCTACAATGCGCTTTCCTATCTGATGGAGGCGGGCTTGATTCAGGTGGTGAATGTAGGCAACGGTCCCGCGCTGTATGACCAGAACCTTAACCGGCATGATCACCTGGTGTGCCGCCGCTGCGGCAAAGTCCTGGACTACACCTTCGAGGACCTGGAACAGGCGAAGGACCTGGTGGCCAAAGCAACTGGATTCCGAATCGAGCGGGCACAGGCGCTGTTTGTGGGCCTTTGCCCGGACTGCCAGCGTTGACTCTCACCATACGTTTGAGATTTTCGCTCGAAAAAGGTGTTCGCTATCAAAAATCAGGCGGTAAGCCGTTTTAACTGCGCACCTTGATCAGCCCGAACCGAACGTGCACAACAAAAAATGCAGTCTATAAGGAGACACTATGAGTAGCGACAGCAAGCGTCCTGTGATGGGGGGATCAAGCACGAAGTTTGGATCCATGTCGAACCGTAACTGGTGGCCCAACCAACTGAACCTGAAGATTCTCCACCAGAACTCTCCCTTGTCCGATCCGATGGACAAGGATTTTGATTACGCTAAGGAATTCAAGAGCCTCGATCTGGAGGCGGTAAGAAAAGACCTGTACGCCTTGATGACCGACTCTCAGGAGTGGTGGCCCGCCGACTACGGTCATTACGGACCGCTCTTTATCCGCATGGCGTGGCACAGCGCAGGCACCTATCGCACCGGCGACGGTCGCGGCGGGGCCTCCTCGGGCACCCAACGCTTTGCGCCCCTCAATAGCTGGCCGGACAATGCCAACCTCGACAAAGCGCGCCGTCTGCTGTGGCCCATCAAACAAAAGTACGGTCGAAAAATCTCTTGGGCGGATCTGATGGTTCTCGCCGGGAACTGCGCCCTGGAATCGATGGGTTTCAAGACCTTCGGTTTCGGCGGCGGGCGCGAAGATGTCTGGGAACCCGAAGAAGATATTTACTGGGGGTCTGAGGACACCTGGCTGGGCGACAAACGTTACAGTGGTGATCGAGATCTCGAGAATCCGCTGGCTGCTGTCCAGATGGGTTTGATTTATGTCAACCCTGAGGGACCGAACGGCAAACCCGATCCGCTCGCGGCAGCCCGGGACATTCGCGAGACATTCGCTCGTATGGCCATGAACGACGAGGAAACCGTCGCGCTGATCGCTGGTGGGCACAGCTTCGGCAAGACACATGGCGCAGGCAGTGCGGCCCTGGTGGGTCGTGAACCGGAAGCCGCCGGACTGGCAGAACAGGGCCTTGGCTGGATGAGCCGTCATGGTAGTGGCAAAGGCGGCGACGCCATCACCAGCGGATTGGAAGGCGCGTGGACTCCCACTCCGACCAAGTGGGATAACAGCTTCTTCGATGTGCTGTTCGGATATGAATGGGAACTGACGAAAAGCCCCGCCGGGGCGTTCCAGTGGACTCCTAAAGGCGGCGCCGGGGCCAATACGGTCCCCGATGCGCACGACCCTGCCAAGCGACACGCGCCCATGATGCTCACGACAGATCTCGCCCTGCGAGTAGATCCCATCTACGCGCCGATTTCGAAGCATTTCCACGAAAACCCGGATGCCTTCGCCGACGCTTTTGCCCGGGCCTGGTTCAAGCTGACCCACCGTGACATGGGACCCCGCGCCCGTTATCTCGGGTCGCTGGTGCCTGAGGAAGAACTGATCTGGCAAGATCCGATTCCCGCCGTCGATCACAAGCTGGTTGACGAACGAGACATTGCCGACCTCAAGAGCAAGGTGCTCGCCTCCGGGCTGTCTGTCTCCCAACTGGTGTATACCGCCTGGTCGTCAGCGGTCACCTTCCGCGGTTCTGACAAGCGCGGTGGGGCGAACGGCGCGCGCCTCCGTCTGGCACCACAAAATGGGTGGGAGGTCAACCAGCCGGCACAGTTGACGACGGTGCTCGCCACCCTGGAGCGGATCAAGAATGATTTCAATCGCAGTCAGACGGGTGGCAAGAAGATCTCCCTGGCTGACCTGATCGTCCTGGGCGGTTGCGCGGCAGTGGAGCAGGCGGCGAAGAACGCAGGCTACCACGTAACCGCACCCTTCACGCCGGGACGCATGGATGCGTCGCAAGAGCAAACCGACGTCGAGTCCTTTGCCGTGCTCGAACCGACTGCCGACGGCTTCCGCAACTACCTCAAGACCCAATACGCCGTATCCGCCGAAGAACTGCTGATCGACCGGGCGCAGTTGCTGACGCTGACCGCCCCGGAAATGACGGTCCTCGTCGGTGGGCTGCGCGTATTGAACGCCAACTTCGGACAATCCCAACACGGGGTCTTCACCTCCCGACCGGGGACGCTCACCAACGACTTCTTCGTGAACCTGCTCGACATGAACACGGTCTGGAAGCCGACGTCGGAAGCTGAAGAGGCCTTCGAAGGGCGCGACCGTGTGACGGGCCAACTGAAGTGGACCGGTACCCGAGTCGATCTCGTCTTCGGATCGAACTCCCAACTGCGCGCCATTGCGGAAGTCTACGGGTGCGACGACGCACAGCAAACGTTTGTGCGTGACTTCGTGGCAGCGTGGAACAAGGTAATGAACCTCGACCGTTTCGACCTCGCCTGATCCGGATGAAATAACCTGATCACAATGGGGCAGTCCTGTGGCTGCCCTATTATTGTTTTAATCCGATACCTCCCACCGGCCCCTCATGAGCGCGGAGTACGTTGATCCTATGCCCGGCCCCGGAATCTGTGAAAATCTACAGCCAACCAGTTGACATAAAATTTCAAATGTGATTAAATGATGAAAAATAATTTCATGCATTGGTGTGCCTTTTATGAAAAAACAAACCAGTCAAGAACGCGGTGCGCTGTCACTTATTTCGGATGCGTTGCCCAATTTGACCGGGGCCATGCAAAAAGTGGCGCAGTTTATATTGAACTGGCCCCAAGAAACCATCAATTTAACGATTAATGACTTAAGTGCCCGAATTGGGGTTAGTGATGCGAGTATCGTCCGCTTTGCGCAGACCTTAGGCTACCCGGGGTTTCACGCGCTCAGGCTACGTCTGGCCGAGGACATCGTCTCGCCGATGTCGATCGTTCACGAAGACCTGATGCCGGAAGACAAACCCGTCACGGCTGTGCAAAAAGCGATGATGCTGGGCCTGCGGTCACTGGAAGACACGATACGCATCCTGGATATGACGGCGCTGGAAGCCGCGATCCAGGCCATCTGCAACGCCCGCCAGATTGTCCTCTTCGCCTCCGGCAATTCCATTCCAATCGCCATGGACCTCAATTTTCGTCTGACGAAGATTGGTCTGCCGAGCTACTCCGCCATCGATCCGACGATGCAGGAAATGCAAGCGTCGTTGACCACGCCCGAAGACGTGGCGATGGGCATCTCGCACACCGGAAGCTCAAAAGACACGGTCTACGCCCTGGGGCTGGCCCAACAACGTGAGGCTCGCACGATCTGTATCACCAATCACACCGAATCACCCCTGACACGCCATAGTGATATTTGTTTGTTTACGGCCTCGCGAGTCAGTTATTTTCGCCAGGAACGGCTGGAGTCCAACCTGGCGATGCTGGCGCTAACGGAGGCGCTGTTTGTAGGCATCTGCATAGCACGTTTCGACGCTACCGTGCAGGCTGTCATCAAGGTAGATAGGGCGACCGAGCATCGCAAGTACTGATACTCGCCAACCGAAAGGAGGATAGGCACCAAGAGAAACAACCGGGAGAGAACGACCCAACAATGTTAAGAGCACGGAGTGATCGCTTCAAGAATTCTGTTTAATATTGAGGAGAACGAGACCATGAGAACCAAAATTATCGGCTTGCTGGTGATTCTTGCTTTGACTATGGGGTTCGGCGCCAACGTGAAGACCCAGGCCAGTGACTCCGTCACCCTTGAGTTCGCGCAGTGGTGGGAGCCGGAGCTTCCTGACGGGGCATTCCGGGCGTTGATGGATGAGTTCGAGGCCCAGAATCCTGGTATCACGGTCAAGCTGCTCAGCGGCCCTTACTCTACCACCAGAGATCAGATCGTCGCCGGTGCCGCCACGGGCACTATGGCCGACGTGGTCGGTTTGGACGGCGCGTGGGTCAATGACTTTGTGAAGCAGGGTGCCCTGGCCAGCCTGACTGACCTGATGAGCGCCGCCGGATATGATGACAGCGAACTAGCCGCCCAGATTCAGCTTGACGGCGCCACCTACATGATCCCGGTGGTCAACTTCGTTTACCCCGTGTTCGTGAACGTGGATCTGCTGAATCAGGCCGGCATCGAAAAACTGCCTTCCACGCGGACCGAATTTGCCGATGCCGCCAAGGCGTTGACCAATCCCGATAACAATGTCTACGGCTGGGTACTGCCCCTGTCCATGGAACAGCCCAACGGTATTCAGAATGACGTGATGTCGTGGGTCTGGGCCAGCGGCGGCAGCATGATGAAAGACGGCAAGCCCAACCTGGTCGGAAATGAAGATGTGGCCAGCGCTATGGAATACATCAAGAGCCTGTACGATGGGGGCATGATCGCGCTCGGTGCCTTCTCCATGCGGGAACAGGACAAGGTGGAAGAGTTCACCAATGGGCGCGTTGGCATGATGGTCGACAGCCTCGCGCACATCAACCTGATCCGCGAACGCAATCCGGAACTGAACTTCGCCATCACCGCCCTGCCCGCGGTTGACGGTTACGATGGCCCGCGCGGCCTGCCCTACGCCTCGTGGGGGATCGGCGTGGCTGAGAACTGCAAGCACAAAGAAGAAGCCTGGAAGCTGATCGCGTTCCTCATGAGCGCCGAGACGAATTCGACCCTGTCGTCTATCGCCAATGCCTTCCCCGGCAACGTGAATGCCACGCCCGACTTCGTCAAGACGGACGAACTCTTCGCCGCGGCGTTCGAGGTCTTCAAGTCCGGTTACCTGGCCAACGAATTCGTGGGTCTGCCCGTGGCCGAGAACCTGATGCGCGACTTCGACGAGAATTTCCAGATGTACCTGGAAGGCGATCTCAGTCTCGACGAATTCCTGGCCAATGCCCAGGATGCCTGGATGGAAAATTTCGAATAGGGTTCACCTAGCATCCAGCCCGGAGGCTGCGAAGCGGCAGTGCTTTGCAGCCTCCGGTAAAAGGGAAGGCACCCCCAAGAATGACCAACATCCATGTCTCAAGAACAGCCAAGATCCCTTCCTGGCAAAAAATCTGGAAAACGCTCACTCCCTATGCCTATTTGTCACCGACCCTAGCCCTATTGGCGGTGCTGTCGCTCATTCCAATCGTCACGGTCTTCTATTATTCCTTAATGGATAACGTCATCATCACGCGTAAAGACCCCACTTTCGTCGGGTTCAGTAACTATGAAGATATCCTCTCGAGAGATACGTTTCGCCAGGCCCTTCAGCATACGCTTTTTTTGGCGAGTGTGAGCGTTGTTGCACATTCCGTTCTCGGTCTTTTGTTTGCGACTTTGTTGAATTCCAGACTGCTCAGCGCGGGAACCAAGGCCATTTTCCGGGTTGTCTATATATTGCCCTGGGTGTTTACCGCCTCGATCATTGCGGTGTTATGGCGGCTGCTGCTGAATCCGTATGGGGCCGTCAACTACCTGTTGATCGAATCAGGGCTCGCCAGCCAACCTATCGAGTGGTTGAGTTCCAGGGAATTGGCGTTGTACGCCGTCACCTTCATCAACGTCTGGGCGGGTTATCCCTTCTACATGGTCAGTTTCCTGGCGGGCTTGCAGGGTATCCCCGAAGATTTGTACGAGGCCGGAAAAATCGATGGCGGCAATGGTGCCCAGCTCTTTAGATTTATCACGCTCGCCCAACTAAGACCCATTATTATCAGCCTCGCCTTACTCGATTTCATTTGGACGACACACCAGTTCACCTTGATCTGGATGACCACCGGCGGTGGCCCGATCCGTGCCACCGAGGTCCTGAGCACGTTCACTTACAAACTGGCCTTCACTCGCTATGAGTTTTCGCTGGCATCGGCAACCGCCATGCTCATTCTGGCCTTGACCTCCTTTATCGCCGTGTTCTACGTAAGAAGTCAGAGATTGGCAAATGAATAGGATTTCATGGTCGGCGCAGATCAAACTCACGAAAGTAGTGGTGATCATCGGATTAATCCTGGGGGCGCTATTTGCCGGGCTGCCCGTGCTGTGGATGTTTGCCTCATCCTTCAAATCCAACACCGAGATCTTTGCCTATCCGCCCCGGTTGGTTGACAGTTCGTTCTCACTTACGGCTTATCGTGCGGTCGTCACCGATGTCCAGCAGCGGCGGTTTTTCCTCAACAGCTACTTGATTTCATCGCTGGTGACGATCAGCACCCTGATCCTGGGAATACTTGCCGGGTACAGCTTCAGCAGATACGAGTTCAGATTCAAGAAGCTGCTGAATATCATCATCATCGGCGTGCAGTCGGTGCCACCGATCACCCTGATGATCCCTTACTTTGGCCTCATCGTCTCGCTAAAACTCTACAACACGTATTGGGGCCTGATCGTCACCTACATGGCGTTCACACTGCCCTACGCCATCATCATGATGACCGGGTACTTCAACACCCTTCCCCGCGACCTGGATGAAGCCGTCATGATCGACGGGGGCAGCAGTTTCGTGGTTCTCTGGCGTATCCTCGTGCCCATTTCGTTGCCAGGCGTCGTCTCAGTCGGCGTCTATACCTTCATGCTGGCGTGGAACGAATTCCTGTTCGCGCTGACCCTGACAAGGACCAACGAGATGCGCACGGTGCCAGTCGGTATTCAGTTGCTGATGGGACAGCATTCTTTTGAGTGGAATCAAATGATGGCGATGAGCGTGCTCGGCTCGTTGCCAGTTCTGATACTCTTCTTGCTCTTTCAGAGGTACTTCATCGCGGGGATGTCCGCTGGGTCCGTAAAAGGGTAGAATGGGTATCTTGAGCGTTTAAGTGGATTGTCTTTTGGCGGCTAACGCAAACCCGGAGAGGAAAGTCCTGTACTATGTTGATGAACATGAAAGACCTGTTGGCGGTTGCACATGCAAACCATTTTGCTGTGCCAGCCTTTAACATTAGTAGCAATATGCTACTGAGCGGTGTGCTTGAAATATCGGAAGAGGCAAATTCGCCTGTGATCCTCGCCATTCATCCCGATGAGCTGGCCTTCATTCGACCGCCTTTTATCAAGACGGCCATCGAAGGCGCGATTAAGGCTACCGTCCCCGTCTGTATCCACCTGGATCACGGCTCAACGATCAAGCAGATCATGGAAGCCATCCAGCTCGGGTTCACCTCGGTGATGATCGACGCGTCTACGCTGCCCCTGGCGGATAACATTGCCATCACGCAGAAGGTCGTAGAGATCGCTCATGCCGTCAACGTCTCCGTGGAAGGCGAGCTAGGAACCATCGGCACCACCGGGCCAGAAGCGGAAGCGGGTACAGACGAGATCGTCTATGTCAATCCGGATGATGTCGAGACCTTCGTTCAAGCGACCGACGTGGATACCCTGGCCGTAGCCATTGGGACGGCACACGGCTTGTATCCCAAGAATATGAAGCCGAAGCTGCGTATGGACTTGCTTCAAGAGATCACCGCGAAAGTCGATATTCCACTGGTCCTGCACGGCGGATCGGCTAACCCGGACGAAGAGATCGCCAAAGCCGTCAAACTGGGCATCAACAAGATCAACATTTCCAGTGACATCAAGGACGCGTTCTACCAGAAGTGTCGCGAAGTGTTGAAGGACCCCTTCCTGCGCGAACCGCTCCAAATCTACCCTCCCTGTATCAAAGCGATGCAAGAGGTGGCCCGGCACAAGATCGACCTGTTTGATGCCGCGGGCAAAGCCTCCTTGTATTAGACGCGTTCAACTTGAGCCTGCGCAGACCCCGAGTTTTGCCCCTCGGGGGGGCCAGGCTCTTTCACAAAATTGGGGTGCAATAAACGGCTGGTGAACGAAAAAATCGCACTGGGATTTGGCAATAACATTGATTATGAAATTGTATGGGACTCCCAAGTTTTCGAAGACCTGATCGCCCAGTATGATCTTCATGCTGAGGATCTTGATATTGACATTAAAATAAACAGCGAACGTGATCTGGTCACTTCAATCCTGGCGTTCTTGAAAGGCGGACAGGGGGGCGAACGTTTCGTGGCTTCGTCGGCCATTGTCGAGAATTTTTCACAGCGATTCGAAAGCAAAGTCTCACTCGGAGGGACTTCGGTCCGGGCTGCCGTCGCCATGCGGAAGTTCGGCTATACCTCCACGCTTCACCTGGTCACCATCAATGACCATGTGCGCCGACTCATTCCGCACGACAGCCCCTGGGTTTGCAGCAACACCACCGAGAGTTCATATCCGCACCTGATCGTACAGTTTGGAAAAAACACCCGCATCCGGGCCAACGATATTGATATTTGCAGTTGTCAGGCGAATCGCCTGATCTATCACAGTGATGATGACAATATCAGAATGAGTCTGAATGAGGAGTTCGCCCACCTCATCGGGAGTGCACAAATACTGTTGGTTTCGGGCTTTAATGCGATGCACAGTGAGGCCCTCCTCACCAACCGGCTGGAGGCCGTTTTGAAATTCATCAGCGGCCTCCCTGAAGGTGCGCAGGTATTTTATGAGGAAGCGGGGTTCTATGATCCGAAATTCCGTCAAATCATCTATCGCGCGCTCGCCGGCCAGATTGACATTGTCAGCCTCAATGAAGATGAGATGCAGGGCCACCTCCATAAAAAGGTGGATCTGCTCGACATCTCTCAGATCGAAGCCGCACTGGCAGAATTACAGCACCTCATCCCGGTACCGGTGATTGTCGTTCACACGAAATGCTGGGCCCTGGCGTACGGTACGAATGCGGCAAGATTCGCCCGCGCCCTCAAAGCTGGGGTTACGATGGCTACCACCCGCTTCCGTTATGGCGATGACTTCACAATCGAAAATTACCGGGAGATTGAAAACCTGGCGGCCAGTGACGAGAACGCGGCCTTCGTTGAGGCTCTCAACAAGCTCCCGGGCCACAACTTCTATGGTGTGCCAGTCGCTCACGTGGACCAGTCCAATGGTACGACGGTCGGCCTGGGCGATACCTTTGTGGCCGGATTCCTGCCCGCCACCCTCGCTGAGTAGATACCAATCTCCTACCCCTTACCTCGTGCACGCCCTGCTGTCGCCTGGACCCCTTCGCGACAACAGGGCATGTATGACGTGGCTGGGTATAATGGATCGTGAGGTCCTACGGCCCATGCCGCTTTAGCAGGATTCAAAAAATATGTCGTTTCTTCGGATCGGCGTCCAAATCGAACCCAACGACTCGTTCTGGATTCAGGTCGAAGAGGCCATTTATCACGATGTAGAACACTTCGGCAGCATCCATCTGGTACCGATTGAGATCAACGATCCACTGACCACCACCGTCTTGAACGAACAGGGCGGCCTGGTGGAAGAACTGCTGGCGTATGATCTGGCCGCGCTGATCTGTAAGGATCTTCCCCCGGCCCAACTGCCCGCCATTTTGAGCCGTGAACTGCCGGTGGTCTACCTGGCCGAGACCGATTTTCGCCACCCACTGTTCACGTCGCCCAGCGGCTTACACGACGCCGCCCAAATGGCGTGCCGCTACCTGGCGGACCGGCTGGGCGGCCAGGGGCACATCCTGGGCGTGGGGGGCCTGGTCGAAAGCAACGCCGACAATGGCCGGAGCCGGTTAGCCGGTTTTGAAAAGACCTTAGCGCAGTTTCCGGGTCTGACTTTTGAGCATATTCCCACCGCCTGGAATTTCATCCAGGCAAAACAACAGATTGTCGATACCCTGCTGCGTACCACACCGCCGATTGACGCCGTCTTCGGTCTGTCCGACACCGTGGCGTTGGCCGCTCGCAGCGCGCTTGAGGAATTGAACATCTTAGATCATGACATCCTGGTGGCCGGCATCAACGGCGATCCGTTGGCGCTGGCGGCCATCGTCGAAGGCAAAATGGCGCTAACGATAGAGACTCCCGCCTTAAACTTGGGGCGAAAAGCCATCGAGCTGGCCTTCCGCCTGGCCAGCGGTGACGCCTGTCCTGCTCATTTCAGCTACAGCCCACAGGCGGTGACGATTGACAACGTGCACCTCGTGGCCCTTGAAAAGCTGATCGCCATCGCCGACATTCCGTCGCGGATGGTCGGCGTCAACCGCCGGGAGGAACAAAATCGCCTGAAACAGATCGAAACGAGCGTAGAAATCAGCCGTCACGTCGGCCCACTGCTCGACCGCCCGGCGGTGTTGGACGAGACCGCCGAACTCATCCGGCTCAATTACGGCTACGACGAGGTCCACATTCTGCTGTGGTCCGAAGCGGAGCAGACTCTCATCCTGGTCTATCCTGACCACACCGAGCGCCGCCCTGATCGCCTTGCGCTTGACCGTGAGAGTATCCTGGCCGAAGTGCTGCGGACGAATACGCCGATCTTCATCCCGGATATCACCGTCAGCCACCGGTTTCCGCCTGATCCACAGTGGCCGCAGACCCACTCGCGCATGGCGCTGCCGATTCAGTTGGGCGATAGGCCGGTGGGCGTCCTCGACCTGCACAGCCACCAATCCACTTCGCACCTGCGCCACGAGTTGATTGGGTTGCAGCTCGTGGCGAACCAACTGGGCATCGTGCTGCAAAACGCCGATCTGTATGCGGACGCGGTTGAGGCCAGATCCAGGGCCGAACGCGCCGATCAACTCAAAACCCGTCTGTTGGCCAACGTCAGTCACGAACTGCGGACTCCCCTGGACGTCATCATTGGCTATGCCCAGATGGCGCTCGCGTCGCCCAACCCGTACAATCTGGAATTTTCCCCGGCGTTTGAACGAGATTTAAGACACATCCACCAAAGCGGCCAGCATCTCCTCCATTTGATCAACGATCTCCTCAGCCTTTCCCAGGCGGAAATTGGCGCGTTGGATCTCTTCAAAGAAACCCTGCTCATCAAACCCCTGCTGGAAGACGTATTCAGCACCCTCGCCACCACGGCCAACACGCCCGGCGTCACCTGGAAGTTGAACCTGTCCGAAGACCTGCCCTTGATCGAGGCTGATCCGATGCGGCTGCGCCAGATTCTGCTGAACCTGCTGCACAATGCCAGTAAGTTCACGGATGAGGGAGAGATCGAGTTGGGGGCGGAAGTGATGCCGCCTTACCTGCACCTGTGGGTGCGGGATACCGGGCGCGGCATTTCTACCGACATGCACGAGCGGATATTCGAGCCATTCATCAAAGTCGAACAACCCCAACAACGCGCTGTGGGCGTCGGGCTGGGATTGACCATTGCCCGGCGGCTGGTCATTCTGCACGGGGGGTTGATCACGCTGGAAAGCCGCCCTGAGCAGGGCAGCACCTTCCACATTTACCTGCCGCTGACCGACGTCTCAGGGCGACCGGCGGTGCTCCCCGCGGACGCGACCGATCCGGTGCTGCTGCTCATCTCAAACGCCGAGCAGCCCAGCCCCACGATCACGGCGTTGTGCCAGCAGCAGCAGTTGACCGTTCACCGGCTGGCCTTGAACGACGATCTGAATATCGTCCTGAGAAAAGTTCGCCCCGCCGCGCTGGCCTGGGATCTCGCGGCAGCACGGCCCGAGGAATGGGAGCTGTTCGAACGGCTGAGAAGCCATCCCCAATTGTGCCAGCTACCCTTGATCGTCTATGCGCAAAAATCCGAGACCGGGCTGGGCCTGACCAACGTCCTCTTGAAGCCGATCCACGATCAGACGCTGGTCGGCACGCTCATTGCGCTGTGCCCGGCGGAGGATCGCCGTCCAGTGCTGATCGTAGACGATGAACTGGATGCCCGGCAGTTATATCAAAAGCTGGCGGCCCGTGCCCTGCCCGGTTGCGCGGTGCGCACGGCGGAAAATGGGGAAACAGCGCTGGCCGCGATGGAAGCTGAAGTGCCAGGGTTAGTCATTCTCGACTTGATGATGCCGGGCCTGGATGGCTTCGCCGTGCTCCAACAGATGCGCTCCCGCCCCGCCACACGCCACGTGCCGGTCGTGATCATGAGTGGCCGGTTGTTGACCCCCGAGGACGTGCACCGCCTCGACTATGGGCAGGTGATCTTTCACAGCAAGCAGTTATTGACCGAGGAAGAAACAACTGAGATTCTTCAGCAGACCGTGAATGATACGGCGATCCTGTCCCAGCCGACCAGTCTGCTGGTGAAAAAAGTCGTGGTCTATCTCCACCAGCATTATCACGAGGAATCACTTTCGCGCCTGCGAATCGCCGAGGCGGTGGGGGTCAGCCGGCAGCATCTCGACCGCATCTTCCGGCAGGAATTGGGGCTTTCGATCAACGATTACCTGAACCGGCTGCGTATCCGGCGCGCGCAGGACTACCTGGCGCATACGGCGGACGACATGACCCTCATCGCCATGCGGGTGGGTTTCAACGATTCGGCCTATTTCAGCCGGGTGTTCCGCAAGCTCGTCGGCCAATCCCCCAGCGAGTACCGCAAAGTGCACTAGTCTTCCCGGCAGTACCAGGGAAACCGCGCCAGTGGCACGTCGATTTCCAGTTCGCACGGCCCCTGCACCACCTGGCCATCTTCTCCGCGCCAGCCCCCGGTGGGAAAGCGGACCACACGCCGGGTCTGCTCCCGTTGAAGGACGGGCGCCACCAGGTAGCGATCTCCCAGCATGTACTGATCGCGGACCGTCTCCATCTGTTCGTCCGGAAAAACGTAGGCCATGTGGCGCATGATCGGCTCGCCGGTCTGGGCCGCATGGCGTGCCAGCCGCAGGATCTCCGGGCCAATCTTTTGGCGCAGCCGCACCATCTCCATACAGAACGACAAATACGGTTCCGCCAGCACCCGGAAGGGCAGCATCGAATACTGGATGATCGGGAAAAAGGTGGCACTTTGCGCCCAGCGGAGATAAAGCTCCGGCTCGATGGTATCGGGCACGGCCCCCAACTCCCCGCCCCCAACCATATCGGGACAGGTATACGGGTAGCCCATCAGGCCGTGCGCCAGCGAAGTCGGCAGCGTATCAGCCAGCCCGCCCTGCCCCCAGCTATGCGCCTTATCCCGCACGCGCTGGATCAGGTGCTGCCCGCCCAGCTTCCAACACGCGCGGTACTCGCTGAGATCGTACTTCAAGCCGACCCGTCCATAGTCCTCGCAGTGCCCGGCGGGAGTGCGCGCCGCATACGCGAGATCGGCGGGGTGATAGCGCGACGAATCGCCGCCGTCGAACTTGAAGCCGTCGATACCATATTGCTCCACCAGGCGGTCCAGCTCGCCTTGAAACCAGGCGAACGCCCCGGGGTTGGACAAATCCAGCACAGCGCTGGCACCATTCCACCAGCGTTGAATGACCGGGGCTTCGCCGCTGCGGTCGGGCTGGTTTTCGTCGCCGGACGGCTGTCCCTCGGCGAACAGAAGAAAACGCGCGGCGGCCAGGTGTTGGTATTGGCGGGTATCCGCCGTCACCCACGGGCTGATCCACAGCACGATGTCAAAACCCCATTCATGCAGTTGGTCGGTCATGCGCCTGGGCTGCGGGAAAGCATCCGGGTCCCACTCCCAAACGCCATTGTTCTTATACCAGAAGTCGTCGATCATCAAGACGCCAGGGGGCATCCCGGCAGCCAGGATGTCACGCGCATATTGCAGCACTTTTTCCTGGGACGGATGCTTGCCCATGTCAATCCACGTGTTGTACTGGGGAGCCAGAAAAGTCGACGGGCGCGGGATGCGCTGGGCGGGCGGGAAAAACCGCTGGCAGGCGGCCAGGTAGCCGCCGCGCAGGTTCTCGTGACCTTCATCAAGCACGACCGCACCCTGAGCTTCTTCGACTAACAGCCAGCCGTCCTTGAATTCGAGCGTGAAAGGGTCCTCGCTCCATAGGTAGCGCCCCTTGCTCGACACCAGGAGAGGAACGGCCTGGTTTCCCCCGAAGGTCCGGTGCAGCGATTGGCGATAAGATGTTTGAGCCCAGAAGGGCATCTGATCCCCATGCCGCGCCAGCCCTCCCCACCAATACTCGCCCGGCAGCAGCTTGACCTCAACACGTTTTGCGGTTGACAACTGAGTCTCCAATTTGTTGGGATGATGTAGGTTCCGGTTATTGCACGCTAAAGTCTCCCAGGGTCAACCAGCCTGGCAGGTGAGTATCCTGAGTCGCATTGGCAAACCTGAGCATTTTTCCATTCGGCAAGGGATTGACCACGTGCAGCAGCAGGCTATAGGTTCCCGGCGCAAGCTGGGGCGTCGCGCTGCTGTACTGCCATTCGACGTACGGGGTTTCTCCGGCGGCGGTGGGGAGAAGATGCGTGATATGCCAGCCGGGATCGAGCGTAGCAACCAGCGTTCCGGTCGCGTCCAAAACACCCAGTTCCACCGGCCAGTCGTAATAGAACGGCGCGACCCCGGTGTTTTGCAAGCGGATCGCCACGTCGAGCGGATCGCCGGAGGAAATGTCGGGCAGCCTGACCGCGCTGACATAAAACTCGTAGCCCATCCGCCGCGCGCCCGCCAAGGCCGCCTGGTAGGTCGGGGTTTCAGGGGTGACGCTTCTGACGGTGAACAGGTCGTGAGCGATGAGCCAGGACACGTGGGTATCATCGACTGCCGCGCTGAAATCTTCCACGTCGGTGCGCGTGGGCGGGTCGGCCCACACGGCGATCTGAATTTCCGGGCGCAGTTCGCCGCCAATCGGCTCGTCCTGCCACTTGTCGAGGCCCCCAGCCCACTCCATTTTGCCCATGAAATACCAGTCTTCACCGAAGAGGGTGTTGTAGGCAAAGGAATCGTCGTGATAGCCCAGGTTGAAATCCATGCTCTTGTAATGGACCTGCTTGCCAGGGCTGGCCGAACGTCCCCGGTTGGGCAGCATCGGGTAGCGCAGCAGCAGGCGCGTGGTATTGAACGCGTCGTCATACGCCTGCAAGATGCGCTCCTGCGTTTCGGCGGACGGCATCCAGTTTTCTTCTTTCGGATCGGGCAGCGCGCGATAGACGTTGGTTTCCTGGGTATAACCATCCATCGGCCAGGTATGCCACTCCCCCCAAAAGCCGATCAGACCGATGGTGATAAACCCGATGCGTGGATCGCCATCGTAACGGCGGCCAAACTCGGCAATGAACGCTTCCAACGCGGCGACCAACCGCGGATCGTCATAATTGGGCGAAACGCTGTCGGTGCTGCGCAGTGAGTTTCCAAAGAAGGTGTAGGGGTGGACTTCAAGGCCCTCGTCCAGAAGAAATTGAGGGATGCCGGTGGGCTTGGTGGGATAGTCAAGGTACACGCGCAGGACGGCCTGGTGGCCCCGGCTGGCGATGGACTGCAACTGCGGCTCCATCCCCCGCTCGAAGGTAAAGCTGTCGGGTCCGTTCATGAGATTGCGCAGCGGGGTATAGAACCACTCCATGCTGTGCGGGAAATCGTTGGCCACCGGCGCGTTGCGTGATCCGTAAGCATCATAGAACGGCATGAAACCCTTGAGCGGATTGTCAGCCGGAGCGGGAGCGTAATCCAGCGGCTGCCATTGGGCGTCGGCAGCGAGCTGCGCTGCTGTGCTTCGGGTCGAATCGGTATACAGGGATGCGGCTTCAACAGGAAAAATCACCAGGAAACAGGTTATCAGGCCAAACAGGGTCAATTTTTTCATGGCGCGCCTCGTGCAATCTATTCCAGGGGCGAGCACCCATCATCCGGCGCTCGCCCCTGTGTCTACCAGGTCTTATTAGAACAGGTCGTTGATCTCGCTGTTGATTTCCGGCAGCGCGTCGGCAGCCGTCGTCTGGCCGTCGAAGATGTCTTGCAGCACCGGCTGGAGGATGTCACGAATTTCGGTGCCGTGTTCGGTCATCGGGAGCAGATAGGTCGCGCCCGGCGTAGCGGCAATGTCCGTAAAGGCGGAGACGTCGAGGCCCTTAGCCTGGAAGGCCGCGATAGCGCGATCCACACCGGTCTGGATGGCGGGGAAGACGACGCCGTAGTCGCCCACGATATTGGCGCAGTCGGGCGAGGCCAGGAACTTGACCCACTGCCAGGCTTCTTCGGGGTGCTTGGTGCCCGCGTAGATGGCATCCGACAGCCCGTTGATCGGGGAACGACGCCCCTCCGGGCCTGCCGGAAGCGCCGCCATCCCCACGTTGAACGTGGCGCTGCCGGAGATCCAGCCGATGTCCCAGGAACCCATTGGGAACATGGCCGTCGATCCCGCCAGGAACAGGCTTTCGATGCCGCTGCCCAGTTGGTCGGTGCCAGGGGCATAGCCGTGCACCAGGTGCAGATCGGCCCACCACTGGATCGTGGCGATCACGCGTGGATCATCGTAGTGATAGGCGGTGGCCCAGGGGCCATCCGTCAGTTGGAAGCCGGTGCTGGCGGCAAAGCTCGACCAATCAGGCTGGCCACCGCTGCTCGCGTCACCGGGATTGCCGGAGAAACCCCACTGGACGACGTTATTCTTGTCGAAAGCGGGATCGAGACCATTGCGGCCCTGATCGTCCAGGGTGAGCTTGGCAATGCTCTGCATGAAGGTCCCACCGTCTTCAGGATTCCAGGTCCAATTGGCGATTTCTTCATCCGTGATGCCCGCAGCATCGAACATGTCCTTGTTGTAGTAGAACGCGATGGTGTCCCAATCTTTCGGCAGTCCGTACCGTTTGCCGTCTTTCACCCACATGTCGGGATTCACCAGATAGATGCTGGTATCGACCGCATCCCGTTCCACGTACGGCTGAATGTCCAGCAGTTGGTTGCGGCTCATGAGTTCCGGATAGCGGCTCGCATGATCGGTGAAGACGTCGGGCGCGGTCTTGGCGACGAGCGCGGTGGTCAGCCCATCCCAATATTCACTCCAGCCCGCCTGCTCGATCGTGACGGCGATGTTGGGATTGCGGCGAGTGAACTCGTCGGCGCAGGCCTGGTACGCAGGCTGCTGGTTCGAATCCCACAGGGCGTAGCGCAGTTCGACTTTGTCATCGGCCCGGGTAACGCTGTGGCTGGCCGGGATCACCAGGGAAACCGCTAAAAAGACGACCATCATCGACAAAAACTTACGGGACTTCATATTTAGGCTCCTTGATAGGCTAATCGAACAGATTTGAGAACGTAGTAGACTGCCCGGATGATCTGAGATAACCACCTCCTTGGTTAGGAAATCACCGATAGCCCTGGAATTTGATTGAGTCAACAAGCTTGCGTCCAAAGACGAGGAAGAGGACCAGGATCGGGACGATACTGAGCAGCGTGCCCGCCATCAGACCGGTATAGTCCGGCAGTCCGCGCTGGGTTTGGGCGCGAAAAGCCGTCATGGCCACGGTGAGCGTGGTGGTGTTTTCAATACGGCCACTGCCCCCCGCGAAGTAGGCCCACTGCAATTCGTTCCAGGCCCCCATATACGACAGCAGAAACATCGTGGTCAGAGCGGGTACGCTCATCGGCAGGATGATGCGCCGGAATATCCCGAACAGGCTGGCGCCATCCAGCATCGCCGCTTCTTCCAATTCGCGGTTGATCCCCAGGAAAAACTGGCGCAGGAAAAACACGCCAAAGGCGCTCCCTAAAAACGCCGGAGCGATGATGCCTTGCAAGGTGCCGATCCATCCCAGGTTCTGGATCAGGATGAAGTTCGGGATCAGCCCCAACACCGAGGGCATGATCTGGACGATCAGGAACATGTAGAAAATCTTGTTGCGCAGCGGAAAGCGCAGCCGTGAAAACGCATAGGCCGACATCGCATTGAAAAGCGTGGAACTGGTGCTGACGATCAGCGTGACGAGAAACGTCGTGCGCAGATAGAGCGCGAAGTGCATCACCTTCGGCGATCCACCCTGGTCGAGCACCGCCTGGAGCGGCAGCCGGCCCAACACACGCTTGAAGGCGTCGGTGGTGAACTGCGCGGGCGTGAGGCTGGTCGGGTGGGCAAGCAGCATTTTCTGGGTCGAAAAGGCCATACGCGCCGTCCAGTAGATCGGGAACAGGGTGATGAAGATCCACACGATCAGAAAGGCCCAGGCCAGCAGTCTGCCCCACTTCACTCTGCCGATGGCTTGCTTCAGTCGAGCATCCGTAATGTTCATGTTCTCACCCCAAATCCGACGTATTGGCCCGGAAATACACCATCTGGCCCACGGCGATCACCAGGCTGACCATGAAGAGCGCGACGGCCACCGTAGCGGCATAGCCCATGTCCAGACGGGTAAACGCGAGGTTGGTGATATACCAGAAGATCACCCGGCTGGCTCCGCCCGGCCCCCCGGAGGGGATGGCGGCCACGGTGACGCTGTCCCACACCTGGAAGGACCCCACCACCGAGGTGATCAAGACGAAGGCCGTCACCGGTCGCAGCAAGGGCCAGGTGATCCCCCTGAACGCCTGCCAGACGTTGGCCCCGTCGATCTTGGCGGCCTCGTACAGTTCGTCGGGGATGGTCTGCAATCCGGCAAAAAACAGGAGGGCGACGTAACCGGCATGTCGCCAGGTGTTGATCCAGGCGAGCGACGGAATGATGGTGGCCTGGTTGAAGAAACCGAACTTCTTGAATCCCAGGAGTTCCAGAAAGCCATTCAGCGGCCCAAACGAGTAGTCCAGGATGGTCATCCAGATCATCGTGACCATCACCATCGGGAGCAGGTAAGGGAGAAAGATGATGCCGCGAATAATATTAGATTGCGTGAATTGTTTTAAGAGTATGGACAGCGTCAGCGCAATGGCGGTTTGAATCGGAATATTCCAGCACACGTACTTCAAGGTGATGCGCAGCGACTTCCAAAACTGCTCATCGCTGACCAGCCGGTGGTAGTTTTTCAGCCCGATAAAATCGGACCGGGTCAACAGGTCGGAATTGGTGAAACTCAAATAGAAGCCGCGTGCCGCGGGGATGAAGACAAAAATGGTGATACCAATCAGGCTCGGCAGAATGAACAGCCAGGCCATCAGGGTTTCGCTGCGAAACCAGTCTTTGAGCAACCTCGACTGTGAACGGCTGTGAACCATTTGCATCAGTTCAAATCCTTATTAACCTAAAATGCTCTTTAACACCCCGCGCAGAAGCGTGGGCGACACCGGTTTGACCAGGTAGGCGGTGGCCCCTGAAGCGAGGCCCGCTGCACGATCATCCAGCGTGCTGCACACGACGACCGGTACGGCGTACTCCCTGGTCATTCTTTTCAACAGCTCCCAGCCATACGGCCCGGCCACCATCGGCTCAAAAATCACCAGGTGCACCTCCTCCGTGGACAGAATGTGGGCTGCCGCCTGCAAACTCGAGCAGGCAAAAACGCAGTGATCCGGGCTGAGTGTTCTGGTAAAAAGCTCCAACATCGGGACGTTGTCATCCAGGACCAGAATGGCCGGAAGCTGAGAACGTTCGACGCATGGGTTCATACGCTCACTATAGGGGATGTGGAGTCCTACGTCTTGGATTTTTCCCGCTTCCATTTGGACGAATGACGCATGTCGGGCGGGGAACGGGACGCCAAAAACGCGCAGTCGGCGTACCTGCGCGCTTCTGTCAATCAACCTCGAATGAGCTTACCGGGGGGGTCTCAACGCACTTCGAGCCGCAGCGCCACTTCGTCGCCCGCGTCAAGATGCTCGGCTTTGCGGACACTGGCCTTGAGAGGCACGAGATAGCTGTCATCTTTGGGAAACAGGGATGTCTGCCACTCGGTGTGGCCGATCCGCACGTGGACCGGGATCACGCCCCACCCGTACGTCACGAAGCTCGATATCGCTTTCAGCTCGCGGCTCTGTTCTGCCGGAACGGTCACGAAGAACCACGGGGCGGGGCCGCGCCAAATCCAGATTTTGCCAGTGAATTCGATGTCCATGATCACCCGCTGCCAGGCTAGCACACGTCGAAGTGGAGATAGAGCGTTTCTATGTA
>CAYRWY010000005.1:47452-49499 GCA_964427955.1 uncultured Anaerolineaceae bacterium
GATTCACATATGTGACTTGACAAATGTGACTTATCCACTATACGATGAATTTATACGATAGTCTTTTCATTCCTCAAAACTTATGAACATTTCAGATGATCACATGGCGCGGTTGATTGAAGTCGCCCGCGCGTACTATTTGGAAAATCAGACCCAGGAAGAGATTGCCCGCAGCCTGGGCCTCTCGCGCAGCATGGTGTCGCGCGAGCTGACTCTCGCCCGCGATCTGAATATCGTCGAAATCCAGATCCGGGACCCCCGCAAGACGCTGACCACCCACGAGCAGCACGTGCTGCGCCTGTTCCCGCATCTGCTCGACGTCGTCCTGGCACCCACATTCAGCGAAGATCCCACCGCCATCCGGGCAATGATTGGCCGTTTCGCGGCAAATTACCTGATCGGCCATCTCAAGCCGGGCCAACGCCTGGTGCTGGGCTGCGGGCGCACGCTGCGCGCCGTGGTCGATGCGCTGCCCCGCCAGCCGATTCCGGGGATCGAGGTGGTCCAGGCGATGGGCAATATCGGGCACGAGGCGCACGGCATCGACTACAACGAGATCGCCCGGCAGGCCGCCGACGCGCTGGCAGGGCGGGTCTATTACGTGAGTGCTCCGGCCATTCTGGGCAAACGGACCGGCAGCGCGCGTAATTTCATCGAAGCCAACCCGATGCTGAGCCACGCCCTGGGGCTGGCGAAAGAAGCGGACGTCATCGCCAGCGGGTTGGGATCGCTGGAAAGTGACCAGCTCTACGCCCAGGCAGGCTTGCTCGACGACAGCGATCTGGACGCGCTGCGCGGGCGGGCGGTGGGCGACATCTGCGGGCGCTTCTTCGATCTGAAAGGGACCGCCGTGATCGCGCCTTTTGCCCATCGCACGATCGGGATCGAGTTGGAGGACTTGCGACAGTCCCCGGTGAGCGTGGGCATCGCGGGCGGCACCGACAAAGTCGAGCCACTGTTGGGGGCGCTGCGCGGCCAGTATATCAACGTGCTGGTCACCGACGAGTACACCGTCCGGCAGTTGATCGACCTGGCCGAACAGGAAATCGAACGAGAACAGGCCATTCCGCCTGAATAGCTTCATCCAATATACATAAGGAGGATCGGCGATGAAATTCTTTAGACTGTTGCTGGTGATATTGATGGTACTGTCTTTAGCCTCGCTGGCGACGGCAGTCGTCGCGCAGGATGGTGGGGATGAAGAAGAACTCGGCACGGAAAAAGACCTCGAACCCACCGAAGCCGAAATCACCGCGGCCCTCGACGCGCTGGGCGACGACGGGTTTATCGGCGTGATCGCCTGCACCTACGAAACCGAGTACCACTCGACGGTGGCGGAGAGCGCCGAAGCCTATGCGAAGGAACTCGAACTGCCGGTCAAAACCTTCGATTCGGAGATCAACGTGGATCGCCAGATCACCGGTATCGAGAGCTTCGTCAACGACGGCGCGAAAGTCATCGTGATCTGCCTGTTCGACCCGCCCAGCGTGCAGTCGGCGCTGGAAGCGGCGTCCGAGGCGGGCGTGATGATCGTGCAGTATGCGGGACGCCAGATGGCCGAATTGGGCGGTGTGACGATCAGCGTGGAAGACGCTGACATGGGGTGGGCTGCGGGCGAGTACGCTGCACAGTTGATCAACGACGAGTTGGACGGCGAAGCGAACGTCGCCATTCTCGACTATCCCGATGTGGCCAATGTGGTCATCCGGGCCGATAACATCCTCGCGGCCATCGAAGAAGGTGCCCCGGATGCCGTCATCGTGGGCAACTACCTGGGCGGCACGCCCGAAAACGGTCTGACCTCGATGGAGACCGCGTTAATCGAACATCCCGACATCAACGTCGTCGTCAGCATCAACGATGCGGGCGGCCTGGGCGCGATGCAAGCCCTGGAGAACGCCGGGCGCGATGACGCCATCATCGTCGGCATCGACGCCGAAACCCAGGCACTTGACCTCATCCAAGAGGGCACGATGTACCGGGGCACGATTGACACGTCTCCGGCGCGCACGGGCGAAATGACGATCAACGCGGCGATCAAGCTGCT